>CAIXPF010000184.1 GCA_903921205.1 uncultured Acidimicrobiia bacterium | reverse complement strand
CCGCGCTGACCCCCGGCATCGGGTGGCCCGTCACCCCGACCGCCGCCAACCGGGGGATGTCCGCAGTCGGGATCGAGCTCTGGCGCACCCATTTCGCCGCCCATCGCCCCGCGTACGTCGGCTCGGCCCATGCGGTGCGCGCACGCATGCTCGCTGCGTTCCCCGAGACGTCGTCGGGTCCCAAGCCGCGCCTGTCGGTCGCAGCAGCCACGGCGCTCGACGCGTACTGCAGCGGCGCATCGTCCCGGCTCGTTGCGCCCGAGCAACTCGTCGACCGCCTCCCCGAGCCCACGTTCGACGTGGCGGAGGCGCTGTCCCACATGGCCCGCTGGCAGCGCCAGGCCGACCGGCGTTGGCGCATGCTCGACCTCGCCTCACGGATGAGCCGCCGGGGCCCACTCATGGCCGGCTTGGCGTAACGGTCGGGGGCCGGTGCCCGCTCACCACGCGCCGGGTCGGTCGACGCCCTACGGCGGCTCACCCGGCGGTAAGGTCTCGCCGGTGCCGTCCCGGCGGTTGCCGACCGCCGAGCCGGGCCCAGCCGCAACCGGCATGACAGGAGGACAGGACGATGACCGTGGTCTGGCGTGACTTCTCGTCGTTGACGCGACCGTTCCTGATCCTGGCCTTCGAGGGCTGGTTCGACGTCGCCGAGGCCGCGACCGGTGCCGTGCGCTGGCTGGCCAGGCAGTACGACGCCGACGACATCGCCGGGATCGATCCCGAGCCGTACTTCGACTTCACCGCCCGGCGACCCGAGGTGAAGCTGGTGGATGGGGAGCGCATCATCGAGTGGCCGGCCAACGACTGCTCGGTGGCCCGGCTGCCCCAGCACGGCCACGACCTGGTACTGCTGTCGGGCATCGAGCCCCACCTGCGCTGGAACAGCTTCACCTCAGACCTGATCGACGTGGCCCGTACGACCGGCGCCGAGATGGTGATCACCCTCGGGGCCATGGCCGATGCCGTGCCGCACACCCGTACGCCCCAGGTCAAGGGCAGCTCGACCTCGGCCGAGCTGGCCGCACGGCTCGGCCTCGACCGGCCGAGCTACCAAGGGCCCACCGGCCTGATCGGGGTGTTGCACGACCGGCTCGACCGTGAGCAGATCCCGGTCATCTCGCTGCGCGTCGCAGTGCCGCACTACGTGGCGTCCTCCCCGAATCCCAAGGCCACCCTGGCCCTGCTGCGCCATCTCGAGCACGTCACCGGGGTACCCACCGAGCACGGGGGTCTGGTGCAGGCCGCCGCGGCATGGGAGCACCAGGTGAACGCCGCGGTGTCCGCCGACGACGAGGTCGGCCGCTACGTGGCCCGCCTCGAGGAGCAGACCGACCGTCGCCTCGCCCAGCAGCTGCCCACCGGCGACGATCTCGCCGCCGAGTTCGAGAAGTTCCTGCGCGAGCAACGCCCGGACGAGCCCGGTGCCTGACGGGGCGGTCTCCCCCGCCCCGGCGGCGGACAGCCTCGCCGCGTTCCTGCCGGCAGTGGCCGATGCCGACGGCCTGTTGGACGGCTTCCTCGGCTACTGCCGGCTGCGCAACATCGACCTCTACCCCCACCAGGAAGAGGCGATGCTCGAGCTGTTCGGCGGGGCCAACGTGATCCTCGCCACGCCGACCGGTTCGGGCAAGAGCCTGGTGGCGTTGGCCTCACACTTCATGGCGATCGCCAAGGGCCAGCGCTCGTGGTACAGCGCCCCGATCAAGGCGTTGGTGTCGGAGAAGTTCTTCGCTCTGTGCCGTGAGCTCGGTTCGGCCAACGTCGGCATGGTCACCGGCGATGCGGCCATCAACCCCGAGGCACCGGTCATCTGCTGCACGGCGGAGATCCTCGCCAACCTGGCGCTGCGCCACGGGGCCGATGCCCCCGCCGACGACGTGGTGATGGACGAGTTCCATTACTACGGCGACCGGACCCGAGGCTGGGCCTGGCAGGTGCCCCTGCTCGAGCTTCCCCGGGCTCGGTTCCTGTTGATGTCGGCCACGCTGGGCAACACCCACGACCTGCAGGTGGCGCTCGAGGCCCGCACCGGCCGGCGCACCGTGCTGATCGGCAACGCACCTCGGCCGGTACCGCTGGACTTCGAGTACCGAGAGACGCCGTTGCACGAGTCGTTGGCCGAGATCGTCGCCGCCGACAAGACCCCGGCGTACCTGGTGCACTTCACCCAGGCTGCCGCCACCGAGGCGGCGCAGAGCCTGATGTCGGTCGACGTGCTCTCCAAGGACGAGAAGCAGGCCGTCAAGGCCTCGATCGGCCGGTTCCGGTTCGACTCGCCCTTCGGCAACGACCTGAGACGCTACGTCCATCACGGCATCGGCGTGCACCACGCCGGCATGCTGCCGAAGTACCGGCTGCTGGTCGAGAAGCTCGCCCAGCAGGGCCTGCTCAAGATCATCTGCGGCACCGACACCCTCGGCGTCGGCATCAACGTACCGATCCGTACGGTGCTGTTCACCCAGCTGTGCAAGTACGACGGCGAGCGGGTTCGGGTGCTGTCGGTGCGCGACTTCCAGCAGATCGCCGGGCGGGCCGGCCGTTCCGGGTTCGACGTGGCCGGTTCGGTCTGGGTGCAGGCCCCCGAGCACGTGGTCGAGAACCTGCGGGCCGAGGCCAAGGCCGCGGTCGACCCGGCCAAGAAGAAGAAGCTGGTGCGCAAGAAGCCGCCGGAGTTCGGCTACGCCGCCTGGGACCGCAACACCATGGATCGCCTGGTGAACGGACGGCCCGAACCGTTGCAGTCCAGCTTCACCGTGTCCCACGCCATGCTGCTCGAACTGCTCGATCGCCCGGGCGACGGTTGCGCCGCGGTGCGGCATCTGCTGCTGCACAACGACGAGCCCCGCAAGGCGCAGCGCCGTCACATCCGCCGGGCCATCGCCATCTACCGCTCGTTGCTCGCCGCCGGCATCCTCGAGAAGCTCGACCATCCCGACGAGTACGGTCGCACGATCCGGGTCAACCTCGACCTGCAGGCCGAGTTCCGGCTCAACCAGCCGTTGTCGCCGTTCGTCATCGAGATGCTCGACCAGCTCGACCACCAGGCCGACACCTACCACCTCGACGTGTTGTCGGTCGTCGAGTCGGTGCTCGAGCAACCGATGGTGGTATTGCAGCAGCAGCTGAACCACATCAAGCAGGAAGTCCTGCAACGGTTGAAGTCCGAGGGCGTCGAGTACGAGCAGCGCATGGCCATCCTCGCCGAGCTCGAATGGCCCAAGCCATTGCGCGAGCCGCTCTACGAGGCGTTCAACCGCTTCCGCGCCCGCCATCCGTGGGCCGGCGAGGAGACGGTCCGCCCCAAGTCGGTCGCACGCGAGCTGTTCGAGGAGGCGATGACCTTCCGGGAGTACATCGGCTACTACGGCCTGAAGCGCTCCGAGGGTGTGCTGCTGCGCTATCTGTCCGACGTGTACAAGGCCCTCATCCAGAACGTGCCGGACTGGCATCGCACCGACGAGTTCGACGAGCTGACCGAATGGCTCGGCGAGACCGTGCGCGGGGTGGACTCCTCGCTGCTCGACGAGTGGGAACGGCTCCGCGACCCCGAGATCACCCCCGACGAGCTCGCGGATGCCGGCGCGGCCGAGACCGGCGAGTACGACGTCACCGCCAACCGTCGTGCCTTCGCCGTGCTGGTCCGCAATGCCGCCTTTGCCTGGATCCAGGCCCTGGCCCGTGGCGACGCCGCCCGGATGCCGCCCGGGCTGGCCGACGCCGCAGCGCCGTACTTCACCGAGTTCGGCGAGCTGCGCACCGACGCCGTGGCCCGACAACGTCGCTGGTGGCAGTTCGATGCCACCACCGGCGAGGTCACCCAGCAGTTGGTGGACCCCGAGGAGTACGGCGAGTGGCGGATCCGCGCCCACGTCGACTGGGAGGCCTCCCGAGAGGATGGACGCGCCGTGCTGGTCCTCGACGCCGTCGACAAACTCTGACGTGACGTCATCCTCCATCTGCGCGACCTTCGGGGCCGAATCCCCGGGGTGCTGAGACTTCCGGCACAGCATGTGGCACAGTGGCGCCGCCGGGCGCAGGGGTGCCCGGTGGACAAGGGGGAACCTATGAGCACGCGGAGCAAGACGCTTCGGACGTGGACGGCGGTTGCGCTCGGCCTGAGCTTCGTCGCTGCGGCCTGTGGTGGCAGCGGCAGCGACAGCGCCGAGGGCGGCGAGGTCGTCGACAAGAGCGCCATCAAGGAGGCGCTCAACGCCACCACGACCACCGCGGCGGGTGCCACGACCACGTTGGCGGCCCCCGAGCCCAAGAGCATGGAGGAGTGGGAGAAGCTCTGGGACACCCAGCGCGCCGCGATGGTCCAGCGCATCAAGGACAACAAGTGGGGCATCTCGGCCGACGGCAAGACGATCACCGGCCCCGAGGGCTTCACGGTCGACCTGACCAAGTGCGTGAACAACTGGTCCGACACCCAGGGCATCGAGAACGGCCAGATCAAGATCAGCCAGGCCATGGCCCAGTCCGGCACCTACGCCGACTACGGCAACATCGGCAAGGGCATCGCGACTGTCTTCAACTATTACAACGACAAGGGCGTCTTCAAGGACGTCAACGGCAAGCCGCTCAAGGTCGACTACAAGATCACCGACGACGGCTACGACGCCACCCGCACCATTCCCATTGTCGACGAGTTCCTCGACTCGGTGAAGCCGTTCAAGATCTGGACCCTCGGTTCACCGGCAACGCTGAAGACCTACGACAAGATCAACCAGTACTGCATCCCGCAGCTGAGCTCGATGACCGGTCATGACGCCTGGGGTGACCCGGTGTACCACCCGTGGACCACCGGCGCGCCGCGTCCCACCTACAGCACCGAGGCCGTGCTGTGGGCGACCTTCCTCGAGCAGCACATCGACGAGTTCCCGAAGGACCGTAAGATCGTCGTCGCCGCTCTGGCCCAGAACAACGACTTCGGCAAGCTCTACTCGGCGGCGTTCAAGAACGCTATCGCCGCCTCGCCCAAGTTGAAGGACCGGGTCGACTTCCAGGTCGAGAACATCGAGGCCCAGGCCCCGACGGTGATCGACCCGATGACCACCCTCGCCGCCAAGAACCCCGACATGTGGATCAGCATGCTCGCCGGCGTGCAGTGCACCCAGATCGTGGTCGAGGCTGCGAACAACGGCATGAAGGAGAAGGTCAAGTACAAGTTCATGCCGCAGACCTGCCCGGGCGCCGGTGCCATCGGCAAGGAGAAGCTCGGCGGCGACGGCATGGCCGGCGATGGCTGGCTCATCATGGACCCGGGTGTGAAGGACCTCAAGGACCCCACCCTGCAGTCGGATCCGTACGTCAAGTGGCTGCGTGACGAGCTCACCAAGGCGGGGATCAACCCCGACAGCTCGACCCAGCTCGGCGACGGTGTGAACTACCTGTTCCCGGTGCTGCAAGCGCTGCGTTGCGCCAGCGACCTCGGGGGCGTCACCCGCAGCAGGGTCCTGCTCTGCTACCGGGTCACGCAGATGGACTCCCCGATGCTGCGCTGGGGCATGCCTCTGCACATGGACGGCAACAAGGATGCGTTCATCGCCGAGGCCGCACGCTTCAGCAAGTGGGATGCCAAGAAGCAGACCTACGAGAACGTGAGCGACCTGTTCCTGCTCGACGGCAAGACCAAGAACTGCCACTGGATCCTGGCCAAGGCCGCCTGCGAGTGACGATCGACTGATCGTCGGCCCGGCCACCTCGGCCGAAGCCAGCGAAGGGCCCGCGGGTGCTCCCCGCGGGCCCTTCCGCGTCCGGCCCGCCGTCGGTCAGGGACGGTCGGAACAGCTCGAGGCATCCCTCACGTTCGGGAAAAGTTCGGGATTCCCCCCGGGGGTGCTGTGACAGCCGGGGGTCGGCATGACTAGCGTTCGCCGCCACGGACTCGGGGGACACCGTTCCGTACCTACAAGGAGACAGCATGCAACGACGGAGCGCTTCGCTTCGCCTGTGGACCGGCGCGGTCGTCGGTCTGTCACTGTTTGCTGCCGCATGCGGTGGCAGCGGCAGCGACGGTGGCGATGAGGCAACGGGGATCACGGTCGACAAGGGCGTCCAGGACGCCCTGAACGCCACCACCACGCCCGGCGCGGCAACCGCCACCACGGTGGCCAAGCCGGAGCCCAAGACGATGGAGGAGTGGGAGAAGCTCTGGGAGACCGAGCGCGCCGCGGTCGTCAAGCGGATCACCGACAACAAGTGGGGCCTCTCCGCCGACGGCAAGACCATCACCGGTCCCGAGGGCTTCACCATCGACATGACCAAGTGTGCCGCCGGGTGGAACAACACCGAGGGCATCAGCGACACCACCTTCAAGGTGGGCCAGACCCTGGCCCAGTCCGGCACGCTGGCCGACTACGGCAACTACGGCAAGGCCATCGACACCCTGCTCTCGTACTACGGCGAGAAGGGTGCCTTCAAGGACTCGACCGGCAAGACCCGTAAGGCCGTCTACATCCAGAAGGACGATGCCTACGACCCCACCAAGACCATCCCGCTGGTCGATGAGCTGCTCGACTCGGAGAAGGTCTTCGCCATCTGGACGCTCGGCACCGGGCCGACCATGAAGACCTACGACAAGATCAACCAGCGCTGCGTGCCGGACCTGGTCGCCATGACCGGTCACCCGGCCTGGGCCGACCCGGTGAACCACCCGTGGACCTCGGGTGCGCCGGTGCCCTCCTACACGACGGAGACCCAGCTGTGGGGCACCTTCATCGAGCAGAAGCTCGACGAGCTCCCCAAGGACAAGAAGGTCACGGTGTGCGCCCTGGTCATGAACAATGACTTCGGCAAGGTCTACGACGCCGGCTTCCGTTCCTACATCGCCCAGTCGGCCAAGCTGAAGGACCGCGTCGAGTTCGTCACCGAGACCATCGAGCCCACCGCTCCCACCATCACCGACCCGATGACCACCCTGGCGTCGAAGAACTGCACGGTGTTCATCGCCATGACCGCCGGCACGTCCTGCACCCAGGCCGTCGTCGAGGCCGCCCAGAACGGCATGAAGGAGAACGTCAAGTACCTCTTCCAGCCGCTCACCTGCGCCGGCACCAGCTTCATCGCCAAGGACAAGGTCGGCGGCGACGGCTCTGCCTCCAACGGCTGGCACATGTTCAACCCGGGCATCAAGGACATCAAGGACCCGTCGCTCAACAGCGACCCCTGGATGAACTTCATCAAGGAGCAGCTGAAGGCCAAGGGCATCGATCCGCAGTCGTCGAGCTCGCTCGGCAACGGTATGGGCTACGCCTTCCCGTTCGTGCAGACCCTGCTCATCGCCCAGCAGCTGCCGGGCGGCCTGACCCGGGCCAACATGATCGTCGCCCACCGGGCGCTGAACATGACCCCCCCGACCCACCTGTGGGGCATCAAGCAGGAGATGAACGGCAACAAGGACGCCTACCTCATCGAGGGTGGCCAGTTCGCCGTGTTCGACTCCGGCAAGCAGATCTGGGTGCTCGAGGGCAATATGGTCGACCTCAACGGCAAGTCCAGCAACTGCGCCTGGTCGCAGTCGACCTCGAAGTGCGGCTGATCGTGAGCCCGGCCCTCTGAACCGGGGGCCGTCCACGTCACCGACGTGATGCCGACGGGCGTCGCAACTCCGGTTCGCCGGAGGTGCGGCGCCCGTCAGCGCGTCGGTGCGGTCATGCCCGACTCGGTGGCGAGCAGCGTCATGGTCCGGTCATGGGCCTCGACGGGCAGGCGATCGACCACCGACGCCGTCGGCGCCACCCCCACCGCCAGGACGGCGTCGGGCACCGTGCCGAGGCGGGCGAGCAGCCGGTCGTAGTAACCCTTGCCGTAGCCGATCCGTCGACCGGCCCGGTCGAACACCAGGCCGGGGACGACCACGATGCCGATCGACGAGTCCTCGACGACGGATGCATCGGCGACCGGTTGGTCGTAGCCGAATCGGTGCCGCTCGAGCGGGCTGTCCCAGGGGTGCAGGGTCAACGGACCCGCAGGCGGGGTCCGGGTGGTCGCCCACCGATGCCGGCCGTCGGAGCCGGCCGCCTCGGCGAGCCGGTCGAGACCTATCTCGCCGGCCATGGCCCGGTACAGCAGGACCGTGGTGGGTGGTTGGGCGTCGAGCCAGGCACCCAGTACGGCCGCGATGCGCTCCGACAGCTCGGACAGGTCGAGCTCGGCCCGACGAGCGCGTCCCCACCGACGCCAGTGCGCCTTGGACCAGCCCGGTTCCGGGTCCTTGACCACACTCTCCCCATGTGTCATTGTTGAAGCGTATGTCCACGCACGTTCTCTTGCTGGATCTTCTTCTCGAGTAGGCGAGCGTCCCACATAGGGCGCTCGCCTCGACCTCCTGTGCCCTCCGGCCGGGAGGTCGCTTCGGTTTTCAGCCCGCTTCCCTCCCATCCGGCCAACTTCGTTTCAACCCTCCCAAGGAGTTCACGACATGCCCCCCACCCCGGTCCGCCCGCGGAAGATGGCATTCGACCTCTACCGGCCGTACCCCCGCGTCGGGCTCAGCGATCGCACGTGGCCCGACAAGGTGATCGCCAAGGCCCCGATCTGGTCCTCGGTCGACCTGCGTGACGGCAACCAGGCGCTCATCAACCCGATGAACGGCGAACGCAAGCGTCGTATGTTCGACCTGCTCGTCGGCATGGGCTTCAAGGAGATCGAGGTCGGCTTCCCCTCGGCCAGCCAGACCGACTTCGACTTCATGCGCACCCTGATCGAGGAGAACCTCGTACCCGACGATGTCACCCTGCAGGTGCTCACCCAGGCCCGGCCCGAGTTGATCGAGCGGACCTACGAGTCGCTCGAGGGTGCCAGCAAGGCCATCGTGCACCTCTACAACTCCACGTCCGAACTGCAGCGCCGGGTCGTGTTCCGTCTCGACAAGCCCGGCATCATCGACATCGCCGTGCGTGGTGCCGAGCTGTGCCGCAAGTACTCGGCGATGCTGCAGGACACGCACATCACCTACGAGTACTCCCCCGAGTCCTTCACCGGGACCGAGCTCGACTTCGCCGTGGAGATCTGCGAAGCCGTGATGGACGTCTACGAGCCCACGCCCGAACACCCGATGATCATCAACCTGCCGGCGACCGTCGAGCACTCGACGCCGAACATCTACGCCGACCAGATCGAATGGTTCGGGCGAACCATCAAGGACCGCGACAGCATCCTGCTGTCGTTGCATCCCCACAATGACCGCGGCTGTGCCGTGGCCGCCGCCGAGCTGGGCCTGATGGCCGGCGCCGACCGGATCGAGGGAACGCTGTTCGGCAACGGCGAGCGCACCGGCAACGTCGACATCGTCACCCTGGCCCTGAACCTGTTCAGCCAGGGTGTCGACCCGATGCTGGACCTGCAGGACATCGACGAGAAGAAACGTCTGGTCGAGTACTGCAACCAGCTGCCGGTCCACCCCCGCCACCCCTACGCCGGCGACCTGGTGTACACCGCCTTCTCGGGCAGCCACCAGGACGCCATCAAGAAGGGCGTGGCGGCGCTGCCCGAGCAGGTCGAGATGTGGGAGGTGCCCTACCTGCCCGTCGACCCTGCGCACCTCGGCCGCTCCTACGAGGCGGTGATCCGGGTCAACTCCCAGTCCGGCAAGGGTGGGGTCAGCTACATCCTCGAGCACGAGTACCACCTCGACCTGCCCCGACCGATGCAGGTGGAGTTCACCAACATCATCCAGGGCATCACCGACGAGACCTCCGAGGAGATCACCTCCTACGAGATCTACCGGGCCTTCGAGTCGCGCTACTTCCACCCGGTCTCACCGCTGGAGCTGCTCAGCCACCGGTACAGCACCGACACCGCTGCCAGCGAGAAGACCGAGCTGACCGCCACCGTGCGGCACTTCGGCCAGCAGCGTGAGATCACCGGGGTCGGCAACGGGCCGATCGACGCCTTCGTCGCCGCCCTGCACGGCGACCTGGGCATCGACGCCAAGCTCACGGCCTACCACGAGCACGCCATCGAGGCCTCGTCGGACTCCTCCGCCGCGGCGTACATCGAGCTCGAGAGCGGCCCCGACGGCGATCGCTGGTGGGGGTGCGGGGTGAACCCGTCGATCGTCACCGCCTCGCTGCGGGCGGTCGTCTCTGCGGTCAACGTCGCCGCGGCCGAGGCCAACCACCACTGACCCGGCGCACCGGACGAGAGCACATGACCGGGGCCGAGGTCGTCTTCGGCCCCGGCCCCCGTCACGCTGCCCGGCGAGAACCGGCCCCGGGGCTACGGTGTGCCGCCGTGCCCGCCTCATCGACCATGGCCGCCTTCGCCCTTGCCACGATCGCCCTGCTGTTCATCCCCGGTCCGGCGGTGTTCTACACGCTCAACCGCAGCATCGCCGACGGACGCCGGATCGGACTCGCCGCCGTGGCCGGCCTCGAGGTCGGCGACCTGATCCAGGCCTCGGCCGCCGCACTGGGCCTCAGCGCGGTGCTGACCACCTCAGCCCTTCTGTTCAACGCCGTGAAGTGGGCGGGGGTGGTCTACCTGGTCGTGACCGGCATCCGTACGCTCCTGCACCCGCCCGCCCCCATCGATCCTGCCCGCACCGGAACCTCGATGCGCCAGGCGTTCCGCCAGGGGGTGGTGGTGAACGCTCTCAACCCGAAGACCGCGCTGTTCTTCCTGGCGATCTTCCCGCAGTTCATCGACCCGACCGCGACGCACGCCGGACGGCAGTCCCTGGTGCTCGGCGCGATCTTCGTCGTGCTGGCGACCATCGTGAACGGGTCGTTCTCGCTGCTGGCCAGCAGCCTGCGCCACCTGCTGCTGCGCGGCCGCAGCCTCGACATCGTCCGTCGCTATGTGTCCGGCGGGCTGTTCGTGGTGCTCGGCATCGCCGCCGCCACCGCCGGCCACCCGGCCCACGTCACCCGGTGAGGCTGCCGGCCGGCCCGGTCGGGTCAGGCGCGCAGGCCGTGAGGGCGCTCGGCCAGCCAGACGCGGATGCGGTCCATGGCCTCGCGCACGTCCTCGGTGGCCCCGGAGAACGAGAACCGCACGTACTCGGCCCCGCGGACCGGGTCGAAGTCGATGCCGGGGGTGACTGCCACGGCCAGCTCGTCCAACCAGGCGGCGCACAGCGCAGCACTGTCGTCGGCCAGATGGCTGGTGCGGGCGTACACGTAGAACGCGCCATCGGCGGGAGACACCTCGTCGATGCCGGCCTCGGCCAAGCCCTCGAGCACGATGTCGCGGTTGCGGGCATAGCGGCGGACGTGCCCGTCGAGCTCCTCGGTGGCGTCGAAGGCGGCCAGCGCGGCGTGTTGGGACACCACCGCAGGACAGATGTAGAGATTGCCGGCGAGACGGTCGACCACCTCGACGAGCTCCGGCGGCAGCACCATCCAGCCGAGACGCCAGCCCGTCATCGAGAAGTATTTGGAGAAGCTGTTCAGCACGATGACGTCGTCGCTGAAGGACAGCGCGGTCGGCGGCGGCGGGCCGTAGCTGATGCCGTGGTAGATCTCGTCGGCCACCAGGCGGACCCCCCGGTCGGCTCCCCAGGCCACCAGGGCCTGCAGCTCGTCCGCCCGTAGGGCCGTCCCGGTCGGGTTCGACGGCGAGGCCACCACCAGACCGTCGAGCGGCCCGGCCGCATCGAGCACCTGCGGGGTTGGCTGGAAGCGGGTCGCCGCGTCCACCGCAATACCTACCGGTACGCGCTCGAAGGCCAGCAGCGTGTTGCGGTAGCACGGGTAACCCGGCTCGGTCACCGCCACCCGTCCCCCGGCGGGGAACGCCGCCAGGAAGGCCAGCACGAAGCCGCCGGAGGCGCCGGCGGTCAGCACGATCCGGCGCGGGTCGAGATCGACCCCGTGCTGGTCGGCGTAGTACCGGGCGATACGGTCCCGCAGCGGGGCGATGCCGTTGGCGGTGGTGTAGCCCAGACGCTCGGTGGCGACCACCCGGGCGGCGGCGTCGATCGCGGTGCGCGGCGCAGACGTCGAAGGCTGGCCGACCTCGAGGTGCAGCACCGGGCGACCCGACGCCTCCATCGCCTGGGCGGCCTGCAGGACGTCGAGCACGTAGAACGGCGGCACGTCCCGACCCACCGGGTAGCCGGCGGGTCGGGGGCCGGGAGCTTCGGTCACGCCGGGCTCAGCCGTTCTGGACGAACTCGACCCAGTTGCCGTCGGGGTCCTCGACCATCCCGATCGTCACGCCGGGACGCGCCTCGCGCATCGAGATCGCCACCTTGTAGCCGGCCGCCTCGCAGGCACCCATGATCTCGGCGAGGTTGGTCACGATGATCGTGAAGTACCGGTACCCGGTGCCGCCGACGAGTCCGCCGGGCGGGTTCGACGCGGCCGGGACGTTGTCGAACTTCACCAGCTTCACCAGCGTCTCACCGCAGTTGAGCCGGTGCATGGTCCCCCCGCCGCCGAGCGGCATCGGGATGTCGGCGACGTGCTCGAACCCGAGCGTGTCACGGTAGAAACGCAGCGAAGCCTCGCTGTCGCGGATCACGATGCCGAGGTCGACGGCGTTCTTGGCCAGTTGTACACCCATGGCGCCGGACCCTAGCCCAGCCCGGGACCGGGCGGACGGTAGCGTCGTCGGACGTGTCCGCCTCGTCCGCCGGATCCGGCTATCTGATCAAGCCCCTCGACGCCACCGATCGCCGTGGGGTCCTGGTGTTGCACTCGTGGTGGGGGCTCACCCCCTTCGTCCGCCAGCTCTGCGACCGGCTCGCCGACGCCGGCTACGTCGCCCTCGCCCCCGACCTCTTCGGCGGCGAGCTCCCCGGCTCGCCCGACGAGGCCGAGCAGTGCCTCGCCGAGCTCGACATCAACCGGGCCGCGGCCCTGGTGCTGTCCAGTGCCCGCGCATTGCGTGCCGTCTGCGACGCCCCCGACGCGCCGATCGGCGTGATCGGGTTCTCGATGGGTGCCTCGTGGGGACTGTGGCTGGCCGCTCGCTCACCGGAGGAGGTCGCCGCCGCAGTGGCCTTCTACGGCACCCAGAGCATCGACTTCGCCGACGCCCGCTGCGCCTTCCAGGGCCACTTCGCCGAGTTCGACGCCCTGGTCAGCGACGACGACGTGGTCGAACTGGAGGCGCATCTGCACCTCGTCGGCCGACCGGTCGAGTTCCACCGCTACCCGGGCACCGCACACTGGTTCTTCGAGGCCGACCGCGACCTCGCCTTCGACGCCGCGGCCGCTGACCTCGCCTGGCAGCGCACGCTGGCGTTCCTCGACGCCCACGTGCGACCGGACCTCAGCGCCTGATCGTCCGGCGGGCCACCGCGAGCAGGGCCCGCAGATCGTCGTCGGCCCGCAGCCCGGCGAGGAACACGACGTAACTGCCCCCCGCCGCTGCGGTTCCCACGATCATCGCCACGAGCGGGTGCACCGAGCGGCCGCCCCATGACAGCAGCTGTTCGACCGCCACGACGACCACCGCCATCTCGATCGCAGCCAGCACGAGCCGGGGAAGCACCGCCACCTCCGAGTACCGCAACCGTCCGAGGCGACGGGCGAACCAAGCAAAGGCCACCAGCGCGGTGATCCAGTAGCCGAGGGCGTAGACGGCGGCGAGACCCGCCACGCCGAACAACGGGCTGGCCGCCAGACCCATACCGACGATGAGGGCGTTCTGCACCACCGCCACCCGGAACGGCGGACGGGTCTCCGACAACGCGTAGTAGGCCCGCACGACGTGCTGGATGATCGAGAACGGCAGCAGCGCCAGCACGAACCAGCGGAAGATCGTCACCGTGATGGCGACGTTGCCCCGCAGCGGCAACAGTTCCCACAGCGGGCCGGCCAGCACCCCCAACGTCGCTGCGGCCGGCGCCATCAACAACACGATGTACCGCAGCCCCTGCAACCACTCGCGCCGCAGGCCCTGGCGGTCGCCGGTCTGGGCGGCGTAGGCCAGCTCGGGCCCGAGCGCCGTGGTGATGGACACCACCAACAGCCCGTACACCACATAGAAGACCAGGTTCGCGTAGGTCCAGGCCGCGTAGCCGCCCGGCTCCTTGAACCGGTTGGCCAGCAGCGAGGTGATGGTCACCCCGATCTGGCTGACCAGCACGTAGCCCAGCGCCGCCTTGCCGGCGACCTTGAGCTGGGCCAGCGCCGGATGGTGCCGGTCGAAGTTGGGACGCAAGCCCACCCGGGCCCGGCGCACCGACGGCAGCAGCGCCACGGCGTTGGCGACGACACCGAGGGTCGTGCCCAGCCCGAGCACCAACAGGGTCCAGCGTTGGCCCTGCACGGCGTCCATCGGCATCTGGTCGAGCTGGGCCCCGGCCACCCGGCTCGCCAGCAGGTAGGTGGCGATGACCACCAGGTTGTTGAGCACCGGGGCGAAGGCCGCTGCGGCGAAGCGGCGGCGCGCCTGCAGCAACGCCGTGACGATGGTGATCACCCCGTAGAAGAACACCTGGGGGACGAACCACCGCAGCAACACCACGAACGCCGCCTGCTGCGCGGCCTGCTCGCCGCCACCGCTGAGCGAGGCGATGGCCCAGCCCAGCACCGGCGCCGCGGCCACACCGGCCACGGTGATCGCGGCGAGACCGCCGACGGCCACCGACACCACCGCCGAGGCACCATCGCGGTCGTCGTGGCGGGCGAGGTCGACGAAGATCGGCAGCAGCACCGCCGACAGCACGCCGCCCGCGAGCAACTCATAGACCAGGTTCGGGACGTTGTTGGCGAAGGTGTAGACGTCGGCGAGCGCACCGGCGCCGAGCACGTCGATCAGGATCACCGTGCGCACCAGGCCGGTGAGCCGGGACAGCAGGACGCCGACGCTGATCAGCGCGCTCGACCGGGCGAGCCCGGAACCACCTTCTGCCACGGCCCGACAGCCTGACACACCCACCCGGCCCGGTCGGTGACCCCGCCGACCGCCAGCGGGGACCACTGACCCGCGGCCGTCCGTGTCAGCGGTTCTCGAACGCCGCCTTGTCCGGGCTGAAGAAGCTGGTCATCGCCCGACGGGCGTCGAGGGTGTGCGATGCCAGGATCTGGGTACGGTTCTCGAGGTCGATGCCCGAGGCCAGCGAACCGGTCTCGAGGTTCGACCACATGACCTCCTTGGTCATCCACACGCCGAACGGCGAGTTGGCCTTGATCCGCTCGGCGGTCGCCAGGGCACTGTCCATCAACGCCTCGAGCGGCACGCATTCGGTCACCAGGCCGAGCTTGTCGGCCTCGGCGGCGTCGAACACCCGACCGGTCAGCAGGAGCTCCCACGCGCGGGACGCGCCGATCAGGCGGGGCAGCATCCACGACACCCCGATGTCGCAGCCGGACAGGCCGAGCCGCACGAACGCGGTGCCGAACCTGGCGTTGGTGGCACACACCCGGATGTCCGACGCGAGCGCCAGCGCGAACCCGCCGCCGGCACAGGGCCCGTTGATCGCCGAGATGACCGGTTGGCGGAGATCGCGCAGCCGGGGCACCAGGGTGGCGATGAACTGCTGGACGGCCATGCCCTGCTGGGCGGTTCCGAGGTTCTCGGTGCCCGGCACCACGCCGAAGCCGTTCAGGTCGAGCCCGGCGCAGAACCCGCGTCCGGCACCGGTGAGGATCACCGCCCGGCAGTCGTGGTCGGCGTCGATCTGCTGCAACGCCTCGTGCAGATCACGCACCAGGTCGTAGGTGAGGGCGTTGAGTTTGTCGGGCCGGTTGAGGGTGATCTGGGTGACCTGCGGGGCCGGGCTGCTCAGCTCGATGTTGCTCATGACGTCAGTCCTCCGAAGTTCAGGGGGTGCCCCGGGCAGTGCCATTCGTGGGCGTAGAGCGTGCCCTTGCCCGAGGCGGTGATGTACGCAGTGGTCAGACCCTCACCGCCGAAGCAGACGTTGGTGACCATGGGGTCGCCCCCCGGCACCGGCACGACAGCCCGGATGTGACCGTCGGGGGCGATGGCGGTCACCGCGCCGACCATCAGCGTGGCGACGCAGACGTTGCCCTCGGCATCGACCGCGAGCGAATCGAGCCTGGCCAGACCGCCGACGTTGGCCAGCAGCGTCGCCGCCACCGAGGTCGACGAGATCTGCACACCGCTCTGGCGCAGAACGCCCGGGGCCTCGAGCTCCCAGAACCACACCCGGCCCGTGGCGGTCTCGGCGTAGTAGAGCCGATCCTCCTCGGGTGACAGCCCGATCCCGTTCGGGGTCAACAGCGGGAACGCGACCGTGGTGATGGTGCGCCCGTCGATACCGGCGTAGTAGATCGCCCCACGATCGAGCTCGTCGTTGCGTCCCTTGCCGAGATCAGTGAAGTAGAAGCCGCCGTGACGGTCGAAGACGATGTCGTTGGGGCCGCGCAGGGGCCGTCCGTCGGCCTCGGTGTAGAGCGTCTCGACCTCGCCGGTGGCGAGGTCGACCCGCTGGATCGACCCACCCCGGTAATCGGCCGGCTGGTGGCCGGGCAGCAGCAGTCCGGCCCGCTCGTGCCATTCGAAGCCGCCGTTGTTGCAGATGTAGACCTTGCCGTCGGGACCGAGTGCCGCACCGTTCGGCCCGCCGCCGGTGGTCGCGACCACCTCGGTGGTGCCGTCGAGCCGACAGCGCGTCAGCGTCCCGCGGGCGATCTCCACCACCAGCACGTCCCCGTCCGGCAGGGCGATCGGCCCTTCCGGGAACTGCAGTCCCGTCGTGATGACTCGCACGTTGCGACCCTCCCCCAGTTCGGTCGACGCCGTCGATTCGACGTCGATTCGCCGGAGCCTGCCGACGCCCTGCGGGCAGCTGCCCGACCGGCTCCGTTCTGCTGCGACCCTACAGGTCTCCCCGGCCCGCCGCGAAGCGGTTGCGAGGCGCGAAGTGGTCGGTAGCGTGGCCTCGTGGCCACGCCCCTGCACGACGTCGACCTGCCCGAGTTCGATCTGTTCGACCCGGCGTTCAACGCCGACCCGTTCGGCACGTTGCACCGCCTCGCCGGCGAGCACCGCCTGCTGTCCACCCCGTTCGGCCTGATCGTGCTGCGCTACGACGACTGCCAGGCGGCGCTGCGCCAGCCGAACCTGCACCAGGGCATCCGACTGCTGCAGGACATGCAGGGCATCACCGACGAACGCTTCGTCGCACGCAACCGTCAGTCGATCCTCACCACCGAGGGCGACGCCCACACCCGGCTTCGCAAGCTCGTCTCGAAAGCCTTCACCCCACGGGCCACCGAACGGCTGCGCCCGCTGATGCGCGAGGTCATCGAGCGCCTCGTCGACCCGGTCGCGCCGCTCGGGCGGGTCGACTTCGTCGACGCCATCTCCGAGCCGTACCCGATCCCCATCATCTGCGCCCTGTTCGGCGCGCCCACCGAGGACCTGCCGTTGTTCTCCCGCTGGGCGACCGACATCCTCAAGTCGCTCGGCTTCAACCTCGCCAACGACCTGCCGGCCATCCTCGCCGCCGAGGACGAGATGGACCGCTACATGGAGGAACTCATCGCCCGGCGGCGCTCCGAGCCGCTCGACGACCTGCTCACCGACCTCATCGTCGCCGAGGAGGCGGGCGACCGGCTCAGCCACGACGAGCTCATCATGATGGCCGAGGCGATCATGCTCGCCGGGACGGACACCACCCGTAACCAGCTCGCCACGGGCATCTGGCTGTTCGCCCAGCACCCCGAGCAGTGGGCGCTGCTCGCCGCCGAGCCCCAACGTGCCGCCAACGCCGCCGAGGAGGTGCTCCGCTTCAACGGCGTGGTGCGTTCCACGATCAGGGTCGCCGTCGACGACATCGAGGTGGCCGGGGTACTCGTGCCGTCGGGCACCTTGATCATCCCGTCCTTCGCCGCAGCGAACCGCGACGAGACCTATTTCGCCGACCCGATGCGTTTCGACATCACCCGTACCTTCGAACGGTCCCACCTCACCTTCGGCGGCGGCATCCACTACTGCCTCGGCGCCAACCTCGCACGCGCCGAGCTGACCGAGGCGCTCGCGGTCCTGGCCCGGCGCCTGCCCGGCCTGGAGCTCGACGGCAAGGCGACCTGGCGTCCCCCGATCGGGATCCAGGGCCCGACCAGCCTGCCCATCCGTTTCCGGCCCGGCGCATGACCCGGCCGTCAGCACCCGGTCACCCGCGCCCCGCCACCACCACCCGATAGGCCGAAGCGGCTTCCTAGCCTCGGTCGCCGTGACGAACCGGGCGCAACTCGAACGTGGACTGCTGTGCGACGAACTGCTCGAGCGCGGCCCCGACGCCGCAACCCTGTGCGGTTCCTGGACGACCCGGGACCTCGCCGCGCACCTGGTCCTGCGGGAACGGCGGCCAGACGCCGCCGCCGGCATCGTGCTGCATCAGGCAGCCCTGGCCCGCTACAGCGAGAAGGTGCGTGCACGCATCGCCGCCCGCCCGTGGCCCGAGCTGGTCGACGCCGTGCGGACCGGTCCGCCGTGCTGGTCGCCCACCCGTATCGGTGCCATCGACGAGCTGGCGAACACCGTCGAGTTCTTCGTCCATCACGAGGACGTGCGTCGTGCTCAGCCGGCTTGGACGGCGCGTCAACTCGACGAGGGCCTCGAGGCGGCACTGGCCAAGGCCCTCGGGCGGATGAAGCTGCTGCTGCGGGGCGCTCCGGTGGGCGTGCGCTTCTGCACACCGGACGGGACCGAGCTCGTGGCCCGGACCGGGGCCGACATCGTCACCGTCACCGGCCGGCCATCGGAGCTGATCCTGTTCGCCTTCGGACGCCAGGCCGTGTCCGAGGTCGAACTGCGCGGCGCTGCGTCCGCCGTGCAGAGCCTCAAGGACGCTGCGCTCGGCATCTGACCGGCTCCCCGTGGCAGAGGCCCCGACGACCACCCGTCGCCCGGCCTGCCCGACCCGCCCGGCGAGTAGGGTCCGGCCGACTTCACGAACCCGGCGCAGAGGGTGCCGCGGTCACGAGACGGAGGTAACGACATGGGCAAGCTCGACGGCCGCGTGGCCATCATCACCGGCGGCGCCCGCGGCCAGGGTGAGTCCGAAGCCCGCCTGTTCGCCGCCGAGGGGGCGACGGTCGTCGTCACCGACCTGCTCGCCGAGCAGGGCCAGCGGGTGGCCGCCGACATCGGGGGCACCTTCCTGCGTCATGACGTCACCAGCGAGGACGACTGGGCTGCGGTGGTCAGCGCCACGCTCGAAGCCCATGGCCGTATCGACGTCCTCGTCAACAACGCCGGCATCTATCGCAAGGGCAACCTCCGCAACACCACGCTCGAGGACTACCGCCAGGTGATCGACATCAACCAGATCGGGGTCTTCCTGGGCATGCAGGCCGTCGCCGCCGCCATGATCGAGGCCAAGCGCGGCAGCATCGTGAACATCTCGTCGATCGCCGGCATCCTCGGCACGCCGCAGTCGATCGCCTACGGCGCGTCCAAGTGGGCGGTGCGGGGCATGACCAAGGCCGCGGCGCTCGACCTCGGCCGGTTCGGCATCCGGGTCAACTCCATCCACCCGGGCATGATCGCCACCGACATGATGACCGAGGTCACCGACGGCTCGGACAGCCGGTACGAGAAGATGGAACGCGCGGTGCCGATCGGCCGGGCGGCTCAGGCCGGCGAGATCGCCTCGGTCGCCTTGTTCCTGGCAAGCGACGACAGCAGCTACGCCACCGGCGCCGAGTTCGTCATCGACGGCGGCATCACCGCCATGTAGTTGGGCGGGCGGAGTAGCCGGGCGGGCGGGGCATCCCGCCCGCCCGCTAGGTTCGGCCGATGGCCCGACTTCCCGCCCATGTACCCGGTGCGCTCACCGAAGCCCAGCAACGCGTCTACGACGCCATCGCCGGCGGACCCCGGGCCACGTCCACCAACGGCCTCGTCAAGGCCGACGGGAGCCTCGCCGGGCCGTTCAACGCCTGGGTCCATGCGCCGCACATCGGTGAGCGCATCCAGGCGGTCGGCGAGGCCATGCGGTTCGGGTTGTCGCTGCCGCCCCGCCTGGCCGAACTGGCCATCCTCTGCGTGGCCCACGAGTGGCAGGCGCAGTTCGAATGGTTCGCCCACAGCCGTATGGCGGCCACGGCCGGCCTCGAGGCCGACGTGATCGAGGCTCTGCGCACCGGGGCGGAGCCCGCCCTGCGCACCGACGCCGATCGGGCGGTGTACACGCTGGCCAAGGCCCTGCTCGGGCCGGGCCACCGCATTCCCGAGGCTGCCTACCGGCACGCCGTCGACCTGCTGGGCCTCGACGCAGTCGTCGAGGTGGTCAACCTCGTCGGCTACTACTGCTTGGTGTCCTCGGTGCTCAACGGGTTCGCCGTCCCGCTGCCCGACGGGGTCACGCCGCCCTTCGTCGAGCCGGCCGACACCGACCTGGGCGCGAACGGGTCAGCGTCATGACCGCTCGACGCATCATCGGCCTGACCGGCGGCATCGGTTCGGGCAAGTCCACCGCAGCGGCGATCTTCGCCGAGCTCGGCGCAACCGTGGTCGACGTCGATCGCATCGGACGTGAGGTCGGCGAGGTCGGCGGAAGGGCCCACGACAAGCTCGTCGCGCGGTTCGGGGCGGGCATCGTCAGCGATGGCAGACTCGACCGGGCGGCGTTGGCCACCCAGGTCTTCGCCAGCGCCGACGCGCTGGCCGATCTCAACGCCATCTCGCACCCGGCCATCAACGAGGTACTCGCCGACGCCGTTGCCGCGGCGGCCCCCGACGAGGTGGTCATGTTCGACCAGGCGGTGCTGGTCGAGAGCGCCATCCTGGGACGTTGGGGCGACGGCCCGTCGGACGGCTACCAGGACGTGATCGTGGTCGAGACGCCGCTCGACACCCGCGTCGAGCGGCTCGTCGAGCAACGCAAGATGGACCCCGCCGACGCCCGGGCGCGGATCGCCTCCCAGGTGTCCGACGAGGCCAGGCGAGCGGTGGCCCGTTGGGTGATCAGCAACGCCGCCGGCCGCGACGAGCTCGCCGCCGAGGTCCGGCGGGTCTGGGCGGAGATCAGCGCCGGCTGAACCGCCTGGGGCGACGGGCCGGTCACCACAGCGCGCCACGGGCCGGCCCGTGCGGCCTCAGCGTTCGTCCGGCGTCGGCGTGGCTGCCGGGGTGAGGAGCAGCCGGGTGACCGCCCGCCCTTCGACGGCGGTCACCGCGATCATCCAGCCGTCGATCTGCACGGCGTCGCCCAGCGCAGGCACGCGCCCGAGCCGGTCCATGACCAGACCGGCGACGGTGGCGTAGTCCCCGACGGGCAACCGCACCCCGAGGTCGACGAGGTCGTGCACCGGGAAGCCGCCCACCAACTCGAAGGACCCGTCGTCGCCACGGACCACCTCGGCGAGGTCCCGGTCGGTCTCGTCGTAGATCTCACCGACGATCTCCTCGAGCAGGTCCTCGAGCGTCACGATGCCCTCGACACCGCCGTGCTCGTCGATGACGATCGCCAGCTGTTCCCGGTTGTCGCGCATCGTCCGCAGCGATTCGAGCACCCCGGAGGTCTCCGGCAGGGCCAGCGCCGGCCGGGCCACGGTGGACACCGGGTCCTCCAGGCCGACGAGGTCGCGGAGGTGGATGACCCCGACGGTCGAATCGAGGTCCTGCTCGACCACCGGGCAACGAGTCCGCTGCCAGCCGGCCATCAGCTGCAACGCCTCCGGCCCGCTCATACCGATCGGAATGGTCATGACCTCCCGGCGGGGACGCATCACCTGGCGCAGCGTGCGCTCGGAGACCTCGAGCGCGCCTTCGAGCAACTCCCGCTGATCGTCGCTGAGCGTCGGTGCGGCCGACAGCAGGTCGCGCAGGTCCTCCTCGGTGACCTCCTGCCGCGACCGGGTCGGATCCACCCCACACAGTCGAACCACCAGGTCGGTGCTGCGCCCGAGCAGCCAGACAACCGGCTTGAACAGGGTGAACATCGCCTTGAGCGGCCGGGCCGTCACCAGCGCCAGGCCTTCGGCCCGCTGCAGCGCCACGCGCTTGGGGGCCAGTTCGCCGATGACGAGGGTGAGATAGGTCAGCAGCGCGGTGACGATGATGATGGCCACCGGGCGGGCCGCGCCGCCGAGGAAGCTCAGCGGACCGGTCAGCGGCTCGGCCAACGAGACCGCAGCGGTCGCTGAGGCCAGGAATCCGGCGAGGGTGATACCGACCTGGATGGTGGCCAGGAACCGGTTCGGATCCCGGGTCAGGTGGGCCAGCGCCTTGCCTGCCTTGCCCCGGCCCGACAAGCGGGCCACCCGCGCCTCGCCGAGCGACAACAACGCCATCTCGCTCGCTGCGAACACCGCGTTGAGCAGGATGAGGAACACCACCAGACCGAGCTGCATGGCGATCGGGGTCATACTGCGGTCCAGGCTAGCGGTGCGTGACCACCGGGTCGGCGGATCCACCGTCGGGCCGGCTCAGGCCAGGGGTCGCAGCAGCACCTCGGCGAGACGCGCCGCGGCGATCTCATCGAGGTGATGGCCCACCCCGACCAATACCTGTAGCTCGGCGGCCGCAGCAGCGGCGAGCCGTTCACCGTGCGCCAGCGGAACCACCGGATCGGCGGCGCCGTGCAGCACCACGACCTCGTCGGCGAGGCCATCGAGCTCATCCCACAGCGACGGAGCACCGAGCCAGCACACGCGGTGGGTGTCCTCGGTGTTGAAGCCGTGCTCGATCCAGCGTCGCGCCTCGGCGAGGCGTCGCGCCCCGTCGAGCGGGCCGGGTCTGGCCTCCTCGACCGCCACCTCGCGGCTCAACGCCCTGGCCAACTCGGCCGGGCCACCGCCGCGCCGACGCAGCACCAGGGCCACGACGGTCGGCTCGGTCGGACCGGGCATCGCCGGGTCGCCGTACCAGCCAGAGGTCCCCAGCAGCACCAGGCGGGCAGGGCGCCGGCCACGTGTCGCCAGTCGTCGGGCCAGCACCGCGGCCACCCACCCACCGAGCGCGACCCCGGCGACGCACAGCGGGCGCCCGGCCGGGCCGGCCTCGCCCTGGCCGAGCACCGCCGAGGCAACGGCGTCGAGGTCGTCCACGAGGACCTCTGCGTCGAGCGGGCCCGGAGGCCAGCCGCTGCGGCCCTGGCCCCGCCAGTCGAACCGCACCACGTCGAGTCCGCCCGCCACCAGTTCCGCCACCAACGACGATGGCCAGTAGGCGCTGTTGCGGCCGCCCGGCGTGGCGAGCAGCAGCAGCGGCCGAACGGTCGGGGTCGGCTGCGTCGACGAGCTCGCCTCGACCCACAGCATCGTCCCGTCATCGGTGACGACGACGGACTCGACGGAACCAACGGAGGGATCGGCGTGCACGTCCCGCACCCTAACGATCGTTGCGATGGCGGCTACGGTGCGGATGCGGTCGCCGCACCGGCGCCGACACCGGGGGAAGGACGGCCACGGCCATGCGTATCGCCATCAGCATCGGCGGGGCGGCTTCGGGCCGCACGAACGATTTCGCCGAACAGGTGGACTACGTCCGCGAGGCGGAACGGCTCGGAGCCGACATCGTGTGGTCGGCCGAGGCCTGGGGTCAGGACGCAGTGGTCCCGCTGGCGTATCTCGCTGCGGTGACCGAACGGATCCAGCTCGGCAGCGGCATCATGCAGATCTCGGCCCGGGCCCCGTCGATGACCGCCATGACGGCGCTCACCCTGGCCACCGTGTCACAGAACCGCTTCGTGCTCGGCCTCGGTGCCAGCGGGCCGCAGGTCGTCGAAGGGCTCAACGGCCAGCCCTTCGCCCGGCCGCTCGAGCGCCTGCGCGAGCACCTCGAGATCGTCAAGCTGGCCTTCGCCGGCGAGAAGCTGGTCTACGACGGCAAGCAGTACGTCCTGCCCCGTCCCGGCGGTGAGGGGAAGGCGCTGCGCCTGTCCCAGCCCGGCAACCCCGACATCCCCATCTATCTGGCCACACTGGGGCCCCAGGCCCTGCGCTACACCGGTGCGGTGGCCGATGGATGGGTCGGCACCTCCTTCGTACCGGAGGCCGCCGAGGTCCTCATCGGACCGATCGCCGAAGGTGCGACAGCAGCCGGACGTACGCTCGACCAGATCGACCTCCAGGTCGGCGGCTCGGTGGCTTTCGGGGACCGTGGCCTGCTGCTCGACCGTTTCCGGGCCGGTGTGGCCTTCCCGGTGGGTGCCATGGGGTCGCGCCGCAACAACTTCTACCGGGAGGCGTTCGTGCGCGCCGGGTTCGGCGACGCCTGCGAAGAGATCGCCCGCCTGTGGCTCGACGGCCGGCGAGACCAGGCGATCGCCCGGGTGCCCGACGAGATGGTGATCGGCACCACGTTGGTCGGCAGCGACGCCGAGGTCGCCGAACGGGCTCGGGCCTACCGCCGAGCCGGGATCACCACGCTGCGGCTGCAGCCCGAGGGCGAAACCGTGGCGGACAAGCTCGACACCCTCGGCAGGGCCATCGACCTCGTCCGGGCGGTGTCCGCCGAGCCGATCTGAGCGCACCCGTCGACCGGGCCGATGCGCGAGCACCGGCCGAACCCGCGCCGGCGGTTCGGTTCCGGTCAGGTCTTGGCCTTGCCCGCCTCCGCAGCAGGTGTCTCCTCGGTCTGCGCGGCCGCTTCCTTCTCGACGACCCCGGTCAGTGCGTCGATCTCCACCACGATCCGGCGACCGTTGGCCTGCTGCACCGGGCGGGCGCTGTCGGGGAACCGGGTGGCGAGTGCGCCGATCTGGGCCGACGACATGGTCTGGGGGTTGAGCATCACGTGCCAGCGCACGTTCTCGGTGCACGGGGGTTCGGTCAGCGAGCCGTCGTAGCGGACCATCGTCCAGTTCTGTGGCACGAGCGATGCGGGGTCGACCGTGCCGGCACCGGCGAGCTGCCCACCCGGCTTGGGCAGCGACGCAACGACCGGCGCCAGCGCGACGCTGTCCGCCCCTCCCTGCACCATGACCGCGACGATCGCCACCTCGTCCTTCGCATTGCGGTGCACGAGTTGGTACTCGGCGCGGTACCGCACTCCCCCGAGGCTGTGCTCGCTCGGCGTGTGGACGCGCAGCTCCTGGAGCGCGTAGGCGTCACCGTCGATGACCATCGAGCCTGCGTCGGCGAAGGCGACCTTCAGATACTGGCCGGTATCCACCGTGGTGAACGCCGAGGGACGATAGGACAGGGCGATCTTCTGCTCGCCCGGGGCACCTGGGGTCGTTGCATCAGCCGAGGGCTGGTAACGCGACGCCTTGCTGAGGTCGAGCGGCGACTGCGCCCGGCCCTCCTCGCAGGCCTTCCACTCCGGCGAGGCCTTGCCCCACGTCTCCGGTCCGTGCTCGCCGGTGTAGGCCCACTGCGGACCCGCCTCATCGGACACCGCAGCGGCGGCCTCAGCCGGGTCGACCCGGGTGGACGACTTGAGCAGATCGCTCTGCCACGACGAACCGAGCTGCCCGCAGGCGGCGAGCGTGGCGGCGAAGGCGACAGCCAGGACGGGACGTGCAGATCGGATCACTCGGGCATGGTCGACCGTCCGCCGCCGAACGTTGATCGCCCAACGCGGGGAAAGCGACACCGCGCCGGCAGGGCAACCACCCGGCGGGGCGGCTCGGCCTGCGGTACCGTGCCGGCTGGTCGCCACCGGGAGGTCGGACAGATGGCAGGCAGGTTGGACGGGAAGGTCGCCGTGATCACCGGCGGCGGCAATGGGCTGGGACGGGCCAGCGCGGTCCGTTTCGCCGAGGAAGGTGCTGCGGGCATCGTGGTCGCCGACGTGCTCGAGGGGCCGGCGCTCGAGACCGTGGCCCTGGTCGAGGCAGCGGGCGGGGCGGCGGTGTTCGTCCCGCTCGACGCGACCAGCCGCGTCGACAACGAGGCGATGGTGACCACCGCCGTCGAGCGGTTCGGGCACATCGACGTGCTGCTCACCGCAGCCGGGGTGAGCCATGGCGGCTACCGCAGCGGCGACCTCGACGCCTCCCGCAAGCGCATGCTGGACCGGGTCGACAACGTGACGACGCCGTGGGTGCCGTTCCTGGAGCTCTCCGTCGACGAGTTCCAGGCGGTGCTCGACGTCAACCTGACCGGCACCTTGCTCGCCGTCCAGGCGGTCGCAGCCCATCTGGTCGAGGCCGAGCGACCGGGCTCGATCATCACGGTCGCGTCGATCATGGCCCGCTCCGACACCGGTCCGGTGCCGTACAACGTGTCCAAGGCCGGGGTCTGGATGCTGACCAAGATCGCCGCCCGGGTGCTCGCCCCCCGCCGGATCCGGGTCAACGCGATCGGCCCCGGCTACGTCAGCACGAACATGACCGCGGCGCTCACCGAGATGCCGCCCGAGCTGCTCGGCCCGTTCATGGCGGCCATCCCGATGGGTCGACTCGGCGAGCCGGTCGAGATCGCCAACACCGCGCTGTTCCTGGCCTCGGACGAGTCGAGCTACTTCACCGGCGAACTGCTGCACCCCGACGGGGGTTTCTTCACCGGCTGAGCCGGCAATCGGGTCTGCGAGTCACCGAATAACCACGGTAGGTGGTCGTTCGGGCCGGGATAGCGTCGCAGCGCGGTCGCTCGTTAGGTTTGCGACACGAGCGTTGCCCGAACCGGGGGACACGCGGCCATCGGGGGGCGACATGCAGAGCGGATTGCGGCCCAGGGGCCGGCGAGCCCTCATCGGGCTGTGCACCGTGACGATGCTGCTGGTGGCCGTAATCGCCACCGGCGCGCCGCCAGCGGCGGCGCAGGGCGCGGTCAACGCACCGTTCGGGTTCGTCGACCAGGTCACCTCGGGCCAGTCCGGGGTGCTCGTGAGCGGGTGGGTCATCGACGCCGACACCACCGCTGCGATCGACATCCACATCTACCGCGACGGTGCGTTCCTCGACGCCTACAAGGCGAACGGCAGCCGGCCGGACGTCGCAGCGGTCTATCCGACGAGCGGGGCCGCGCACGGCTTCGCCAAGATCTACGCCACACCCGAGGGCCGTCACACCTTCTGCGTCTATGGCATCAACGTGGGGGTCGCCGCAACGAATACGTTGCTCGGCTGCCGTTCGGTCAACGTGACCCACGATCCCTTCGGCTGGCTCGACAGGGTGCAACGGGTTCCCGGCACGCGCGACCTCGTGGCAACGGGTTGGGCGCTCGACGCCGAGACCCCGAACCCGCTGCGGATCCACGTCTACGCCAACGGCGCCTTCGTCGGGGAGGCCGCCGCCAACGGGTACCGCGGTGACGTCGCCGCGGCGTACCCCCTGCTCGGGGGCACGGCCGCGTTCTCGCTGCGTTTCCCGGCGGCCGAGGACGTCCTCAACGTGTGCGCCTATGCCCTCGGCGTCGGGCCCGGCGCGGCCTGGGCGGTGCTGGGCTGCACCACCGTCAACGTCTCGAGCGCCGCGTTCGGCTACCTCGATTCGGCCAGGGTCGGCGACTGGCGGCTTCATGTCCGAGGCTGGGCGTACGACCCCGACACCGCGGATCCGATCATGGTCCACTTCTACGTCGACGGCATCTTTGCCGGCGCAGCGTCAGCCGACTCCCGCCGGGACGACGTCGCCGCGGTCCTGCCCGGCTACGGAGCCCAGCACGGTTACGACCTCGATCTGTGGCTGTGGGCCGGCGCGACCCAGGTGTGTGCCTACGCCATCAACGTCGGCGCGGGCCCTGCCTCTAGCGTCCTCGGCTGCCAGGCGCTGCCACCCATGCCACCGGCGGGCAGCGGCACCGGCCGTCGCATCGTCTACGCCAACCTGTCCCAGCGGGTTTGGCTGGTCGGGGACAACGGCCTGGTCGACCACACCTACCTGGTCTCCGGAAAGTACCTCGACCCGCCGGAGGGGACCTACGCCGTCTACGCCTTCCAGCGCTACGCAGACGCCGGCCATGACGGGATCACCATGGACTACTTCGTGGCGTTCCATCCCGCCGGCGTCGGCTACGGGTTCCACACCATCCCGCTGTTCGCCGACGGCACCCCGCTGCAGTCCGAGAGCGAACTGGGCTCGTTCCGCAGCTCGGGGTGTGTGCGCCAGCGTCGTTCCGACGCCATCTACCTGTGGAACTGGGCTCGCTACGGCGACCCGGTGGTCCTGCGCTACGTGTGAGACAGGCCCACCGACCCCGAGCGCGCCACCACCGGCCTCCGACGCAAAGCGCAGTACGCTCTGGCGCCGATGTCCTCCAACTTCGGCCACACGTTCCGGGTCAGCACCTTCGGGGAGTCCCACGGACCTGCCGTAGGGGTCATAGTCGACGGTTGCCCGCCTCGCCTGGCACTCGACGTGGCCGACATCCAGCAGGATCTCGATCGTCGCCGCCCTGGTCAGAGCCGCCTGGTCACCCAACGCAAGGAAGCGGACGCCGTCGAGATCCTGTCGGGCCTGTTCGAGGGACGCACCACCGGCACCGCCATCAGCATGCTGGTGCGCAACGCCGACCAGAACCCGGGCGCCTACGACCATCTCCGCGACGTCTACCGGCCCAGCCACGCCGATTTCACCTACGACGCCAAGTACGGCTTCCGCGATCACCGAGGCGGGGGCCGTTCGTCGGCCCGCGAGACCATCGGCCGGGTGGCCGCCGGTGCCGTCGCCCGCAAGCTGCTCGAGGTGGTGGCAGGCATCGAGGTGTTGGGCTGGGTGTCGCAGATCCACGACATCGAGGCCGCGGTTGATGCGTCGACGTTGACCCGGGACGACGTCGAGGCCGGCCCAACCCGCTGCCCCGACCCCGAGGCCGCAGCGGCAATGGTGTCCGCCATCGAACAGGCCCGTTCGGACGGCGACTCGCTCGGTGGCGTGGTCACCTGCGTCGCCCGCAACGTCCCCGCCGGGCTCGGGGAGCCGGTGTTCGACAAGATCGACGCCGATCTGGCCAAAGCCATGCTGTCGCTGCCCGCAGCGAAGGGCTTCGAGATCGGCAGCGGCTTCGCCGGAACCCGGCTCACCGGCCGGCAGCACAACGACGCGTTCATGCCACCTGCCCGGCCCGGCGGTGCGCCGACCACGCCGACCAACCATTCGGGCGGTGTGCAGGGCGGTATCAGCAACGGACAACCCATCGTGTTCCGGGTCGCGTTCAAGCCGACGGCAACCATTGCGTCGCCCCAGGACACGGTCGAACGCGACGGCACCGCAACCGTCCTCGCCGCTCGCGGCCGGCACGATCCGTGCGTTCTGCCGAGGGCGGTACCGCTCGTGGAGGCCATGACGTGCCTGGTCATCGCCGACCACTGGTTGCGCCAGCGCACGGTCGACGTTCTGGGCCGCGACGGTGGTGACCGCTGAGCCGGTCTCGTCGGCACCGAGCGACACCGCGGGCCCGGTGACCTCCTGCGCGCCGAAGGCCAACGGGACCTCGCAACGAGGAATTCACGGGGATCGTGCCGTGTTGACACGGCCACCCCCTAGTATGCGCCCCGTCCTGGCCGGGACGAAGAGCTCGACGGCGGCCACGGCACGCTGCGATGGATGGCAGACATGACTGACGACGACGACATCGACATCGACGCCGACTTCGACGAGGGCCCCCCCGAGGAGGACCTCGACGAGGAACTCGAACTCGACGAGGACGACCTCGAACTCGACGAGGAACTCGACCCAGGTATCGACGACGACATCGATGACGGCGACGTCGACGCGGTGGTCGACGATGATGACGACGAAGACGTCGCCGTCGTGCCTGCCCGGCCGCGGGCGCGCACCGCCGACGATGAGGAAGAGGAGGAAGAGGAGGAGAGCGACGACGTCGAAGCCGACCTCGACACGATCCTCAAGGACCGCCTCAACTACGACGAGGACGAGGAGGACGAGGAGCAGGAAGCACAGGTCGTCGTCACCGACGACGGTGAACTCCCCCAACGCAAGGAGTTCGAGTTCCCTTGCCCATCGTGCTTCCTGCTGGTGAACGCCAAGACCGTCCGGCGAAGCGGAAGCTGCCCACAGTGCGGCGATCCCATCGAGGTTCCGGCCGGCATCGGCTGAGTGACGCGTGGCCCTCGAACGAGTCCGGGCGAGCATCGAAGAAGCGGCGGCGCGGTTCCGCCGTCATCCGCGCCCGGTCGAGCACCTGACCGACCGGGAGCTGCACCGGCTCCGCGAGCGCATCGAATCCTGTCTCGACCCCCGCGTCAGCGGCGTGACGGTACGAACCAGGGCCGCCGAGGTGGCCAACCTCGTGGTGTCGTTGGATCGGGCCGGTCTCCTGCGGTTCTTCGTGCTCCTGCTCGACGAGTTCGGTCCGGACCCCGATGCCGTACGAGCCGCCGCGGTCGAACTGGACCGGGTGCTCGCACCCGACGACGAAGCCGGCTCGGCCGACCGCCACAGCGGCCTGTCCGCAGAGCAGCTCGAGCTGTTGGCCCGGGTGCGCCAGGCCACCGCGGCACGTTGGGAGCAGCTCTTCGAGCTGTTGTGCGGCCTCGCCGGGGGCGTCAAGTTGGCGGTCGACCTGCGGGCGGAGTTGCTGGCCCTGCTGCCGTCCGAGCCGCGTCTCGCCCCGCTGGACACCGATCTGCACCGGGTGCTGTCCCGTCTGTTCCCGCCGGGACTGCTCGAATTGCGCCGGATCACCTGGGACAGCTCTGCCTCCTTGCTGGAGAAGCTCATCGAGTACGAGTCGGTCCACGAGATCACCAGTTGGAACGACCTGAAGAACCGTCTCGACGACCACGACCGACGCTGTTTCGCGTTCATCCATCCCGGCATGCCCGATGAGCCGCTGATCTTCGTCGAGGTGGCGCTGCTCAAGGACATGGCTGCGGACGTGGTCAGCCTGCTCGACGTCAGCGCGCCGATCGGCGCCAGCGAGGCGGCCCGCACGGCGATCTTCTATTCGATCTCGGCCTGTCAGCCCGGCCTGAGCGGGGTGAACCTCGGCGACGTGCTCATCAAGGAGGTCGTCGCCGATCTCACCCGGGACCTGCCCCGGCTCAACCAGTTCGCCACGTTGTCACCCATCCCCGGGTTCCGGCGGTGGCTCGACCGGGCGCTGAGCGACCCCGAGTGTGCGCTGCTCACCCCCGAGGATCGCCGGGCCATCGCCGAGGTCAGCCCCGACGGTGGTGGCGGGCCGGCCGACCTGGCAGCGGTGCTCGCCACGTCATGGACCGCCGGGTCCGCCACCAGCCGGGCACTGCGGGACGTGCTCGTCGGGCTGTGCTGCGAGTATCTCGTCGGCGACGGACCGGGCCGATCCCGTGACCGGGTGGCGAACTTCCACCTCACGAACGGTGCGCAGGTCGAGCGTCTGAACTGGCTCGCCAATCCCACACCGGCCGGTATGCGGGAGTCCTACGGGCTCATGGTCAACTACCGCTACGACCTGCCCCGCATCGACGCCAACCACGAGCACTACGTCGCCGAGGGCCAGATCGCCCGTTCGAGTGCCGTGGCCCGCATCCTGACCGCACGCCGTAAAGCCCGGGCCAGCCGTCCCGACGCCCCCTGACGCCGGTTGGCGACGCCGTCGGTCAGACCTGCGCCGCAGCCCGCAGCTTGCGGTCCGCAGCGTCGCCCGCCGAACTGGCGGACGTGCGACCGTCACCACCGGGGAACTGCACGATCGCCGCGTCGACCTCTTCCTTGACCCCGGCCAGCGGCAGGATATTGAGCACTCCCTGGCCTTCGCGCAGCAGGTCGATGATCTCCTCGCCCGTGCGGACGAGGACCGATCGGCGGCCGGAGATGACCAGGTTGACCGTCGCCACATCCTCGCCGAGGTGTTCACGCAGGTAGGTGAAGGCCTCGCGCACCGACTCGAGCTTGATGCCCGCATCGAGCAGGTTCTTGACCACCTTCAGCTCGAGCAGGTCGCGATAGGAATAGCGGCGACGCGAGCCGGACCCTGCGGCGTCGACCAGGCTCGGACGGATCAGGTCGGTCCGGGCCCAGTAGTCGAGCTGGCGGTAGGTGATCCCCACGATCTCTGCAGCACGACGCCCCGAATAACCCGCTGGTTCCTCACCGATCGACTGGCTCATACCCTCGACTCCTCCACATGCCGCACCCCGACCACGACACGGTGGGAATTACGCAGGTGTTACGCAGGAAGGGTACGAACCCTGCCCCCGGTCCGTCAAACTCGGAGCGCGAGCAGCTGACCACGCACCGTCAGGATTTGAAGTCGTCCGGGCTGATGTTGTCGAGGAAGTCCTTGAACTGGGCGATCACCTCGTCCGGCTGGGCAGCCGTCTCAGAGGCCGGCTCCGGTTCGGGTTCGACGTAGCCCGCCTCGTCGATGACCGCATCGGCCACGAAGATCGGCGAACCGGTGCGCACCGCGAGGGCGAGCGCGTCGGACGGACGGGCCGACACGACCGAGGCGTTCTCCCCCTCGACGAGGTGCAGCTCTGCGAAGAAGGTGCGGTCACGCAGCTCGGTCACGACGATCTGACGCACCCCGACCCCGAGGGTCTCGAGCACGTCACGAAACAGGTCGTGGGTCATCGGACGGGGGGTCTGCACCCGGTCGACGGCAAACACGATGGCACGGGCCTCGGTGTCACCGATCAGGATCGGGAGCAGGCGGCGCGCGCCTTCACGCTCACGCAGCACCACGACAGGGGTGTTGCCGGGCATCTCGACCCGCACCTCGAGCAACTCGACTTCCACCACGGCTGACGACCCTACTGCACCGCTCCGCACTCCACGACGTGGGACCCGTTATGCCCTCGCCGATCGCCCGGACGGTGACGTTCAGGACAGCGGCCGGCGGAACAGGGCGTCGCGCAGGTCGGCCCCGAGCTGGTCGAGGTCGGCCCAGCGCTGTGCGGCCGCGACCTCGCCGCCCTCCTGACGGTGCCGGGCCAACGGGGCCACGATCTGCTCGTAGAGGGCGATCTCGCGGTCGACCGCCACCTTGAACATGCGCAGATGCCTGGCCTCGACCCCGAAGGACGCGAAACGGGCCGCCAGCTTCGCCACCACGACCGCGTCATCGCCGTAGCGGCGCCCCTGGCTGACCGCCCGGGAGGTGAGCAGCCCGTACCGCTCGAGCTCCTCGAGCTCGCTGATCGGCATGCCCACCGCCGCCGACAGCTCCTCGATCGTGAAGCTCGCAGAGGTCAGATCGCCGAACGGATGGGCGCCAGCCGGAGCGCGGCGCCGGGTCCGACTCGCCGTGGTGGAAACCGCCGGGCGCGCCGCCGGGGAAACACCCGACCCGGACGGCGGTTCCGGTCGCAGGGTGTTCGCGCCGGTCGGGCCTGTCGGCGCAGCACCCACCGTTGCGGGCTCGGACGCCCCATCCACCGGACCCGCAGACGGCTCGTCCGCGTTCGACGGAACAGCCGATCCGGGGCCGTCCGACGGATCGCTGTTGGTGCTCACCGTTGCCGCATCCGGCGGTTCGGAGGACCCCACCGAGCCCGCCGCCGGCAGGACGGCCGCGCCGCCCGGTGCGGGGCCGGGGTCACCGACCAGGTCGGGACGGGGGGTGGCGGTCGCCGTGAACACGTTGATGCGCGGCCCCCGCCCGCCGTTGGAGGCTGTCTCGGGCCGTGACGCCGCAGCCGTCGTTACCGAATGTCCGGCGGCGAACTCCGGCTCGGCCTCGGAGGATCCCGGGCCGGGAGCGACGTCGAGCGGCAACTGCAGGGCGATCGCCTCGTCGAGGCGTTCCTTGATCACCTTCAGCGGGAGGAAATGATCGCGCTGCTGGGCCAGGATCCAGCGCAGCCGGGCGATGTCGTCGTCGTAGAACTTGCGGTAGCCCGACGGGGTTCGCTCCGGGTCGATCAGGCCCTGGCTCTCGAGGAAGCGGATCTTGGAGATCGTCACATCCGGGAACTCGGCCTGCAGCAGCGAGAGGACCTCACCGATGGCGAGATGGTTCCGGTCGGGCATGTTCACGACGCCTCGCCGGCACCGAGGCGGAACACCAGCTTGAACTTCCCGATCTGCACCTCGTCGCCGTCGCGCAGCACGGCCCGTTCCACCCGCCGACGGTTGACATAGGTGCCGTTGAGCGAACCGAGGTCGACCAGCTCGTACCCACCCCCATGATGGAGGATCTCGGCATGGCGCCGTGACACCGTGACATCGTCGAGGAACAGGTCGGAGTCGGGATGACGACCTGCGCTCACACGACCGCCGCCCAGCCCGATCCGTGAACCGACGTCAGGACCGCGCGTCACCACCAGCACGCCGTCCTCCCGACCGGCGGCGATCACCGCGACCGCATGCGACGGATCGGCGACGAGGGCGACATGGGTCGCTGTGTCTTCGGGCTGGGAGGCAAGCTCGACCCCGCACGACGAGCAGAAGTTCGACCGTGGCGCATTCGAATGGCCGCAACGGGGACAGACCGACTCGGACACCGCCTCAACCCTCGATCAAGGCCTGGTAAGCAGCGGCATCCATGAGCCCGGCCAGCGCCGCAGGGTCGGCGGGACGCAGCACGCAGATCCAGCCCTCGCCGTAGGGGTCCTGGTTGACCAGCTCCGGAGCATCGGCGAGTGCCACGTTGACCTCGACGACCTCGCCCGCGATCGGCGCGTAGATGTCGCTGACGGACTTGGTGGACTCGATCTCACTGAAGGAATCGCCCGCCGACGCGGTGGTCCCGATGGCCGGGAGTTCGACGAACACCACGTCGCCGAGGGCGTCCTGGGCGTAATCGGTGATGCCGACCCGGATCACGTCACCCTCGACGCGGACCCATTCGTGGTCGCTGGAGTAGCGCAGATCGTCGGGGAAAAGCATGGACTCAAACCTATCGGTTCATGTTGAAGGTTCTGCCCGTCGCACCTCGCACCTCGCGCCTGGCGGCATGCGCGGGCGGGGTCAACGAGCAAGCTGGCGGATCCGCAAAACGTACTCGCGAGCGAGGCGCCGGGCATCCGCGTCGGTACTGCCCTCGGCGTAGACGTGGGTGATGGCCTCCTCCGGATCGGGAAGCACCAGCACCCACCCACCGTCGTGCAGCACCTTCACCCCGTCGACGAGCACCGTCTCCCGGGAGGTCTGCTCGACGAGGCTGCGCATGACCGCGCCCTTGGCCTCCCACGGGGTCACCACCGTCTCGTGCGCCAGGTGCGCCCGGGGCAGGCGGTCGACCACGCTCGACAGCGAGACCGCATGGTGAGCCAGCAGGTCGAGCAGCTTCACCAGGGCCGCTGCAGCGTCGAACGCCGGCAGGAACCCGGGCAGGATGAAGCCACCGTCCAGGCTCGCCACGAAGCCGATTCCCGGCTCCTTCGCAGCATCGGCGAGCGCCGCGCCGGACATCTTCGTGTACTGCACGCTGACCCCGCGGCCTGCGGCGATCTCCTCGATGTGGCGGGTCGAGCCCACCGGCACGGCGATCCGGTCACCGAGCAGCCGGTCCGACACCAGGGTGACGTAGGCCAACAGCGCCTCGGTGTCGGTCAGCACCCGGCCCTCGTCGTCGACCAGGGTGAGCCGCTCGCCGTCGGGGTCGATGACGGCGCCGAGATGCGCGCCCGATGCCTGCACCAGCGTGGCGACCGACCGGGCGTGCTGCTCGGCGTCGAAGTCGATCAGCCCGGCGGTGGACACGAACGGGTTCACCGCCAGCACATCGGCACCGAGCTTGGAGAACAGGTTCGGCATCACCATGGCGGCAGACCCGTAGGAGTAGTCGATGACCACCTTGAAACCCTTGGAGCGGATCGACTGGACGTCGACGGTCTCCTCGAGCGAGATGGCGTAATTCTCCAGGGCCCGAGGGGCGAAGGTGATGTCGCCGATCTCACCGGGCAGCACCCGCCGGAAGTCCTCACGGTTCACGTAGCGCTCGATCTTGCGCTGGGCGTCCTCGGACATGTCGGCCCCGGAGGTGTCGAAGAACCGGATTGCCACCAGCTGCGGATCGCGGTCGTCGATGCGGATCGTCATGCCACCGACCGGCGGGCCGGTGTTGATGTGGAAGCGGGTGACCGGCACCGAGGCCACCTCGAGGTCGATCACGTTGATGCCGCCGGCGTTGAGCCCCGCCATCATCGCCCGCTTCAGCATGCGCGCCGAGCGAGACGAGTCGCGCGAGGTGACCACGGTCGAGTCGACCTTCAACGTGGTGGCGAAGGCCAGGGCCAGGCGGGTGGCCAACTCGGGGGTGATGTCCACGTTGGCCAGGCCCGACACACCGTCGGCGCCGAAGAGGCTGCGGGCGCCCTTCGACTCCCACACGATCGACGACGTGATGAAGGCACCGCTCTCCACCGTCTTGAACGGGTAGATCTTCACGTCGGCACCGATGAAGGCCTCGTCGGCCACGAAGCACTCGTCGCCGAGCACCGAGCCGTCCTCGCAGCGCACACCCTTGCGCAGGTCGCAGGCCCGGCCCACCACCGTGCCGCGCAGTCGGGCCGCCTCGCCGATGTAGGCGTTGTCGTGGATCACCACCCGCTCGAGGTCGACGTCGCGACGCACCCGCACGTTGGCGCCGAGCACGGTGTACTCCCCCACCCGCACGCCCGCCCCGATGCGGCAGTTCTCGCCGATGATCGCCGGTCCCTCGATCAAGGCGGACGGGTCGATCTCGGAGCCCTCCCCCAGCCACACCCCATCTGCGAGGCGGAACCCGGGGATGTCGACAGCGACCTTGCCGTCGAGGATGTCCTTGTGGGCGGTGACGTACGCCCCGAGGGTGCCGACATCCTCCCAGTAGCCCTCGGTGACGGCGCCGTACAGCGGGCGCTCCTCCTCGAGCAGTCGGGGGAAGACCTCGGAGGAGAAGTCCACCGGTCGGCCGGCCGGGATGTAGTCGAAGACTTCCGGTTCGAGCACGAAGATGCCGGTGTTGATGGTGTCGGAGAACACCTGGCCCCACGACGGCTTCTCGAGGAACCGCTCGATGGACCCGTCCTCCCGGGTGATCACGATGCCGAACTCGAGCGGGTTCTCCACCGGGGTCAGGGCGATGGTGGCCAAGGCGCCCTTCTCGATGTGGCTGGCCCAGATGGCCGACAGGTCGATGTCGGTCAGCACGTCGCCACTGATCACCAGGAACCGCTCCTGCAGTTCGTCCATGGCGTTGCGCACCGAGCCGGCGGTGCCCAGCGGCGACTCCTCGGTGGCGTACACCATGCGCACCCCGAACTGGGAGCCGTCACCGAAGTAGTTGCGGATCGCCGAGGCCAGATACGCCACGGTCACCACGATCTCGTCGAAGCCGTGGCGGGCCAGCAGGTTGACCACGTGTTCCATCATCGGCCGGTTGACCAGCGGCATCATGGGCTTGGGCAGGTTCGAGGTGAGTGGCCGAAGACGCGAGCCCTCGCCACCAGCCATGATGACGGCCTTCATGGCCTGCACTCTAGGAGCGCCCGACTGGCTTACGGCTTGCCGGGAGGTCGCTCAGAGCGACGGTGCGGTGCGGGCCTGCCGCTCGGCTCGGCCCTCGGCCAACGCCCGGCGGCTCAGGCCGAGGTACTGGAAGGCCGCGTAGTACGCCGCCGCCAGGCCCGGAAGCGCGAAGAACCAGGCCAGCACCCCCAGCATGGGCGCATAGCTCAGCGTCGAGGTGCTGCCCAGCCACATGGGAAAGGCGAAGTACAGCAAGAACGTGCCGGTCTTGCCCCACCAGGTGACGTTCAGCCTCTTTGCCCCCATCGCCCCGAGGATCAACACCGCCACCGACACCGTGACCTCACGGGCCAGGGCCAGGACCGCCACCCACAGCGGCGCTGCGCCGAGCCACAGGATCGAGCCGATACCCACCACCAGGGCAAGGCGATCGGCGATCGGATCGAGCGCCTTGCCCAACTCCGACACCTGGTTCAAGCGGCGCGCCAGGTAACCGTCGACCCAGTCGGTCATACCCAGCACCCCGAGCAGCCACGCCGCAGCCGCCCGGTTCTCCCGTCCGAACAGCAGGACCAGGTAGACGGGCACGCACAGCAGTCGAAGGAACGAGATCGCGTTCGGCACGGTGTAGACGCGCATGGCCCGCCAACCCTACCGCCCCGCTCGACCGTGCCGCCCCGCTCGACCGTGCCGCCCCGCCGGTGCGGCGGTGCGGCGATGCGGCGATGCCGGACGCGACGCAGCCCCGCCCGGTGGGGCGGGGCTGCACACGTCCGAGCTCAGCCCGACGGATCAGGCCGCGGTCAGCCGGCCAGCACCGGCAGCTTCGAGATGTCGATGTTGTACAGATCGATGGTGTTCGACCACACCATCATCTCCTTCTCGTCCTCGGGAACGCCGGCCAGGCAGTTCTCGAGCGTGGCCATCGAGTGCGGCCAGATCGAGTCGTGGTGCGGATAGTCGTTGCCCCACAGCAGGTTCTTCACGCCGATGAGGTGACGGGTGGCGATGCCGGCGGCGTCGTCCTCGAAGGTGGCGTAGAAGTTCCGGTGGAAGTATTCCGACGGCTTCATGGTCAGGTAGTCGACCGCGAACTTCGGGGTGCGGTAGATGGCGTGGTCGAGGCGCTGCAGGGTGTGGGCCAGCCAGCCGGTCTCGAACTCGCTGATGATGAACTTCAGGCGCGGGAAGCGCTCGAGCACACCGCCGCAGATGAGGTCGACCATGGTGTTGACCGCCGTCGTGTGGGCCATCGTGTAGCCCTTGATGGTGCCGCCGGGGGTACCCCAGTGCTTCGGCATGCCACCGTCGAAGGTCTCGCCGGTGAAGATGTGCATCGTCAGCGGCACCCCGAACTCCTGCGCTGCAGCCCAGAACGGGTCGTAGTCGGGGTGGTTGTAGGGGCGCTCGGGCGACACGTGGGCGGGGATGGCGAAGCCGCGCACGCCCTTGGTGGCGGCCCGGGTCATCTCGGCCAGGGCGATCTCGACGTCGGGCAGGCCGAGGCAGCCGATGCCGATGAGACGCTCCGGGTTGGCGGTGCAGTAGTCGAAAACCCAGTCGTTGTGGCGTTCGAACACCGCGGAGACCACATCACGGTCCTTGATGGCGAACGTGAACATGTTCAGCGACGGGTACATGACCTCGCCGACGATCCCGTCGAGCACCTGCTCCTCGAGCCGCGCATGGGGGTCCTTCACGCCGGGGTTGAGCCCCTCGTAACCCCGGGCGATCTTCTCCTCGGTCTTCGGCTCGCCGAGCTTGTTGCCGGCGATGCCCAGACGGCCGACCGGAACCGGTGCGGTACCGGGCAGGACGATCCAGTCGCCCGGTTTGTCCTGGTAGTTGTGCACCACCCGCGGGGCACGGGACCCGAAGCGGTCCTCGAGACCCTCGAAGACCTCCCGGGCCTCCACCACATGGGAATCACATGAGTAGTAGCGCATTCAGGAACCCCCTGATCGAAGAGCGTTCGGCTCTGTCGTGTCGTGAACTGTCATCAATCGGACGTGGCTAGGCCAAATCGAACTCGATACCCAGACGGGATGCCACCTTGCGCATGCCGTCGATCACCGAGGCGGGGTACCGGATACGACCCGCAGCGGAGCGGGCCTCGAGCTGCTTCTGCTCCGGCTCACCGGGCAGGAACACGGACTGACCGGGCAGCACGTCGACCGCCCGGACCTGCGAGACGAGGTCTTCCATCGCATCGAAGTAGGCCTCGGCGCCCTCCGGGTGGATGACGTCGGGGTCCATCAGCAGGAAGAACTGGCCACGGCGGCCGACCTCGACCTGCGCCGAGTGGGCCGAACCCGACAGCACCCCGGCGAGGATGTTGGTGATCATCGCCAGGCCGGTGCCCTTGTAGCCGCCGATGGCCGGGATGATGCCCTTCATGGCCACACCCGGATCGGTCGTCGGGTTGCCGTCACGGTCGCGGAAGCCCCACTCGGCCGGCAGCTCGGTGCCCTCGGCCTGGGCCCGCAGCACCTTGCCGAGCGCCACGGGGGTCAGCGCCATGTCGAGCAGGATCGGCGGGCCGCTGCGCCGGGGGAAGGCGAAGGCGATCGGGTTGTTGCCGTAGAGGCGGGTGCGCGCCCCGAAGGGAGCCAGGTTCGGGATCGACGTCGTGGTGGCCACACACGCCAGCCCGGCGGTGGCCGCCAGGTTCGGGTACCAGCCGCCACAGCCCCAGTCGTTGCTGTTGCGGATCACGCCGATACACATCCCGGTTTCCTTGGCCTTCGGGATGAGCTTCTCCATGAACCGGGTGGCGACGAGCTGGCCGAGGCCGTGGTGGCCGTCGCCCGAGAGCATCGTCGGCCGCTCGCGCAGGATCTCGAGCTGGGCGGCCGGGTTGCAGATGCCCTGCTCGAACCAGTTCAGGTACCACGACAGACGCTGCACGCCGTGGGTGTCGACCCCGCGGAGGTCGGCCCACATGAAGTTGCCGGCCACCGTCTCGGCGTCACCGGGGAGCATGCCGGCCGCCGTGAGCGCGGTCGCGGTGAACGCCCGGACCCCGTCGATGGGCAGCTCTGCAGCCTGTCCCTCGGTGCGCTCCATCTCCGGGACACCACGATGGCGATCGTTCACAGTGCAGGCCTTTCTCCGGTTCGACCGGCGGGGCGGAATACGCAGCGCTGCTGCGGGGACCCCCCACGGGGTCTGCTCGCAGCCGGCTCGGAACCCGGTCCCCCCGGACTGGCGGGACCCGAGGGACCCGCTGGTTGCCCCTGCACGATACCGCTCCGGCTGCGCTCACGCCGCGCTCCTCGGCGCAGCGCTCCGTCAGCGGCGCAACTCGGCCACCACCGCAGCAGCGAAGTCGGCCGTTCCGGCGGTGCCGCCCTGGTCGGGGGTGAGGGCCTCGCCGGCGGCGTAGACGTCGCTCACCGCAGTGTCGAGACGGTGGGCGGCATCGCCGAACCCGAGATGCTCGAGCAGCATCACCGCCGACAGCATCGTGGCCGTGGGGTTGATGATGCCCTGCCCGACGATGTCGGGAGCGGTGCCGTGCGCCGACTCGAAGTAGGCGAAGTCGTGCCCGTAGCAGCCCGACGGAGCGAGGCCCATACCACCGAGGGTCGCCGCACCCTCGTCGGAGAGGACGTCGCCGTAGAGGTTCGGCAGCAGCACCACGTCGAGGCCGTGCGGGCGCAGCACCAGCCGGTGGGCCATGTCGTCGATGATGAACTGCTCGAACTCGACGTCGGGATAGTCCTGCGCGACCTCGGCGACGATCTCGCAGAAGTACCGGTCGGTCTTGGGCAGCATGTTGGTCTTGGCCGACACGGTCAGCTTGCCCCGCCGCTTGCGGGCCAGCTCCAGGCTGAAGCGGGCCACGTTCTCGGTGCCCTGCCGGGTGATGATCTTCACCGCATAGCGGCCCTCGCCCTCGTAGGCCAGCCGGGCACGGGGACCGGCGAGGCCGGCACGGCGGATGTCCTCCACATCACCCATGATCCCGATGTAGGCGTCCTCGAGGTTCTCGCGCACGATCACGTAGTCGATGCCGGCCGGGTCGGCCAGCGGCGAGCGATACCCCGGCCGCCAACGGATCGGTCGCACGTTGGCGAAGGTGCCCTTCCCCCAACGCATGTAGGTGACGCCGCCGGTGGTGCCGTTGGTCGAGCCGAACAGCACGCCGTCGGCGGCGTCGATGTGCTCGCGCAGGAACTGCTCGCGTTCGACCTCGGGGATCGGGGCAAGCTCTGCGCCGGTCGGCACGATGTCGAAGTCCACGGGCAGCTCCAAGACCCGCAGGGCGTCCAGGGTGGCGTCCATGGCCTCCGGCGCGGCGTCATCGCCGGGGATCACGCAAACGGTCCGTCGGGATTGCTCGGTGGGCATCGTCCGCTCCTGTGGCATCGGCCGGGCAGCGGCCGCCTGGTGCGAGCGGCCGACGCCGGCGGAGCGTAGTGTGCGCGGCCATGGCGCTCACCCCTGCCGAACTCGACGACCTCGCCCCCCGACTGTGGGCCGCGGTACAGGCAGGCGACCGCTTCCCCGCGCTGCTCGAGGGCATCTCCTACGACGACGGTCTGGCCCTGCAGGTCCGCCTGCTGCGTCTGCACCAGGCCGAAGGAGCAGTCCTTGCCGGCTGGAAGGTGGGGCTGACCTCCGCCCGAGCCCGTGAGCAGTTCGGCGGTGTCGACGTACGACCCTTCGGTTACCTCGACGCCGGTCACGTCCTCGCCAGCGGCGCCTCGGTCGACGTGGCCGACATCCCCCGGGCCGCCGTCGAGACCGAGCTGTGCTTCACCGTCGGCGAGCGGCTCCTCGGCCGGGACCTCACCGTCGATCAGGTCCGTGGAGCGCTGGTCACCGTGGCCGCCGGCTACGAGATCAACCAGCGCCAGGCCGGCACGCTGCGACCCGACCTGGCCATGGGCGCTGCGGCCCGGATGTACAACTGGGGCATCGTCGAAGGCAGCGGCGTGTCCCCGGCGGAACTGCACCGGGCCGGCTTCGACCTCGCCGACGTCGAGGTGTCCATGAGCTGGGCCGGGGTCGACGGGGTGGCGACGCCGTCGCTGCGCGAGCGGGCCGGCGACCACGTCGACGACCACTACCTGTCCATCGGGTTGTTGGCACGGGCGCTGGCCGACTACGACCTGGCATTGGAACCGGGACAGAAGATCATCACCGGAGCGGTCGGACGGTTCCCGGCCGAAGCCGGGCAAACCTGGCGCAGCGAGTTCTCGGGCGTCGGCACAGTGGAGGTGCGGTTCACATGAAGGTTCTCGTGATGACGGGGCTGACCCTGCCGTCGGTGACCGACGCGGAGATGCAGTCGATCCGCGACGCCGCCGGCGACGGTTCGGTGGTCGAGCTGGTCAACGGGGTGAAGGAGGCCATGCCGCACGCTGCGGACACCGACGTCATCCTCGGGGTACTGCCCGAACGGCTGCTGGCCGCGGCCCCCAACCTGCGCTGGGTCCACGCCACCGCCTCGGGGGTGGACATGTTCATGTACCCGGCGTTCAAGCAGAGCGAGGTGATCCTCACCGGCGAGAAGGGCCTGGTCGGCGGTCACCTCGCCGACACCGGGTTCGGTCTGCTGCTGGCGCTCACCCGCCAGATCCACAGCGCCATCAAGCTCGGGT
>CAIXPF010000183.1 GCA_903921205.1 uncultured Acidimicrobiia bacterium | reverse complement strand
GATGTCGCTGTGGATGCGCCCGGCGCACTCGGGCGCCTTGGAGCCGACCCGGAAGGTCCACGCTCGGCTCTCCTTGTCGCCGGTGGTGAGGAAGGTGCGCAGCCCGAGCAGGTGGTACGCCGAGCGGACCATCCGGAACAGGGCGCCCTCGCCGAGCCCGAAGCCCTCGAGCATCTCGGCGCGTTCCGCCGGGTCCTCGATGGCGGCGGCCTCGGCCTCGAGCTGCACGCACATGCCGATGACCTCGACGTTGTCACCGGCGGAGCTCAGCTCGGCGCGGACCCGCTCCTCGACCTCGGGAATGCGGTCGAGCTCGTCCTCACCGACGTTGACCACCGCCAGCACCGGCCGGTTGGTGAGCAGGAAGTGCGGGGCGAGCAGCTCACGCCACTCGGCCTTGAGCCCGGCCCGGTACAACGGCGTCCCCTCCGACAGGCTGGCATTGGCGGCCGTCAGGGCCTCGAGCTCGGGCCCGAGGGACTTGTCCATCTTCGACTGGCGCTGGGCCTGGTTGAGGCGTTTCTCGACGGTCTCGAGGTCGGCGAGGGCCAGCTCGAGCTCGACCACCCGCAGGTGCTCGAGCGGGTCGTCGTCGCCGGGGACGTCGTCGTCGCTGAAGGCCCGCAGCACGAACACGATGGCGTCGACCTCGCGGATGTTCGCCAGGAACTTGTTGCCGAGGCCCTCGCCCTTGGAGGCACCCTCGACCAGGCCCCCGATGTCGACGACCTGCACGGTGGCGTGCACCACGTTGCGGCTGCGGGACAGCGCCGCGAGCTGGTCGAGCCGCTCGTCGGGCACCTTGGCCACCCCCACGTTCGGGTCCTTCGTGGCGAAGGCGTAGGGCGCGGCCAGCGCGCCGCCCCCCGTCAGGGCGTTGTACAGCGAGCTCTTGCCCGCGTTGGGAAGGCCGACCAGGCCGAAGCGTTCCATACCGGGTGCCGAAGCTACTCGTCGCCGGGGGCGGCAGCGTCGACCGGGCTCGCCGAGCCGGTGCGGTTCAGCCGGTGCTCAGGGGGTGATCACCTGGCCGTTGTCGTCGCGTACCTCGGGTTCACGGACCCGCACGCGGGGGTCGCCGAACTTGCGGTCGCGGTCGGCGAAGGCGCCCTTGAGACCGCCCTTGCGGACGGCGTCGAAGTACTCCTGCGTCCCGGGGGCGCGATGGGCCCGGGCGTCGGTCTCTGCGGCGTAGCGCTGCAGGGTGCGGGCGCCCATCAGCTCCATGCCCATGTTGATGACCCGCTTGTTCGACGACAGCAGGTCGGCGTCGATGAGCGACAGGCGCCGGGCCAGGCTGGTCACCTCGGCGTCGAGCAGCTCGGCGGGCACGGCCTTGAGCACCAGCCCGATCAATGCGGCATCCGCCCCGGAGATCAGGTCGCCGGTCATGGTCAGGCGCTTCGCCCACTGCGGACCGATGTGGTAGAGCCACATCGAGTTCGGCAAGCTGCCGAGGTTCCGGGCAGGCGGGAAGCCGATGAGCGCGTCGTCCGCGGCGATGACCAGGTCGCAGAACAACGCCAGGTCGGTGCCGCCGGCGAGGCAGCGGCCCTGCACCTGGGCGATGGTCGGCTTGTGCATGTCCCAGAACACCCGCAACCGCTGGGCGCCGCGCTCGAGGTGCCACGAGTCGTCGTCGATGGTCTTGGTCCCGCGGCGGGGCCGGTCGGGCTGACCGGAGAACTCCTGCATGCCGGCCAGGTCGTAGCCGGAGCAGAAGTCCGGCCCGGCGCCCTTGAGCACCACACAGTGCACGGACTTGTCGTCGTCGGCGTCCCACAGCGCGGCCTCGAGCTCCGCGAGCAGCGGCCGTGAGAGGGCATTGCGCTTCTCGGGCCGGTTGAGGGTGACGGTGGCGTAGCCGTCGGCCACCTCGTAGGTGATGCACTCGTAGTCGGCCATGGCGGGCTCCTCGATCCGTACCGCCCCGCAGCCGGGCGGCTGCGCGCACGCTACCGGCCCCACGAAGACCCGGCACGGCGTCTACATCGGCTTCCAGCGGGGTGGCCGCTTCTCGGCGAAGGCGGTCTCGTACTCGTCGAGGTTGCCCGTGAACGTGCCGAGCGCCTGGGTGCGGTTCTCCAGCTCGATGGCGGCGCGCAGGCTCGGCGCGTCGACGTTGGTCCACATGCCCGACTTGGTCATCCAGACGCTGAACTCGCTGTGCTGGGTGACCTGGCGGGCCAGGGCAACCGCCGCGGCGACGTGCTCGCCCGGCGCGCTGACCTGGTTGACCAGGCCGATGCGCTCGGCCTCCTCGGCGCCGACCAGCCGGCCGGTCAGCAGCAGCTCGGCGGCGCGGGTCGCACCGACGATGCGGGGCAGGAAGTACGACACGCCCATGTCGCAGGAGGACAGTCCGACCTTCACGAACACCGAGCCGAAGCGGGCGTCGGGTGCCGCCACCCGCAGATCGCAGGCCAGGGCGATGGCCAACCCGCCACCGACGGCGGCGCCCTGTATCGCGCCGACAACGGGGATCCGGCTCTCGTGGATCAGGGTCACGAGGTCGCTCAGCTGTTGCTGGAGCACCCAGAACGAGCCGACCGGACCGCGGTCCTCGCTGTCGGGCGCGTGGTCGCCCTCGGCGCGGGAGGCGAGGTCGAAGCCGCTGCAGAACCCCCGACCTGAGCCGGCGAGGACCACGGCCCGGACCTCCCGGCGACGGAACAGCTCGGTCAGGCGGTCCACGAGGTCGGTGGCGAGCGTCGGACCGAGGGCGTTGAGGCGTTCCGGACGGTTGAGGGTGACGACGGCGACGCCGTGGTCGTCGGCAGGTTCGGTGAGCACGAAGGACACGGCCGAACCTTAGGTGCCGCGGTCCGGGCAGGGCGTCGACACCCCGGTGAGGTGACGGCAACTAGGGTCGGCCCGCAGGAACGGGGGAGGCCCCGGATCCGACGGGGAGGCACGTCGTGGCACGGATGAACGTCGGTGAGCTCGAGCTGGCCTACGACCTGACCGGCTCCGGACGCAACGTGGTGTGGGGGCACGGCCTGTCGAGCAGCCGGTCCCGGGAGGACGCGATCGATCTGATCGACTGGCCGGCACTCGCTGACCGATGCCGGCTGCTGCGCTACGACGCCCGCGGCCACGGCGAGTCGACCTTGGCAACCGATCTGCCCGGCTACGGCTGGGACTCGCTGGCCCGCGACCAGCTGGCCCTCACCGCGGCCCTGGGGATGGATCGCTACGTCGCGGCGGGTGCGTCGATGGGGTGCGGCACGGCGCTGCACGCTGCGGTCGCCGCCCCCGAACGCATCGAGGCGCTGGTGCTGGTGATCCCACCGACGGCGTGGGAGACCCGCCAGGAACGGGTGGCCATCTGGGGTCAGGTCGCGGCCATCATCGAGACCGACGGGGTCGAGGGCTTCCTCGCCAACATGTCCCGCATGCCGGTCCCGGACCCGCTGCAGGGACGGCAGGCCTGGTTCGACGCGAACGCCGCATCGGCCCGTCGCGCCGGTCCCGAGCGTTTGGCGACGGTGTTCCGCGGGGCCGGTCATGCCGACCTGCCCCCACGCTCCGAGATCGCCCGGCTGCGCCAGCCGACCTTGATCCTGGCGTGGACCGGCGACCCCGGCCATCCGGTCAGCACCGCCGAAGCGTTGGCCGAGCTGCTTGCCGGCGCCGACGTGGTGCAGTCGTCGACCTGGGACGAGGTGCAGACCTGGACCGCACGCATCGCAGCGTTCCTCGACTCGCTCTAGGGTGCCGAGCTCTCGGGTTCGCCGGGTTCTCTAGGGTGTCGGGCATGGGCATGCCGACACAACCGCTCGAGGGCAAGGTCGCACTGGTCACCGGTGGGGCGCGCGGAATCGGCCGGGCCATCTGCCTGGCGCTGGCCGAGGCAGGTGCGGCCGTCGCCGTCGCCGACCGTCACCCCGAACCGTTCGACGGCGAGCCCTACTACCGCCTCCGGCGCAGGGTGTCCGGCCCCGAGGAGGAGGTGCCGACCTGGCAGGCGGTGCAGGACCTCGGCAGCCGCGCTGCGGTGGTCGAGCTCGACGTGGCCGACGAGGGCTCCGTCCGGGCCGGCGTGGCCCGGGTCGAGGCCGAGCTCGGGCCGGTCGACGTCCTGGTCAACAACGCCGGGATCGTCAACAACATCGCCTCCATCACCGACATGACGCTCGAGGCCTGGGACCACGAGCTGTCGGTCAACCTGTCCGGGGCGTTCAACACGGTGCGGGCCACCGTGCCGGCGATGGCCGCACGGGGCTGGGGGCGGGTGGTGAACATCTCGTCGATCGCCGCGCTGCGTCCCGGTGGCGGCCAACCCGGGTACGCCGCGTCCAAGGCCGCCGTGATCGCGTTCACCCAGGCGGTGGCCCAGGAGTACGGACGGGGTGGGGTCACCGCCAACGCCGTGCTGCCCGGTCTGATCGGCACGCCGCTGGTGCTGTCGATGCCCGAGCACCACCGCTCGCGTGGGGTGCGCCAGAGCGCGGTCGGCCGACTCGGCGAACCGGCGGACATCGCCAACCTGGTGCGCTTCCTGGCCCTGCCCGAATCCGGGTTCATCACCGGGGTGGCCATCGCCTGCGACGGTGGCACGAGCTTCGCCCCGCCGAGCGGGCTGGACCGCTGAGGGTCACCCCACGAGCCCCCATGCCGCCGCAGAACCGCCGTCGTCCCCGCAGCAACGTGCCGACGGGTTCGTGATGCCCGCCGAGGTGCCGCAGCCGGGAGGCTTCGTGCCGTTGGGGGTTGCCCTGCCCGACGGCGGGCATCTGAAGGTGCGTGCGCTCGGTACGGACGACCTCGGCCGGCTGGTGGCGCTCTACGATGCGCTCGACGACGAGGACCGACGACTGCGGTTCTTCTCGGCCTTCCCTCCTGCGGAGGCGTTCATCCGGCGATGGCTCGACCCGGCCCGCGGCTGCGTACTCGGCGCGTTCGTGGTCCCTGCTCCGGGCGGCAGCGCGGCCGAGCATCCCGGCGGCGCACCCGAAGGAGATCGGGTCGGTGACGACGCCGACGGCGAGCTGGTCGCCGAGGCCGGCTACGCCCTGCTCGCGAACGGCAACGGTGAGCTGGGGATCACCACGGCGGCGGGCTGGCGCGGCTGGCTCGGACCGTTCCTGCTCGACGTGTTGGCCGGAGCGGCGCACGAGGCGGGGGTGCAGAACCTCGAGGCGGTGGTCCGCCTCGACAACCGGCCGATGCTCGGCCTCATCAGCCATCGCGGCAGCGCGGTCGTCGAACAGCCCTCACGCGGGGAGATCCGCCTGGTGATGGCCACCGGAGCGCGTGTACCGGGTTGGCCCTCGCGTCGTGACCCGGCTCGCACCCGGGTTCTGCTGGAATCGCCCGGTGGCCGCTGGTCCGTCGGGCCGGAACGTGCGGGCCCTGTGGGGTCTTCGGGCCCTGCGAGCCGTGCCGGTGCGCTCGGTCAGGCCGGGCAGGACGATCGGATGGTCCAGGAGGCCCCGGGGGGTGCTGCCGGGCTCGAGGTGCTCAGCTGTCCCGGTCCGCACGGCCGGCCCCGTGGGCGCTGTCCGCTGCTCGATGGGGGACACTGTCCGTTGGTCGACGGCGCCGACGAGATCGTGGTCGTCACCGACGGGACCGACACGCCCGACGATGGGGGATTCGCCGCGTTGGCCGCCGCACACCGTCGTCGGGTGGACGGCGTGCCGGTGCAGGTGTGCGGACTCTCGGGCGGCGTCGCCGAGGCCCTGCGCACGATCGCGGCACGCACCGGTCCCGTTGCGGAGGCCGGCACCGCACCGGCATCCGGTCGGAACCCGGCGGCAGGTGATGCGCCGGAGGTCGGCACCGATGCGGCAGACGACGTCGGCCCGGCGGATCTCAGCCCGGACGGCGGCTGACTCAGCCCGCACGGCGGGCGTCGGTGTAGCGCGCCAGGGCCGCCACCGAACCGACGAGCGGGTAGTCGCGTTCGGGAACCTCGACGCCGGTGTGCTCGGCGACGGCCTCCATCAGGGTGAGGGTGTCCATCGAGTCGAGATCGACCTGGTCACGTAGGGGCAGCTCGACGTCCACGGCGGCCGGGTCGATCTCCGGCGCGAGGTCCGCCAGCAGGCGCAGGATCAGGTCACAGGTCGGGTTCACAACTGCTCCGGGTGCTCGAGAAGCTCGGCGAGATCGGTCAGGAATGCCGCACCGGCCAGCCCGTCGGACACCCGATGGTCCCCGGCCAGGCTGACGTGCAGCACGGGACGGGCCGCCACCATGCCACCGTCGGCCCAGGCCTCCTCGTGGACGGCACCGAACCCGACCAGGGCGACCTGCGGCGGATGGATCACCCCGTGCACCTCGTCGACCCCAAGCTCGCCGAGGTTGGTCACGGTGATCGAGGCCGGGGTCAGATCGCCGCCACGTAGGCGTCCTCGCCGGACACGCTGTACGAGGTCGTGCAGCGTGTGCATGACCTCGCCGAGGTCCCGGCTGGCCGCATCGGTGATGGTCGGGGCCAGCAGTCCGCCACCGCGCCGGGCGACGACGGTGCCGAGGTCGACCTGGTTGGCCGGTCTGAACGCGCCGTCGATCCACCAGCCGTTGAGCCTGGGGTGACGGGCCGCAGCGAGTGCCGTGGCCCGCAGCAGGACCGCCGCTGCGAGGATCCGTTCGCCGATCGGGCGGGTCTCGTTCGTGTCGGCCAGCCACCTCACCATGGTGGACACGTCGAGCCGGGTGGCGAGGTGGTAGTGGGGGATCTCCCGCCACGAACGCTCCATCAGGATCGCGGTCGCCCGCCGCGACCGGTCGTCCGCCGTCCCGTCCCGCCGCCCGGTGCCCCCGGGGGCTCGTGCGACGCCGGGTTCGGCCGGCTGCGTCGTGGCCGGGGCGGGCGTTGTCGTGCCTACCGGAGCCTGCCCCGGCCCCGGCCGGTTGTGGGCGAGGACGTCCACGCCGGTGACGGTGCCCGCCGGGCCGGTGCCGACCACGGCGGTGGGGTCGAGCCCGGCGAGCCGGGCGAGTCGGCGGGCCCGGGGGCTGACGCGTGTCGCCCCGCGTGTCGCCCCGCGTGCCTCGATGTCTGCTCGCCGGACCTGCTTCCCCGGCCCGGTGCCCTCGAGGCGTTCCGGGTCGAGATGCGCCTCCTCGGCCAACCGGCGGACCAACGGCGAGACCACGCGGGGCTCGTGGTGCGGCACCCGTGCTGGCTCACCCGCGGGGTCGGCCGGCCCGGCAGCGTCGGCCTGGTCGGCCTGGTCGGCCTGGTCGGGAAGTATGGCCGGCCGGGTGGGTTCGGCCTCGGCATCCGGTACCGCGGAGCGGTCGTCGCGCGGGGAACCCGTGCCGACCGGGTCGAAATAGGCGATGACCGTACCGACCGGTACCTGCATACCTTCCGGTACGACGAGCTCCGAGACGATCCCGGCGTCGAACGTCTCGATCTCGATCTCGGACTTGTCGGTGTCGACCAGTGCCACCAGGTCACCGGGTTGCACCCGGTCACCTGGCTGCACGTGCCACGCCAGGACGGTGCCGGCCACCATGTCGGCTCCGAGCGAGGGCATGGCGAAGGCGGTCCGATCAGCCACGGCCGAGCAACTCCTTCGCTGCGCCGACGATTGCCGGCACCGAGGGCAGCGCGGCGTCCTCGAGATGCTTGGGGTAGGGCAGGGGAACCTCGGCGGTGGCGACCCGGGCTACCGGTGCGTCGAGCTCCCAGAACGCCTGCTCCATGATCCGGGCGGAGATCTCCGCCCCGATCCCGCCCGAGCGCCAGCCTTCGTCCACCACCACCGCCCGGTGGGTCCGGGACACGGTGGTGACGATGGCCTCGTCGTCGAGCGGGCGCAGAACCCGCAGGTCGATCACCTCGGCTTCGATGCCCGAGGCCGCCAGCTCGTCGGCCGCGGCCATGCACTTGGGCAGCGAACCGCCGTAGGTGAGCAGGCTGATGTCCTGGCCGGCACGGCGGACCGCGGCCTTGTTGATGTCGACGGCCGGATCCTCGTCGGGCAGCTCTGCATCGACGTTGTAGAGGCCGCCGTGTTCGAAGATGAGCACCGGGTCGGGGTCGGCCAGCGCCGGCCCGAGCATGCCGGCGAAGTCCTCGACGGTGGCCGGGGTGAGCACGGTGAGGCCCGGGATGTGGGCGTACCAGCCCTCGAGGCTGTGGGAGTGCTGGGCGGCGAGCTGCCGCCCGCCACCGGTGGTCATCCGGATGACCAACGGCACCCCGATCTGCCCGCCCGACATGTGCCGCAGGGTGGCGGCATTGTTGAGGATCTGGTCCAGAGCCAGCAGGCTGAAGTTGCACGTCATGATCTCGACGATCGGTCGCATCCCGGCGATGGCGGCACCGATGCCGGCGCCGACGAAGGCCGACTCCGACAGTGGCGTGTCGCGGATGCGTTCCGGCCCGAACTCGTCGTACAGGCCCTTCGACACCCCGAAGCAACCGCCGTAGCGGCCGACGTCCTCGCCCATGAGGAAGACCCGGTCGTCCTCGAGCAGCGCCCGGCGGATGGCGCGGCCCATGGCGTCGCGGCAGGTGACCCGGCTCATCGGCCCGCCTCCGGGCCGGCGGCGTACACGTGGCGGGTCAGCTGGTCGAGGGGTTCGAGCCCCGAGGACTCGGCGAAGGCCACGGCGCGGTCGATCGCGGCGTCGACCCCGGCCCGCATCGCGTCGAAGGCTCCTGGCTCGAGATCACCCGAGGCCTCGAGTCGCGTCCGGTGCAGGTCGATGGGGTCGCGCTCACGCCAGCGTTCGACCTCTGCCCGGTCCCGGTACAGCTCCGGGTCGTACATCGAGTGCGCCCGAAAGCGGTAGGTGCGGCATTCCACGAAGCAGGGGGCGCCCCCACGGGCCATTTCCACCGCCCGCTGCGCGGTGTGGGTGACCGCGTCGACGTCCATGCCGTCGACACTCCAGGCCGCCAGGCCGTAGGTGGCGGCGCGCACGCTGAGGTCGGTGTCGGCCTCGGAGCGTTCGAGCGCGGTGCCCATGGCGTAGAGGTTGTTCTCGCAGCAGAACACCACCGGGAGCGACCACAGCGCGGCCAGGTTGAGACATTCGTGGAACTCGCCCTCGGCCACCGCCCCCTCGCCGAAGAAGCACACCGTGACCCGGTCACGGGCCTGCAGCTTGTCGGCAAGGGCCAGGCCGACAGCGATGGGTAACCCGCCTCCGACGATCCCGTGGCCACCGTAGAGCCCGTGGGCGACGTCGAAGAGGTGCATCGAGCCGCCCCGTCCGCCGCTGCAGCCGTCGACCCGGCCGTACATCTCGGCCATGACCGCCTCGGGTGACACGCCCTTGAGCAGGGCGTGGCCGTGGTCGCGGTAGGTGGCCACGGCCCTGTCCCGGGGTTGCAGGACGCCCATCACAGCGGCCGCCACCGCCTCCTCGCCGACGTAGAGGTGGACGAAGCCGCGGATCTTGGCCTCCTGGTACAGCCGGGCACAGCGCTCCTCGAACTGACGGACCAGCACCATGTCCCGGAGCAACTCGACACGATCACGCATGGGACGGCTCCAGGGTCGACAGGTCGCCGTCGGGTAGGCCCAGCTCGCGGGCCCGCAGCAGCCGGCGCATGATCTTGCCACTACGGGTCTTGGGCAGCTCGTCGACCACCACGAAGTGACGTGGGGCGACGGCCGCTCCGAGAAGGCTGCGGCTGTGGGCCAAGACGCTGCGCAGGACCGCGTCCGGTGCGCCGGAGCCGGTTCGCAGCACGACGGCAGCATGCACCACCGACCCGGCGACGGGGTCTGGGACGCCGTACACCGCCGATTCGGCCACTGCCGGGTGGTCGTTGAGCACCGACTCGACCTCGAAGGGTCCGATGAGATGGCCGGCGGTCTTGATCACGTCGTCGACCCGGGACACGAACCACAGGTAGCCGTCGGTGTCGCGGCGGACCAGGTCGCCGGTGAGGTACCAGCCGTCCTCGAAGCAGCGGGCATACCGTTCGGGCTGGCCGAGGTAGGCACGGAACATCGACGGCCACGGCGCCTGCAGGGCGAGTTGGCCCGACTCCGCCGGGTCACGGACCTCGATCGGATGGCCGTCGTCGCCGCGGCAGAGCGTGCCATCCTCCTCGGTACGCAACAGGGTGGCGGTGATGCCCGGAACCGGCAGGCCCATCGAGCCGTCCCGCACCGCGACACCCGGACGGTTGGCGACCATGATCCCGCCGGTCTCGGTCTGCCACCAGTTGTCGTGGAACTCGATACCGAGGGCGGAGCGGCCCCACTGCACGGCGTCGGCCCCGAGCGGCTCGCCGACGCTGGCGGCGAAGCGCAGCCGGTGCAGGTCCGCGCCGGTGGCCGCGTCCGGCCCCGCCCGCATCAGCATGCGGATCGCGGTGGGTGCGGTGTACCACACGGTGATCTGCGCTTCGTCGAGGATGCGATACCACCGCAACGCGTCGAAGTCGGCCTCGTCGACCACCGTGGTCACCCCGCACACCAGCGGGGCGACGATGCCGTAGGACGTCCCCGTCACCCAGCCCGGGTCTGCCGTACACCAGTAGACGTCGTGGTCGCGGAGGCCGAGTACCAGCCGTCCGGTTGCGGCGTGGGTCACCACGGCCTCGTGGACGTGCAGAGCCCCTTTGGGCAGCCCGGTGGTGCCGGACGTGAAGTGCAGCAGCGCCGGATCCTCCGGGGAGGTCTCCGGGATCCGATAGCGGGCGTCTGCGTCTGCCAGCAGCGGCCCGAGGGCGACGGTGCCCTCGGGCGCGTCGTCGCCCTCGACGAGCACCAGCGGCAGCCGCTCGAGGCCCGCGAGGGCGGCGCGCAGCTTGCGTGTGTACAGCTCGGCCGTGGTGACCACCACTGCGGCCTGCCCGATGTGCAGGCGTTGGGCGATCGGCTCGGGCCCGAAGGCGGAGAACAGCGGACAGGCCACCGCCCGGGCCTTGAGCGCCCCGAGCACCGCGACGTGCACCAGCGCCCGCCTCGGGCTGAGGACGAACACGGTGTCGCCGGGCCCGACGCCGAGCCGGGTGAGCACGCCGGCGAAGCGGTTGGTGAGCTCGGCGAGCTCGCCGTAGGTCATCGCCGTGGCGCTGCCGTCACGGCCGAGCAGGCGCAGTGCGACCCGGGTTCCTCGACCCTCTGCGACGTGACGGTCGACGGCCTCATGGGCCAGGTTCAGCCCTCCGCCGTCGGGCAGGCCGGCCAGCCAGGTACGCGCCTCGGCCCAGCTGAACGGTGAACTCGACTCGGTCATGGAGCCACCCTGTCCGTCCGACGGGCCGGGTACCAGGGCCCAACGGCCCCGGGTCGACGACGGAGGCCCCGAGCCGGGTGCGTCTGGCCGGAACGGCAGGCTCACCCCGACCGACGGCGGCCACTGGCCGCGTCGGCCGCGTCGGCCGAGGCCCGCCGGGTCAGCTGAAGGAGACCGACAATGCCGGTGGCGTCGCCAGGGTCTGGAAGACCACGCAGAAACGCTCGGTCAGCTTCTCGAGCAGGGCCCGCTGCTCGTCGGACACCTCGGCGTCGAGGTCGACCCGGAGCCGGATGGCGGAGAAGCCGACCGGGGCGTCCTTGGCCACGCTGAGGGTGCCCCGGAAGTCGAGGTCGCCCTCGGCGGTCAGCGTGGCGTCGCCGACCTCGACGCCCAGTGAGGTGGCGACGGCCCCGAGGGTCACCCCGGCGCACGCCACGAGGGCTTCGAGCAGCATGTCGCCGGAGCAGGCGGTCAGTCCGTCGCCGCCGGTGAGGGGGTGCAGCCCGGCCTTGACCATGGCCCGCCCGGTCTCCACCGAGCAGGTCACTCCGTCGCCGATCCGGCCGGTGGCGGACAGGGTGAGCTTGGCCCCCTCGGGGTTCTCCCGGTAGGCCGCCTTGAGCGGACCCTGGACGGTGGCGAGTGCTTCTTGATCGATCATGAGGCGTCCTGCTCGGTCGGTCGTACGGGGAAACGGCCGGCCTCGCACGGCCGGACGGAACCCGCAGCGTAGGGGCATCGACCGGTCAGGGAAACACCGTCGTGCCCGGGCGACTGTGCGCACGGTCCCGCACCTGGCAGGCTACGGTCCGACGGAGCGGCACCGGGTCGTTCCACCACCTGCAGCGGAGGCAGTATGAGCGTCGGCGCTCGGACCGGGCCCACCTGCCCGTGCGGAAGCGGTAACGCCCTGGAACGGTGTTGCGGGCCGTACCTGCGGGCCGAGGCGGAGCCGGCCACCGCTGAGGCCCTGATGCGGGCCCGCTACAGCGCCCATGCGCTCGGCGACACGCTGTTCCTGACCCGGTCGTGGCATCCCGATACCTGCCCGCCGATGGTCACCGACAGCACGTACCGCTGGACCGGGCTCGAGGTGGTCGACCGTGAACGGGGTCGGGTACTCGACCGCGACGGCACCGTCACCTTCGCCGCGCAGTGGGAACGCGACGGCGAGCGCGGGGTCATGGCCGAACGCAGCCGTTTCGTGCGCATCGGTACCCGATGGGTGTACCTCGACGGCGACCCGCTGCCGACCTGACGGTTCCGACCTGACGGTCTGGTGGGTCCCGTCGGGCCGGCAGCGCCGGTCAGGTCGAGGAATCGAGCGCGGCCAGCCAATGACGGGCGTCCGCCATCATCTCGATGCGTTGGGTGTGTCCCATCGCGTAGGGCCGGCGGGTGACCTGCCAGCCGGCTGCGTCGAACCGGTCGGCGGTGGCCTCGGCCCTGGCCACGGAGATGATGGGGTCCTCGGTGCCGTAGTGCCACAGCAGCGGCGTTCCCGCTGCGGCGGCGGGGTCGGTGGCCAGGCCGTCGACCTCGGGCGCCGCGCAGCACATGGCCCAGACACCGGCGTAGCGGGGCGCGCCGATCCGGGTGGCCAACGCCAGTGACAGCATCCCGCCCTGGGAGAACCCGCCGATGACGCAGCGGTGCCGGGGGATCGACCGGGCGACGGTCTCGGCCTCGATCAGGGCGTCGACGGCGTCGACTGCGGCGCGGACCGAAACCGGGTCGGGCCCGTTCGCAGCACGGGTCCACCAGCTCGCCCCGTCACCATCGGGCAGGTCGTGCAACGCCCGGGGGCAGATCGCGCTGAACCGTTCGTCGGGGTCGACGAGCGGGACATACGCCGCGAGATGGTGCTGCTCGGCGCTGTAGCCGTGGAACAGGAACAGCAGCCGGTCGGCCCCGTCGCGGTCGATCCGGTACACGGTGGAGACGTGCGGGCTGGTCACCGCGCTCACATCTTCGCCATGACCTCGCGGGCAAGGCGCTCCGCGTAGGCCTGCTGGTGTCCCATGGCGGGCAGCACCACGATCTGGTCGACCCCGGCCTGTTCCATCTCGCGCAGCTGCTCGACGCACTCCTCGGGCCGGCCGACGATGCAGGTCGAACGGATGAGGTTCTCGGTGATGAGCTTGACCTCGTCGGGGTGCAGATAGGTGCAGTGCCCGTCGTGGATGCGGATGTGGCGGATGTGCTCGGGGGTGCGCTCGATCATGGCGGTGTACTCCTCCCACACGTCGAGCAGGCCGCGCGGCGGGGTGCGGTTGTATTGGCGTACCCCGTCGAAGAGGTAGTGCATCCCGGCGATGATGAACGGGCCGTGCTCGGCGATGACCCGGTCGGAGAGGATGTCCTCGCCCTTGTCGAGCATGATCACGTTGAGCAGGTTCACGACCGGGAAGTTCGGGCTGTCGACGTCGACATCGGTCCGGCCGGCGTCGGCGGCGGCACGGCGCACGGTCTCGACCGAGCGGGCGATGGACCGCTCCTCGTTCGGCAGCGACACGAACAGGCCGTCGCCGAGCTCACCGGCGAGGGCCTGGGAGCGGGGACCGAAGCCTGACACGATCACCGGGATCTTCTGCTCGAGGTTGACGAAGCCCCGGTCGGCCATCAGCAGCTTGATGGGTGCGGTCACCCCTCGGAAGGTGTACTCCACCTCCTCGCCGGCCAGCAGGCCGCGCACGGCGCGGATCTCGTCGGCGTACTTCTTGATGGGTAGCGGCTTGAGGTTCATGAACCGGTAGGCGCTGTTGCCCGAACCGATCCCCAACGACACTCTGCCCGGGGCGATGGTGGCCACCGAGGCGATCGAGTGGGCGATGACCGGTGCGGCGCGGGTCCCGGCAACGGCGACGCCGGTGGCGAGCTTGATCCGGCTGGTCCGCTCGGCGGCGAGGGCCATGTAGGCATAGCAGTCGCCCCAGATCATCTGGCTGTCGGGTACCCACAGCATGTCGAAGCCGAGGTCCTCGCACTGCTTGGCGAAATCCGCCTCGTCGAGCTTGGTGATGACGCACATCCCGAATTCCATGGCGCGGACCCTACGCCAGCCGTGCACGGCGTGCATCCACCGTCGGCAAGCTCGAGGTTTGGGTGCGGTCGCCTCCGGGTACGAGGCGATCCGCAAGGCCGGATCGTTGGGGGTGCCGCGCTCGGTCACCACCGCCACGGCGTGGATGACGGGGGTCTGACCGGGGAGGGGGCGAGGTGCCGGACACGACGGTGAGCGATGGGGGTCTGAGCAGCTCCGTGGCCCTCGATCGCCTGCACGACGACGGGCCCAATGCGTTGCCGGGCGCCCCGCGGCCCTCGATGGCGCTGCTCCTGCTGGGCGAGTTCGTGCATCTGTTCGCGCTGATGCTGTGGGTCGCGGCCCTCCTCGCCGTCCTTGCCGGTATGCCGCAGCTCGGGGCGGCGATCGTGGTGGTCATCGTGGTCAACGGGGGCTTCTCGTTTCTGCAGAAACAGCGGGCTGAGCGGGCGGCGGAGCAACTCGGTGAGTTGCTGCCGACCGCGGTGACGGTGCGACGCGATGGGGTCGAACAGGTCGTCGACGCGGTTGCGGTGGTGGCCGGTGACCTGGTGGTGCTGCATGCCGGCGATCGGGTGCCGGCCGATGCCATCCTGCGCAGGGCCGGGGGCTGCCACGTCGACGAGTCGATGCTCAGCGGCGAGAGCGTGCCGCGTGCCGTCGGGGTCGGTGACGTCGTCTACGGCGGTACGTTCCTCACCGGGGGCGAGGCCCTCGCCGACATCGTCGCCACCGGTGCACGGACCCGCCTCGCAGGCATCGCGCAGCTCACTGCCGGGCTGCACCGGCCGCGCAGTCCGTTGGCCGAGGAGATCCACCGGGTGGTGCGCACGGTGGCGGTGGTGGCGGTCGGGGTCGGGGTGTCCTTCTTCGTGCTGTCGCTGGTGATCGGGTCCTCGGCCCGTGATGCGTTCCTGTTCGCGGTCGGCGTCACCGTGGCCCTCGTGCCCGAGGGCCTGCTGCCCACGGTCACGTTGTCGTTGGCCATCGGGGCGCAGCGGATGGCCGGCCACCAGGCGCTCGTGCGCAACCTCGAGGCGGTCGAGACGCTGGGTTCGACGACGTTCATCTGCACCGACAAGACCGGGACCATCACCCGCAACGAGATGAACGTGGTTTCCGTGTGGACGCCGTCGGGCGAGCTGACCATTGACGGCGACGGCTACGGACCCGATGCCGTGCTCGGCGGGCCCGATGGCGCAGCGGTGATCGCCGGCCCGTTGCGTGCCGCGGCCCAGCGGTTGGCCCGTACGGCGCGGGCCTGTTCGCAGGGCCGGGTCGGGGCCGCTGCGACACCGGACGCAGCGACCCGCTGGGTGGCGCTCGGCGATCCGATGGAGGCCGCGATCGACGCCTTGGCTGCCCGGGTGGGGCTCGATCGTGGCGAACTCGATCATGCCGAGCGGCGGATCGGGGCTCGGTTCCCCTTCGACCCGGTGCGACGGCGCGAGTCGGTGCTGCTCGACGACGCGGTGCTGGTCAAGGGCGCACCGGAGTCGGTGCTGCCCCGCTGTGTCGGCTCGGACACCGTGACGGCCGCGACGCTGGCGCTCGAACGTCTCGCCGGGCGCGGCCTGCGGGTGCTGGCGGTGGCAGCCCGTCCACTCGGCGACCGGGGTAGCGCCCCTTCGGAGGGGCCCGACCTGGCCGGTGGATGCTGTCCGGACCGGTGCGCCGCATCAGGACCCGGCGCGGCCACGCCGGCGTCGGATGCCCCGATCGTGCGGGCCCGCTCCGGTCTCGATGAGGCGGATCCGGCATTCGTGGACGGCCTCGAACATGGTCTCGAACTGGTCGGACTGCTGGCGTTCGAGGACCCGCCGCGTCCCGAGGTGGCTGCGGCGGTCACGGCCTGCCGTCGTGCCGGGATTCGTCTGGCGATGCTGACCGGCGACCATCCGGCAACGGCGCAGGCCATCGCCCACCAGATCGGCCTGTTGGCTCCCGACGGACCGATCTACGAGGGCCAGGACCTGCCCGAGGACCTCGCGGTGCTCGGGGCGTTGCTCGATCATGACGGGGTGGTGATCAGCCGGGTGGCACCCGAGGACAAGCTGCGCATCACCCGGGCGTTGCAGGCGCGGGGCCACGTGGTGGCCATGACCGGCGACGGCGTCAACGACGGGCCGGCTCTGCAGGAGGCCGACATCGGCGTCGCCATGGGGCGTTCGGGCACCGACGTCGCTCGTCACGCCGCCGATCTGGTGTTGCTCGACGACAACTTCGCCACGATCGTCAAGGCCGTGGAGTCGGGACGGTCGACCTTCGCCAACATCAGGCGGTTCCTGACCTATCACCTGAGCGACAACGTCGCCGAGCTCACCCCGTTCGTGATCTGGGCGTTGTCGGGTGGACGGTTCCCCCTGGCGATCGGCGTGCTGCAGGTGCTCTGTCTCGACATCGGCACCGACCTGCTGCCGGCGCTGGCGCTCGGTGCCGAACCGCCCGGGGTGGGGGTGCTCGACGGTCCGCCGCCACGACGGCACCTCATGGACGGTGCGGTGCTCCGACGTGCCTTCGGGGTGCTCGGCGCAACCGAGGCCGTGATGGAGATGCTGGTGTTCTGCGCCGTCCTCGCGCTCGACGGTTGGCGGCCGGGGCTGGCCTTCCCGACCGGGGGCGCGCTCGCCGCTGCGTCGGGGGCGGCCTTCACCGCCGTCGTGTTGGGTCAGTTGGCGAACACCTTCGCCTGTCGCAGCTCGCGTCTGGCGGCGTGGCGGGTGCGGGGCCGTCGGAACCCGCTGTTGGTAGGGGCCATCGCCGCCGAGCTGGTCCTGCTGGCAGCGTTCCTGGCGATCGGCCCGATCGCCCGACAGCTCGGCCACACCGTGCCGGGGCCGGCCGGCTTGGCGCTCGCCGCACTCACCGCCCCGGCGGTGATCGCCACCGACGCACTGCACAAGGCGTGGCGGAGCCGGGCCCGTCGCCGTTCGCCGGGTATGGTCCGCGTGGTGTCCGGCGGGGGACCCAACCCAGCCATCACCGGCACGCCGGCACCGTGAGGCTCGCCGTCACCGTTGCCGGGAACGAGCCGGCGGGGCGCGCCCGGGCCGACGGGGACCGGCGGGCGTTCCCGGGCCCCGACTACGGTGCGGCTCCATGTCGCAACCCCTTCGCTTCGGTGTCGTCCACGACTTCCGCAGCCCGCCCGGGTCCCCGGTCGGGTTGCCCGAGATCTACGCCCAGACCCTCGAACAGGTCGAGCTCGTCGATCAGCTGGGCCTGGACCTGGTGTGGTTCACCGAGCACCACTTCCTCGATGACGGTCACCTGCCCAACTTCGTGCCGGTTGCCGGTGCGGTGGCGGCGCGTACCAAGCGGGTGCGGCTGTCGACCGACATCTGCCTGGCGCCCTTCTACCACCCGCTGCGCCTGGCCGAGGACCTGGCGGTGCTCGACAACATCTCCGGCGGCCGCATGGAGCTCGGCATCGGCATGGGTTATGCCGCCCACGAGTTCAAGGGCTTCAACATCCCGCAGTCGCGACGGGTGTCGCTGACCGAGGAACTGGTGGAGATCCTGCGTCTGGCCTGGACCGGTGAACGCTTCAGCTTCCACGGCAAGCGCTACGACTTCGAGGACATCACGGTCACGCCGCGCACTGTGCAGGCTGGCGGACCGCCGTTGTGGATCGCCGGGATGAGTGCCGGTTCCGCCGAGCGGGCGGCCCGGTTCGATACCCACCTGCTGCCCCAGGGGGCCCGCGGCGTGGTGCTCGACCCGTGGCGTCAGAAGCTGCTCGAGTCCGGCCGCAACCCCGAGGACTACCGGGTGGGCATCATCCGTTCGGTGTTCGTCACCGACGACCCCGAACGTGACTGGGGTCCGATCAAGCAGGCCGAGCGCTACCGGATGAGCGTGTACGGGCGGTTCTTCAAGGAGACGCCGGACAAGCTCAGCGCCTTCGATCCCGAGCAGCAGTCCATCCCGCAGGGCTGGATCGTGGGCGATGTCGAGCACTGCGTGTCGGAGCTCACCGCGTTCATCAAGGAGTACGGCATCACCGACGTGGTCGGCTGGGGTGCCGCCCCGGGTCTGCCGCCGGCGGCCATGAACGCCTCGATCGAACGGTACGCCAAAGAGGTCGTGCCCCGGGTCCGGGCCAACGTCGAGGGCTCCTGATCGTTCCTGTACCGGCCGGGTTCCGGCGCACCCACCGAGGGTGCGCCGGAACCCGCAGGCGCGGCTGCCGGCGCGTCGTGCGTCGGGCGGGACCCGATCCCCGGTCGGCCGGGTCTCAGGGCACCCGGGTGATCTCGGGGTAGCGCACCAGCCAGGCCAGCAGCACCACGATGCCCGCTAGGGACGAGGCGACCACGGCGGCGTGCGAGCCGATCTGTTCGGCCAGCGCCCCGAGCAGGATCATGCCGAAGGGCAGCGTGCCGATCGACATCGACAGCAGCCCCATCGCCCGGCCACGCATCTCCGGGGTGTTGACGCTCATCACCAGGGCGCTCTGCACCGAGGCGAACCCGGCCGAGCAGACCCCGGTGAGGATCAGGGCCAGCAGGGCCAGGACGAACACGTTCAGCACGGCGAAGGCCACCAGCAACACCATGGCGATGAGCGCGCCGAGCACGTACACCAGGCCGCGCCGCCCCGGGTTGACCACGACGATGAGCAGCGAGCCGAGCAGCATGCCCAGGCCGAGGCCGCTGGCCAGCACACCGGTGAGGAACGCCCCGACCTCGAAGCGCTTGGCGAGCACCGGGATCATCGGCATGAACGAGAAGAACAGCAGGTTCACGATGGCGGTGACGCCGAGCAACGACACGAAGGGCCGGTTGGCCGGCAGGGTCCGCATGCCGGCAGCGAGGTCCTGGCGCATCTCGCGCAACGCCTCCGACGAGGCCTTGGGCTCCGTGTCGGCGGTTCGGCCGCGCCGCACGATCGGCGGGACCGTGACCATGAGGGTGAAACAGATCAGGTAGAACACGGCCACCAGGCCGTAGGCGGCGCCCTCACCGAGCAGGCCGACCACAGCACCGCCGGTCAACGAGCCCAGCATGTTGCCCGCCGCCATCGACAGTGCCTCGAGCGCCATGGCGTTGCCGAAGAGCCGGTCGCCCACGAGGTCGTTCACCAGGGCACGCCGGGTGGTCATGTCGACCACCTGGCCGACACCGACCGCCACGGCGAACACGTAGAGCATCCACACTGCGATGAGCCCGGTCCACACCATGACCGCCATCAACAACGCCAGCGGCACCAGGCCGATGAGCTGACGCAGCACGGTCCGGCGCCGGTCGAAGCGGTCCGACACGGCGCCTGCGGCCAGCCCGCCGAGGAACATCGGCAGGAAGAAGCAGGTCCCGGCGAGCTGCACCGCCAGCGGTGAGCCGGTGAGCTGGTTGACCAGGTAGGACCCGAGGAAGATCGTCATCCACCGGGTGACGTTCCACAGGCCCCCCGAGGCCCACATGCGGCCGTAGTAGCGGACGCTGAGCGACGCCAGGGGGCCGCTGGCGACCCTATCGGCGTGGCCCCCGACCGGGCGAGGGTCCTGGGCCTGCGCGGTCAGGGCCGCAGGCCGATCTCGCGCAACACCTCGTCGGTGTGCTGGCCGACCTTGGGGGAGGGCCCGGTGTTGCGCAACGGGCTGCCCCGGAAGTTGATCGGGTTGTTGACCGACCGGTACGGATCGCCGTCGGGGTTGGCGACCTGCACGAAGCCGCCGGTGGCGTGGACCTGGGGGTCCTCGAGCACCTCGGCCATGGTCTGTGCCGGCGCCCACCACACGTCGTGGCGGGCGAACATCTCCTTCCAGTGCGCCAGCGGCTGCGAGCGGAAGGCCTCGTCCAGCACGGCGATCAGGACGCTGCTGTTCTGCTTGCGGGTCTTGGCGTCGGCGAACCGTTCGTCGGTGAGCAGCCCCGGCTGCTCGATCGCTGCGGCGACGGTGGGGAAATGGCGGTCGGCCTCGAGGCCGATGAGCCAGAACCAGTGACCGTCGCTGGTCTCGTAGGAGTTCACCAGGGGCACCGGGGCGATGTCGCGCGGCTTGGCCGATTCGAGCCGGCCGAACGTCTCCTGGATGACCACCTGGTGGCCGATGGCCCACAGGCCGGTGCGCATCAGCGAGGTCTCCACGATGCGGCCCTTGCCGGTGCGGCCCCGTTCGACGAGTGCGGCCAGCAGTCCGGCGGTGGCGCTGAGGCCGGTGTAGTGGTCGCCGAGGCCACCGCGCACTCCGACCGGCGCGGCGTTGCGCGGCACCAGGTCCCGGGCGATGCCGGTCCGGGCCCAGAAGGCGCCGATGTCGTAGCCGGGCAGGTCGGCGTCGGGCCCGTCGAGGCCGTAGCCGGTGATGGTGGTGACGATGAGCCGGGGATGGCGCTCGTGCACCTGCTCGGGCGACAGCCCCAGACCGGCCAGCGACTTGGGCCGCATGTTGGTGAGGAACACGTCGGCGGTCTCGAGCAGCTTCTCCATGGCGGTGCGACCCTCGTCGGTGGCCAGGTCGAGCGCCACCGAGCGCTTGCCGCGGTTGTCGAGGGCGAACCCGGGGACCGGCAGGTCGCCGTAGCCCATGGCGCCGAGGATGTTGCGCTGTGGGTCGCCGGAGGGCGGCTCGACCTTGATGACGTCGGCTCCCCAGTCGGCCAGCAGCCCCCCGGCCGACGGCCCGGCGATCCACATGGTGAGCTCCACCACCCGGATACCGGCCAGAACCTGTACCTCGTTGCCCGTGCTGTCGCCCGACGTCGTGTCGCTCATCGTCGGTCCCCCTGTTCCCTCGTGCGCCGATGGTCGCGGCCTGGCACGCTAGTGCAGCGATCCGCAACCGGCTCGCAGGCCTGAGAGGGCCACGACGACGACGGGGGAGACATGGCCGACGACGCCGAAGCGGTACGCGACGGGGACCAGCTCGACTGGGCGGCCTTCGAGCGACACGTACGGGCCGCGCTCCCCGAGCTCGACGGGCCCTTCGAGGCCCGGCAGTTCCCCGGGGGGAGCGCCAACCTGACCTACCTGGTGCGCTTCGGGGACACCGAGCTGGTACTGCGTCGTCCTCCGTTCGGCACGATCGCTCCTGGTGCCCACGACATGAAGCGGGAGTTCCGGGTCCTGTCCGGCCTGTGGCAGCACTTCGACCGGGCGCCCCGGGCCTACCTGTTCTGCGAGGACCACAGCGTGGTGGGCTCGGACTTCTTCGTGATGGAGCGGCGCACCGGCGAGGTCATCCGTGACCTCATCCCGGCGTCGATGCAGCACCACGACCGGGTCGGCCGGCGGATCGGCTTCGCCACCGTCGACGCCTTCGCCGATCTGGCACTGCTCGACCCGGTGGCCGTCGGCCTCGACGGTCTCGGCAAGCCCGACGGGTTCGTGGAGCGCCAGGTGCGGGGCTGGACCGATCGGTGGAGCCGGGTGTGCGAGCTGTGGGACGAGCCGCTGATGGTGACGGTCTCTGCAGAGCTCGCCAGGCGTCTGCCCACACCGAGCCGGGTGTCGTTGGTCCACAACGACCCCAAGATCGACAACTGCATGTTCGATGCGGCCGACCCCGACCGGGCGATCGCCATCTTCGACTGGGACATGACCACGGTCGGCGACCCGCTGGTCGATCTCGGCACGCTGCTGAACTACTGGCCGGATCCGTCCGATCCCCCGGGGGCGTGGCGCGGACGCGACGAGACCCAGCGCGAGTTCGGTCTGCCGACCCGTGACGAGGTGATCGAGCATTACGCGGCCCGTACGGGCATCGACTGCACCGACGCTCGTTGGTACGAGGCGTTCGCCCAGTGGAAGACCGCGGTGGTGGTGGCCCAACTGCACCATCGCTGGCGGATGGGCAACTCGGTCAACCCGCGTCACGAGACGATCGGCGATGCCGTGCCGGTGCTGGCCCGCTCGGCCGCCGATCTGCTCGGCCTGGCCTGATCTCGACCGGACCTCGACCCGACCCCGACCGGGACCCGGCGTCGGACGGTCCGGCGTCCGCCGCCACGACCCACGTCCGGCGGTCAGCCGCCGTGGCCCTGGCTGCGGTACCAGTCGGTGATCTGCGAACCCGTGGCGGCCCAGACGCCCGGCAGCGACATGATCTGCGTCAGTGCGTCCGCCAGGGCGCCGATGCGGAACGGCTGGCCGATCAGCCACGGTCGCAGGTTCAACACCAGCACCCGTCCGGTGGTGGCTCCGTCGTCGTGGAGGCGGCGTGCGGCGTCGACCACCAGCCTGCTCCAGTGCGGCAGCGACATCCGGCGGGTCCACAATGCGAACTCGTCGTCGGCCTCGAGGAACACCGGCAGCGCCGTGAGTGTACCGGCCGGTACGGTCATGGGGAAGGGCTGCTCGTCGTTGGGCCAGTCGCACAGATAGCGCACGCCGGCCTCGGCCAGCAGTGCCGGCGTGCGAGCCGACTCGGCGGCTTCGGGGCTGAACCATCCTGCCGGCGTGGTGCCGGTGACGGTGCGCAGTGCGTCGAGCGAACGGGCGATGGTGGCCCGTTCGTCGGCCTCGCTCATCCTGGAGGTGATCAGCCGGGTGGCCGCCACCCCGTGCCCGATCAGCTCGGCACCGCGTTCGTGGCAGTGTCGGGTCAGCCAGGGGTAGTGCTCGGCGGTCAGGGCATCCACCGCAACGGTGGCGGGCACGCCGCGCGCGGCGAGGGCGTCGAGCACCCGGAAGATCCCGACCCGGTGGCCGTATTCGCGGTGGGTGAGGCGGATGAAGTCAGGTGCCGGCAACGGGAAGATGCCGCCCGAGGGCCGCCGCAGGCTGTAGGCGTCGGCCGGGGGCTCCCATTCGTAGTGCTCGAGCAGCACGGTCACGCACAGTGCGAGCTGCTTGCCGTCGGGCCAGCGCAGGACCGGCCGGGCGGGCAGGGGCGACCAGGCGTAGTGGTTGTGGTCCATGCCGTAGGTGCGTTCTGCGGGCATCGCTCAGGCCCCGATCCCGCCGGCCGGGTCGGTACGGTACCGCTCGGCATGGGCGACGAAGTCGTCGTAGTGGTGGTCGAGGAAGTGCTGGGCGATCTCGCCGGCGGTGGTGAGCCACACGCCTTCCTTGGATCGGAGGTGATCGAAGATCTCCTCGAGCTGGGCGATCCGGTGCGGCATGCCCATCAGGTAGGGGTGCAGGGCCAGGCAGAAGACCCGGCCCGACTGCTCGCCCTCGACCCAGAGTTGGTCGAGCTGGGCCTTGGCCATGGCGACGAACTCGTCGGTGTCGTAGTGCTGCAGGAACACCGGCACGTCGTTGAGCTCGGTGGTGTAGGGCACCGACACCAGGCGCCCGGTTTCCACCCGGATGGGCACGGGCTGGTCGTCGTGCATCCAGTCGGCGTGGTAGAGCAGGCCGGCCTCGGCCATCAGGTCGGGCGTGCGTGCGCTGTTGGACACGGCCGGCCCCAGCATGCCCAGCAGCGGCTTGCCGGTGTGCCGGGCCAGGGTGTCGATGCAGTCACGGTAGAAGGCGCGCTCTTCGTCCTCGCCGAGGTCGTGGAGATAGCGGGTGTTGTAGATGCCGTGGCTCATCACCTCCCAGTCCCGCTCGACCATGGCGGCACCGACCTCGGGGTAGTGCTCGAACACCGCGAGGTTCAGTGACACGGTCGCCCGCAGGTCGAAGCGGTCGAAGGCCTCGAGCATCCTCCAGAAGCCGGCACGGTTGCCGTAGTCGCGGTAGCCGTACCCCTGTACGTCGGGCCATGGCGTGCGGGGCCAGGGGTTGCGCCGGCTGTCCCGTGGCGGGAGGTACTCGTAGTGCTCGACGTTCGGTGCCACCCAACACGCCACCCGGGCGCCGCCGGGCCACTCGATACGGGGACGGTCGATGATCGGCAGGTAGTCGACGCGATGTGGTGCCAGGCTCATGGGCGTTGGCTCCTCTCCTCAGGCCGACACCGGTTCGGGACCGGGGTCGGGTCGTACGGTGCGGGTTCGTTTCAGTTCCCAGAACCCTTCGGTGCTGACGCAGGCCACCACCCCGTCCCACAGCCGCAGTGCGGCCTCGGTGTCCGGAACCCGGGTGATGATCGGGCCGTAGATGCCGAACCGTGCGCCATCGTCGCCCGGGACCGCCAGGATCGGTGTGCCGACGTCGTCGCCGACCAGGGCCAGGCCGTCGTGGTGTTGGCGAAGTAGGGGTCCGTCCCACCGCTCGTCGGTGAGGGCGTCGGCGTAGGCCCGGTCGAGGCCGGCGTCGGCGAGGGCGTCGCCGACGTCGAAGAAGGTGTCCCGTCGGTGGTGGATACGGGTGCCATAGGCCAAGTAGAGGCGCTGCAGGGCACGTTCACCGTCGCCGGCCCGGACCGCCTCCATGACCCGGAGGAGGCCGTAGGAGCGCTCCAATGCCGCGAAGTACGGGCTGTCGGTGGGGGTGGCGTTCTTGACCAGCAGGCTGAACGGACGCCAGGTGATGCGCAGGTCGCGGGCGGCGGCGACCTCGTCGACCAACCAGCGGGCCGTCACCCAGCACCAGGGGCAGACCGGGTCGACCCACAACTCGATGTCCATCGTTGCCGCCCTTTCTGCGGGCCGGTGCGTGCCGCGGCGTCACCGTAGTGCGCGTCGTGGCGACGGTGCCGTGATCGTGCGGGTCAGTGGAAACGGCGCAACGGGTGAGGTGCCCGGGCGGAATCACTGGCGGCTCGCAGCCAGCGCCACGCACCTGGAGACAGCAGCTGGTAGGCCTGCGCCAGTTGGCCGAGGACGTAGGGCGCGGGCCACTGCGGTGGCCACAGTTGCGGTGGCAGATCGGCGTCGGCGAGGCGGACCCGGCGCAGGTCGTGCACCAGCATGGTCCTGGCCAGGAAGGCGTCGCGATCGGTCGGGGCCTGCGGAGGTGGCGATGCAGCCCAGCCATAGCGGTCCAGCAGACCGCAGTACCGCTCGGCGAGTGGCTCGAGGCCGAAGCCGCCGGCCGGCCAACCGGCGGCGACGAGCTCGTCGAGGTGCTCGAAGCGGGCATGCGCCACGGGTACGGGGCCGTCGCCGGGATGACGAGCCAGCAGATCATGGGCGGTGCGGGCGCCCTCGGCATGCGGGGTGGCCATGGTGCCGGGGGACAGCTCCATGAATCCCCGGCGCCGCAAGGCGCTGCACAGGCGATCGCGGCCCGCGCGATCGGCGAGACCGTCGAGGATCACCAGCGTCCAGGTGCCGTCCCAGCCACGGTCGGGCCAGCCGGGTCCGGGTGCCCGGTAGATCCGCTCGTCGGCGTCGGCGAACTCGCCGGTGGCGGCTGGTGTCAGTCGGTAGCGGCTGCGCCGCCCGACCCGTTCGATCTCGAACCACCCCTCGTTGCTCAGGCGGAACATCGAGGTCCGCACGAGGCGGTCGTTGAACCCGAAGGGCGCACACAGGGCGATGAGATCGCCCAGCCAGATCTCGCCACCGGTGGGGATCACCGAGTCGCCGAAGATCGTGACCAGCACCGAACGCGCCGAGATGTCGGGCCGCTCGGCGAAGGTGCAGGCCAGCGCTGCGATGTCGGGCCAGGGTTGGGCGGGATCCGGCGGTGCCGGTCGCGTCGTGGGTTGCACGTGGTCTCCGGGAGCGTGCCGCCGTTGCAGCCCGCAGCAGATCGATCCTTGACGGTGCGGACATGATACACAATACTGAGCGCATCGAGTAGCTGATGTATCGCAATTGCGATGAGGCGGACGAGCGTCGCTCCCGCCGGCGAGGCCGGCGGAGCGGGATGGGGAGCACAGCCGACATGGAGCAGTCCACGTTCACCACGGCGACCACGGACGGCCCGACGCCCGCGGAACGATTCGATCAGTTGATCGCTGCGGGCGAGAAGATCGAACCGCGTGACTGGATGCCCGAGGCGTACCGGCGCACGATGATCCGCCAGATCGCCCAGCACGCGCACTCGGAGGTGATCGGCCAGCAGCCCGAGGGCAACTGGATCACCCGCGCACCGAGCCTGCGACGCAAGGCCATCCTGGTGGCCAAGGTCCAGGACGAGGCGGGCCACGGGCTGTACCTGTACTCGGCCTGCGAGACCCTCGGGATCTCCCGGGACGAGCTGAACGAGTTGCTGCACCAGGGTCGCCAGAAGTACTCGTCGATCTTCAATTACCCGACGCTGTCGTGGGCTGACGTCGGGGCCATCGGCTGGCTGGTCGACGGGGCCGCGATCGCCAACCAGGTGGCGCTGACCCGCACCTCCTACGGCCCCTACGCCCGGGCCATGGTCCGCATCTGCAAGGAGGAGTCCTTCCATCAGCGCCAGGGCTTCGAGATCATGATGACGTTGGCACGCGGCAGCGAGGCGCAGCGGGACATGGCCCAGGACGCACTGAACCGGTGGTGGTGGCCGTCCCTGGCCATGCTCGGCCCGCCCGACGAACAGTCGACCCATACCGAGCAGTCCATGCAGTGGGGCATCAAGGTCGAGACGAACGATGAGATCCGTCAGAAGTTCGTCGACCAGACCGTGCCCCAGGCGCAGTTCCTCGGCCTGACCCTTCCCGATCCGGCCCTGGCCTGGAACGAGGAGCGGGGCCACTGGGATTTCGGCGAGATCGACTGGGACGCCTTCTGGGAGGTGGTGCGCGGCAACGGTCCGTGCAACCGGGAACGCCTCGCCCACAAGGTGAAGGCCTGGGAGGACGGTGCCTGGGTGCGCGAGGCCGCGTTGGCCCACGCCGCCAAGCAGGACGGCCGCGGCCTCGCGGCCACGGCGTAGGTAGGGGTGACATGAACGACCTGAACGATCGAACAACCACGACGACCGCTGCGCCCGTCGGGGGATACCCCCTGTGGGAGGTGTTCGTGCGGGCCAGGCGCGGGCTCAACCACGTCCACGCCGGCAGCGTGCACGCCCCCGATGCGGACACCGCGCTGCAGCACGCCCGTGACGTGTACACCCGGCGGGCCGAGGGCGTGTCGGTGTGGGTGGTGCCTTCCGCAGCCATCGTCGCCTCCGATCCCGACGCCCGTGACGACTGGTTCGAGGGCTCCAAGCCCTACCGGCACCCGACCTTCTACACGATCCCCGACGAGGTGGGGCACCTGTGAGCACGCCCGCACCGCTGTTCACCTATCTGCTCCGGCTCGGCGACGACAACCTCGTGCTGGGCCAACAGCTCGGGGCCCTGCTGTCGCGCATGCCGGAGCTCGAGGCCGACATCGCCGTGGCCAATGTGTGTCTCGATCATCTCGGCCAGGCCCGTAACTTCCTCACCTATGCGGCCGAGGTCGAGGGCGCCGGCCGTGACGAGGACCAGTTGGCGATGCTGCGCGACGAGCGGGGGTTCCGCAACGCCGTGCTGATGGAACAGCCCAACGGCGACTTCGCCCGGACCATGGCCCGTCAGCTCTTCGTGGACGCCTACCAGGTGCCGCTGTACGAGGGCCTCTCCCGCAGCACCGACGATCGTCTTGCCGGCATCGCGGAGAAGGCGGCCAAGGAGGCCCGCTACCACCTGCGTCATTCCGGTACGTGGGTGGTGCGTCTGGGCGACGGGACGGCGGAGAGCCACTGCCGCATGCAGGCGGCGATCGACGCCCTGTGGCCGTTCACCGGTGACCTGTTCGCCGCCGACGAGGTGGAGGCGTCCCTGGTGGCGGAGGGCGTGGCGGTCGACCCGGCATCGATCCGGCCGGCGTTCGACGCCACGGTCGGCGACGTGCTGGCTCAGGCCGGTCTTCGCCTGCCGGAGGATCCCTACCAGCGCATCGGCGGCCGCCAGGGACTGCACACCGAGTTGCTGGGCCATCTGCTGCCCGAGATGCAGTCGCTCTATCGGGCCAACCCCGGGGTGGAGTGGTGAGCGAGTTCACCCTCGTCCCGGCCGGGCCCGATACCGACCGGTATGCGGCTGCGCCCGGCGACGCGACGACTCGGGGGTGGGCCATCGCCGCCACGGTCACCGACCCCGAGGTTCCGGTGCTGACCATCGCCGACCTCGGCGTGCTGCGCAAGGTCGAGCAGCACGATGGGACCTTTGTGGTGACCATCACCCCCACGTACTCCGGCTGCCCGGCGATGGAGGACATCATCGCCCGTATCGTCGCTGCGTTCGACGCGGCAGGGCTTCGGGCCGAGGTCGACACCGTGTTCCGACCCGCCTGGAGCACCGACTGGATCACCCCCGAGGGCCGGGCGAAGCTGGTGGCCTACGGGATCGCGGCCCCGCATCCGGTGACGACGGCGCCGGCCGGCGACGCCGGCACGTTGTTCGTGCGCCCGGCGGTGGGCTGTCCGCGCTGCGCGTCCCGGCAGACGACGCTGGTGAGTGAGTTCGGGTCCACGGCGTGCAAGGCGTTGTACCGCTGCCGTCGCTGCGACGAACCGTTCGACTACTTCAAGGAGCTGTAGGTGTCCGTCGAGTTCCATCGGCTCACCGTGGCCGTCGAAGCCGAGACCGATGATGCGGTGCGGATCAGCTTCGACGTCCCCGAGGACCTCCAGGAGCGTTTTCGTCATGTGCCCGGCCAGCACCTGGTACTGCGGGCCGAGCTCGACGGTGAGGACGTCCGTCGCTCGTACTCGATCTGGAGCCGTCCCGAGTGTGGCCGGCCGTCGGTGGCGGTCAAGCGCATACCGGGCGGTCGGTTCTCGACGTGGGCCAACACCGAGCTGCGCAACGGCGACACCCTCGAGGTGATGGCCCCGATCGGTGAGTTCGGATACCAGCCGTCGTCGGCGAGCCGTGGCAGCTACGTCGCGCTGGCCGCCGGGTCGGGGATCACCCCGGTGCTGTCGATCATTGCGGCGGTGCTCGAGGTCGAGACCGACAGCCGCGTCACGCTGGTGTACGGCAACCGGGCCTCGTCGACGATCATGTTCCTCGAGGAGCTCGAAGGGTTGAAGAACCGCTTCCCCGAGCGCTTCCAGGTGGTGCACGTCCTCAGTCGCGAGTCCCACGAGGTGCCGCTGTTCGAAGGCCGTGTCGACGGTGACAAGCTCCGTCAGCTCGCCGGAACCCTCATCGACGTGCCGGGTGTGGATGCCTGGTTCCTGTGCGGCCCGCTCGACATGGTCGAGGACCTCCGCTCCTGCTTGGGCGGGTTGGGCGTGCCCGAGTCCAAACTGCACAGCGAGCTGTTCTTCGATCAGCGCATCGAGCGCCTCGACGTGCCCGACGACGCCGGGACCGGACGGCTGCAGATGTCCTTCACTCTCGACGGGCGCAGCTCGGTGGTCGCGGTCGACCCGGACGGTCCGACCTTGCTCGACTACGCCCGTGCGGTGCGGCCGGAGGTTCCGTTCGCGTGCAAGGGCGGCATGTGTGCCACCTGCAAGGCGCAGGTCAGCCACGGCACGGTGCGCATGGCGAAGAACTATGCGCTGACCGAGGCCGAGATCCAGGAAGGCTTCGTGCTGACCTGTCAGGCCCACCCGGTGGACGGTGACGTCACGCTGAGCTTCGACACCGGCACCGGGTCGCGATCGTGACCCTCCCGGTGAACGGGCCGAACGAGCAGGGCTAGGGTTCCCGGCGGCGAGAGGTGCTCGTCGATCGAGGGGGGAACCCACATGTTCTTGGCTGCAAACAACGGAGCGGCGTTCGGCGGGCTCATCGCGGTGGTTGCGCTGGCGTTGACCGTCGTGGCGATCGTGGCGCAGTGGAAGATGTTCGAGAAGGCCGGCGAGCCCGGCTGGGGCTGCATCATCCCGATCTACAACTTCTACCTGATGTGCAAGATCGGCGGGAAGCCCGGTTGGTGGGTCCTGCTGATGCTGGTCCCGATCGTGCAGATCGTGGTGCTGGTGTTGGTGCTGCTCGGCGTGGCGAAGGGATTCGGCAAGGGAACCGGGTTCGCGGTCGGCATGATCGTGTTGCCGTTCGTGTTCTTCTGCCTGCTCGGTTTCGGCGACGCTACCTACGACCGATCCCTCGCGGTCTGAGCCGGGACGACCGAGCTCGGGTCGTACCGGTCGGTGCCGCGTCGCGCCGCTGCACCGACCGGTACGGCACGACGGTCAGCCGAGGCCGCGCAGCCGATGGATCGCCGGATGCAGGCCGGAGGTGATGATGCGGAGGCGGTCGAGGTCGGCATCGGCGTCGATGCGCAGCCGCGAGACGGCCAGCGGGTCTCGAGCAGGCAGCGTCGCGAGGGCGTGATCGAACGCAAAGGCCACGTCATAGCCCGCGGCCGCGACTGCATCCCGGACCCGGGCGTCGTGGCTGCCGTCCGGATAGGCGAAGGTCGTGGGTTCGTGGCCCAACGCTGCGGTGAGCAGGTCGTGGGCCTGCGAGATCTCGTTGCGGATCTTGTCCTGCGGGCAGCGGGCGAGGCACGGATGGGTGAGGGAGTGGTTCCCGATCGCCACGCCGGCCGTTTCCAGCGCTCGCAATTCCTCGGTGCGCAGTTGCGGCCGGGATGGTACCGGTTGTGTTGCCGTTCGCCGCAGGGTGTCGATCGCGGCGAGGCGCGCCTGGTCGTCGACCTTCTTCAGCGCGATGGCCGGCGCGCGCCGTTGACCGGAGGCGATGGCCACCTCGAGCCCGTCCGCCCGTCCGCCTGCGGCAATCAAACCCCGCACCTCGTCCCACCAGAACGGGGTCTCGGTGTCGAGCAGGCCGGCGACGACGAAGGCCACTGCCGGCATCGCGCGTTCGACGAGCAGGGGCAGGGCGACGTCGTGGATGCTGCGGTCCCCGTCGTCGAAGGTGATGAGCACGGCGTTCGCAGGCAGACGGCGCCGGCCCATCAGGGCGTCGGTCGCCTCCTCGAGGGTCACTGCCGCGCCGTGGGCCCGGATGTGGTCGAGTTGCCGGGCGAAGTGCTCCGGCGAGGTGACGGCGTGGTAGGCGAGAACGGCCAGCCGATCGGCGCAACGGCGACGGAACAGCGGTTGCAGCGGGGACCATGCCAGCAGGCTCTCGATGGCAGCCATCCCTGCACTGTACGCCGGGGCTCTGAGCATCCCTCGTGTCGGAGGCCGGTGACGGCCTTTACGGTGTGACGGCATGGCGAGCCGTGAGCAGATCCTGACCAGCCTGCTGTCCGAGCGGACGGTGGAGATCGTCACGGTGGGCCGACGCAGCGGCCTGCCGCGGGTCACCGAGATCTGGACCACGCCGCTGTACGGGCGATTGTTCATCTGCGGCACGCCCAACGCCGGCAAGCCCGGGGTGGTTCACCAGCCCCGGGACTGGTTCGCCAACCTGCTGGCCCACCCCGACTTCGTGCTGCGGCTCAAGCGCGGGGTCGAGGCCGACCTGTCCGTCCGGGCCGAGCGCATCGCCGACCCGCAGCTTCGCCGGCGAATCCTCAGCGATCCGTCCACCGCCTACTACCGCGACCGGGCGATGAGCTTCGAGGCCGCCCTGGACCATTCGCCGATCGTCGAAGTCCGCTTCGGCGGGGATGACCGGTGGCTCACCGATGCCGTCCGCGCTGCGTGGTTCGACCGGCCCGACAACGTGGTCGCGCCGGGTTGACCGCGGTCCGCCGGCCGGTCAGCGCAGTCGGGGGACGACCTCGTCGACGAAGCGCTCCATGAACCGGGCGATCCGCTCCGGTGCCATGCCGGGCAGGATGCCCATGGCCAGGTGGGTGGTGGGCGACTTGCCGAGGGCGTGATTGAGCACCCTGGCCACGGCTTCGGCGTCGCCGATGGCCGGTCGGAACATGAGCCGGGCCTTGGGATCGCGTAGTTCCTCGACGGGAGGCACGACACCGGGCTTCGGGCCGCCCTGGCCGCCGGAGGCGTTGGCGAACTCCTGGTAGACGGTCATCAGGTGGTGGAAATGAGCGCCTGACTCATCCCAGGCGGCGTCCACGGAGTCGGCGACGTGGCCCCAGTGCAGCTGCAGCACCTTTGCTGCGGCGACGTCGTGGCCCGCTGCGGTGAGGGCCGCCTCGTAGTCCTGTTGCAGCACGGCGGCGCCGACCCCGAGCAGGTTGGCCCCGAGGCGACCGGCTCGGCGCACCCCGGCCGGCGTGGTGGCTCCGAGCCAGAGTGGCATGGGGTCCTGCACCGGCTTGGGCACGAGACGGGCCTGGTCGATCTGATAGTGCCGGCCCTGGTAGGAGAACGTGTCCTGCGACCACAGCCCCCGCAGCACGTCGAGGCCCTCGACGAACCGTGACAACCGTTCCGACAGGGCAACGCCGTACCCGGCGAACTCGTGCGGCGCGTAGCCCTGGCCGAAACCGGGGTCGAGCCGGCCACCAGATATCACGTCGGCGGTGGCGATGTCCTCGGCCACCCGAACGGCGTTGTGCAGCGGCAGCAACAGCAGGTTGAACCCGATGCGCACCCGCTCGGTCATCGCCGCGATGGCGGCGGCGATGGTGATCACCGAGGGGGAGTAGCCGTCGTCGACGAAGTGGTGCTCGGTGAGCCAGATCGTGTCGATCCCGAGGTCTTCGGCGCGCCGGATCAGGGCGAGTTCCTCGGCGTAGACCTCGGCGAAGGGCCGACGCCACGGGGCGGGGTTGCGGAACGAGAACATGAGCCCGATGTTCAGGCGATCGTGCAGCATCGGGACATCCTTGTCGACCTCGGCTCTGCCCGCTCGGCCGGCGGGATGTGCGGGCCGGTCGGGAGTCCCCGCGGCGCGGCACGGAGCCAGCACGACGGAGCGACTCGGCGCAGGGTGCTGTTCGGATCACGACGTGGTGGGCCCGGTGGGTATCGAACCCACGACCGAGCGATTATGAGTCGCCTGCTCTGACCACTGAGCTACGGGCCCCAGGCCGACCATCGTAGAGGGTGACCGTCGACGGCATGACCGTCGCCGACATCACGCCCACGCACCGCGCCTGGCGAGCGTCAACCTGCACTCGAGCTGGAGAGTTCACGGGGTGCCGGCCGCTCGGCGACCGACACCCCCGACGCTCCGGGGGAGAGACTCGAACTCTCAACCAACGGATTAACAGTCCGCTGCTCTGCCGGTTGAGCTACCCCGGAAGGACGGAAACAGGTTAGCAGGTGCTGCACCGAACCCGGTGATACCACCCGGCGTTTCACCCCCGGAGGCGATGACAGGGGCGTCGCGTGTACCGGGCGTCGTCGGACGCCGGCAGGGGCCCGCTCGGCGGACCCGGACGAGGCCGACCGGCACCCTCCGATTCGGACGACCATCCACCCGCGACGGGCGCCCGAACGGTACGTTCATTCCAGACCTGTTGGGGGTCGTTCATGGGTGGTCGCCTTCGGCGTGCACCGGTTCAGTGAGCAGAAAGCGGAGACGGGCACGATGAAGTCCAAGCGCGTCAGCGCCGTGATGTTGGGCGTGGTCGCCCTGATCGTCTTCGGGTTCGGTGTGGCGCCTGCTCTCGGTGCCACCGGTGCCCAGACGGCGAGTCCACCGCCGGTGACCGACTACGGGCAGTACCCGCTCGGCCTCGGTCTGATCCCCGACGGGTGCACCAGCGAAGGTGCGTCGCTGGTGCGGGGGGAGCAGTTCTCGGTGAACGGCGGAACCCCGGTCGCCAGCATGCGCGACCTCGGCGTGATTCCCCCTGGTGCCACCATCACCATGACGTGGACCGGGTTCGCCGAGGGCTGCGAGAACGTCGGGCTGTCTCTGTCGCGCAAGATCGCCCTGACGCCGGGGTTCGATCCGACGACGAACCAGTACCTGAACGCCTGGAGTTACTGCGGACCGGGCGGCAACCCGTGCACCGGCACGTTGATGCTCGACCTGGCCGAGGCCGGCGAGGTCAACTGCTACCAGTACGACGCCACGGCCGGTCCGCCGTTGCGGGTGGTGGGCCCGGACGGTTCCTTCTACTCCTCCAACGGCGGGTTCAACATGCTGATCTCGGCCAACAACGGTGGTTCGGGCGACTGCACGCCGGCACCGTGCCTCGAGCCGGGAGCACCCCCTGGACTGCCCGCCGGTGCCGAGGAGTGCCGCCCGCCGGCCTCCACCACGTCGGCCCCGGCCTCCACCACGACCTCGACGACGACCACCTCGTCGAGCACGACCTCCTCGAGCACCACCACGAGTACCCCGCCGAGCTCGTCGACGAGCTCGCCGGCGTCGACCACCTCCACCTCGCAGCCGCCGAGCTCGACGTCCTCGCCGGCTCAGTCGACGACCGTGCCGGGGTCCTCGACGACGGCACGTCCGCCGATCAGCACGGCTGGTCCAGCGGAGACCTCGACCACCGGTGTGGTGCCGCTTCCGAAGACGGGTGGTTCACAGGGCGATCTCGGCCGGGTCGGTCTGGCCCTGCTCGCCACCGGTCTGTTGCTGTCCGCTGCGGCCATCCGTTGGCGTAACGCCTGAGCGCCTCGCTCGACCGTCCGCTGACGAGGTCCTCCTCGTAGACCTGAGTGCGGCCACCGGGACGACCCGGTGGCCGCTTCGCGTTGCCGTTGGCGCCTTCGGTTCGGCTCGTGTCACGGCCCGGGATCGAGTACCTCGGCCGGCGTGTCCGACCTGGAACGCGCCACGGGAGGGCTCAGGCTGCGCTGACGCTCACCGAGATTGCGTTCGGGCCTGGTCCCGGACCGACCGCCGTCCGGTCAGCTGCCCTCGAGCCAGGTTGCGGCACGCTCGAGCAGATAGAGGCTGACCTCTTTGCAGCGTTCCAGTTCGTCGCACAGCAGTTGCTGACCCATGAGGATCTTGGCCAGGGAGACCTCGGCACGAGCGGTGATGGTGATGGTCCGCTCCGGGGCGTCGGTGACGGTGGCCGTCGAGTCGATCGCCGACACCTCGATCGGAAGGTCCGGGCCTCCGACCCCGGCGAGGTCGGTGGCGAGCACGAGCAGGTCGGGCAGGTGCTGCAGCGGCGGGAGCGACCAGTTGAACAGCATCGGGAAGTGAAACGCGTCCGGCGGGTCCTCGTCGTCGGCGAGGGCCATGACGGCGTCCTCGAAGGCGAGGAGCGATCGCGGGTCGACGTCGAGTGAGAGATGCAGGTGGAGCGGACCGTCGCACGCATCCTCGGGATGCAGTTCCACTTCCCAGGTCTGACGCAACGAGTACGTCTCCACGAAGTGGCGCTCTTCGTGAATGTGGAAACCGTGGTCGACAGCGTGATCCTTCAGATCAGCGACGAACCCCGGCACGTCGATCACGGCCAAGCTGACGGTCTCCTTCGATGAAGCTCGGGGCCGATCGTAGTGGGTGCGTCCACGACGGCGCGTCACCGCATCGCTGAGCGGGCCGGGGGACTCGCCTACGATCAGGCGGTGGACGACCAGGAACTCGTGGGGCTGCTGAGCCGGGCGGCCGACGCCGCGTCCTCGGCGCTCGCATCGTCGTCGCGACAGCTGCTGGCGGGCAGTGCGAGCCAGCATCACAGCGACCTGGCCACCGATGAGGCCGTGCTGGCGGTGCTGTCGGGCAGTGGCCTGGCGATCCTCAGTGAGGAGTCCGGTCTGCTGCCTGGAGCGTCCGACGATGCCCTGGTCGTGGTGGTCGACCCGCTGGACGGCTCGACCAACGCCGCCTCGGAGTTCCCGTGGTTTGCCGTGTCGTTATGCGTGGTCGATGCCTCCGGGCCTCGGGTCTCGCTGGTTCGCAACCTCGCGACCGGCGAGGAGTTCCGGGCGGTGCGCGGTGAGGGTGCAACCCGCGACGGCCGGCCGTTGCGCTCGCCGCCCGAGCGGACCACGGTGCTGGGCGACGCGTTGGTGCTGCTGTCGGGTCATGCCCGTACCCATCTCGGCTGGCGGCAGTACCGGGCGCTGGGGGCCCTGGCGCTCGACCTGTGCGCGGTGGCCGCCGGCCAGGCTGATGCGTTCCTCGACTGTTCGGTCGACGCCCATGGGGTGTGGGACTACCTCGGTGGCCTGCTCGTGGCGCGAGAGGCCGGCATCGACGTCGAGGACGTGCACGGGCGTGACCTCGTGGTGCTCGAGCACGGGGCGCGACGCACACCGGTAGCGGGCCCCGCGTCGCTGCGCGAGCAGTTGATCCGCCGCTGGCCGGAGGCGTCCGGCGCGCCGCTGCGCGTGCAACGCGCACCGTGAATCCACTGCCGTTGCGGTGGCGTCTGCACCGCGTGGTCCTGCGGGGCTACCGGAGACTGCCCGTGTCGGCACGGCGGTTCCTGGTCCGCCGTGCAGGCCCGACGTTCTCCGCAGGGTCGATCGTGCTCATCGAGGGCGAGGGCGGGCGCGTGCTGCTGCTCCGCCAGAGCTATCGGCGCAATTGGGGGTTACCGGGCGGGCTGCTGGCCCGGCGGGAGAGTCCCCAGGATGCTGCGCTCCGGGAGGTCCGGGAGGAGGTCGGGCTTGACGTGGAGCTGGTCGGGCCGGGTCGTCTGGTGATCGACCCGGTGGCCCGCCGGCTCGATTTCGTGTTCCGGGCCCGGCTCGGGCTGCCCGGCCCCGTGCCGGTCGTCCGGCCGACCTCGGCCGAGATCGTCGAGGTGCGATGGTTCGACCGTGACGCCCTTCCTGCGCTGCAGGCCGAGACCGAAGCTGCCATGGCCGCCTTGGAGGGTCCCGAACCGGGCCCGGTGGTGGCCCGACGACGCTGATCGGTGCACCGCAGGTTCGGTAGGAGCGCTCGACGACCGCTGGAGTCCCTCGCCGCACACCCGATAGCCTGAGCCGCCTTCGGGCGCGTAGCTCAGTTGGTTAGAGCGCTGCCCTTACAAGGCAGATGTCGGGGGTTCGAGTCCCTCCGCGCCCACCCCGAGTATGCCGGGAACGGTACCCCCTACCGGCGGCTCCCCGAGGTGGTCCCGGACTACCGGTCGCCGATCTCCGTCATGGCGCCGGGAAGTAGCCGTTGACGTCGGCGATGAGGTGCGTGGGGCTGTGGGTGTACAGGCACACCCGTCCGTCGGTGCCGATCTTGGTGATGACGGCGTTGGGGATGGTGCTGCCGTAGAGGTAGTTGAGGTTGGAGGCGTTCGGCCGCGACGTGCCGCACGGGTAGACGGTGACGTACCCGGAGCCCTTGGCATCCACGACGGTGACGTTGAGGACCACGGCGGTCGCATCGGCGGGGACGCCACCACGACCGGCGACCTCGAGTTCGGTGATGGAGCCCCCGGAGCGAAGACCCAGGCCGTTGCTGCGGCCGTCGGAGGTCTGCAGGCCGTAGCGGGTCTCGAGGATCCGTTGGGGCAGCGCCGGCGTGTAGCGGGTGGCCGCGGTGAACCAGCCCTCGACGTCGACGATGAGATGGGTCGCCTGATGGACGTAGAGACAGATCCGTCCGTTGGTTCCGATCTTCGCGATCACGGCGTTGGGGATCGTGCCCCCCGCCACGTAGTTGAGGTTGGAGGCGTTGGGTGGTGTGTCACCGCACGGATAGACCGTGACGTGGCCGGCACCCCTGGCCTCCACGACCGTGACGTTGAGCGCCGCGGCCGTGGCGTCGACAGGCACGCCGCCACGGCCCGTGATCTGCAGTTCGGTGACCGACCCCGCTGAACGCAAGCCGACGCCGTTGCTGAGGCCGTCGACCGTCTGCAGGCCCGCCCGGGTTTCGAGCAGGCGCTGCGGGTCCGCCGATGCGTAGGTGGCGGCGGCAGTGAACCAGCCATTGACATCGGCCAACAGGTGGGTCGTGTTCTGGGCGTACAGGCAGACCCGCCCGTCCACACCGACCTTGGCGATGACGGCGTTGGGGATGGTCGAGCCGGTGTTGTAGTTGAGGTTCGAGGCGTTCGGCCGTGCGGTCCCGCAAGGGAACACCGTGAGGAAGCCAGGCCCTTGGGCATCGACGACGGTGACGTTGAGGACCACCGCCGAGGCGGTTGCGGGTACTCCGGCCCGGCCGGTCACCTGCAACGGGGTGACCGAGAACGAGGGGCGAACGCCGATGCCGCGGAAGGCGCAGTCGTGCGTCAGCGCCGGGTTACGGGTGTCGAGCAACCGTGCGGGCGTGATCGACACGAAACCGTCGACCGCCGGGACGGCGGCCGGGTTCGATTCAGGCGTACACCCTGGTGACGGGGCCTGGTAGGCGTCGTTGGGGTAGGGCCCGGCCCACGTGCTGTCGGGGACGTAGTCGATCGACCGGATCCCGGTGGCGGCGTTGTCATAGGAGAACGCCGCCCGCCAGGCGAAGCTGCTCGGGTTGTTGAGACACGTGGCCGGGATAGCGGCCGCGAGGACCTTCCAGGTCGGCCAAAGGCCGTAGAGACCGGAGCAGACGTACTCGAACCGGTCGTTCGTCAACGAGACACTCGGCTTGCCGGCGGTTGCCCAGAAGTAGAGGTAGAAGTCGGCGTGGGTGTCGCCGGTGACGTCGATTCCCCACAGGATGAACGTGTCCTCCGAGACCCAGCTCGGACCGGTGGTGTCCTCGTAGTTGGCCAAGGTGAGCTCGAAGGTCAACAGACCGTCCGCGGGCCGGTAGTTCGCCGCCGCTTGGGTGGCGTCTCCCGATGGCGACGGGACATCGCCGACCGGGTCGCCGATCACCCGAAGGGTCTGGGGCTGCAATGCCCCGGTGGTGTCCTGTTCGACGTACCCGGTGACGGCCGGCTGCGCCGGGCCCTTCGCGAGGCCGGCGCGGATCAGGCCGACGTCGGGCAACGTCGCGGCGTCGGTCCCTGTTGTGGCCACGGCTTCCGGCCGGCGCACGCCGGTTGCTGCGGTGCCCGTCGTGCAGGCCGGCAGCGCCGCCGCCAGGGCGAGGCACCAGGACAGGATGACGACGATCGTTGCTCGCCGGGTTCGATGCATGGGACCGCCTGTCTG
>CAIXPF010000182.1 GCA_903921205.1 uncultured Acidimicrobiia bacterium | reverse complement strand
GACGCCTCCTTGCCCACGTCCCAACTCGCGAACGTGTACACCCCACCGGTCAGCACCAACTGCGCCTTCGGATCCACCTTCAACGCCCGATACGAACCCGCATCGAGCCGCACCGCCGTCTTCGCCGACACCTTCACATCACTGCCACCAGCAGCACCGAAGGACGCCAACGCCGGCAACGGCGCGAACGGAACCGACAACGGCTTCGTCGCCGTACCCAACGCCTTGCCCTTGTTGTCCCAATCGTTGTAACCGACGTTGTACAACGAACTGCTCTTACCAATCCGCACCGAATCGGCAACCGCCCTGGCCGACGGATCGCTCATGATCGACTTCTGCCCGACGGACAACTCCCACACCTTCGGACCCGACCCCGACGACGCCCGGTTCACCCCGACACCGTCACGACCGATCGTCACCCCATCACCGATCTCCACACCCTCATCGCCGTACACACTGAACCCCGCCAGCAACACCGTCACCGACACCACCGCCTCGCCCGAGTCGGTTTGGCCGTCGTTGGCGACGAACGAGAAGGCGTCGGGCCCGTAATAGTTCGGGTCGGGGATATAGGTCAGGTTCGGGGCGGTGCCGGTCAGATAGCCGTGCTGCGGTTGTTTGGTGACCGTGTAGTTCGGTTCGCCGAGGTCGGTGGCGACCAGTTTGACCGGCTCACCGACGCTGTTTTCCTGCACCGTCAGCACGCCGTTGCGGGCCACGGGCGGCTCATCGATCACCGTCCAGCGGTACGACACCGGCGAGCCGGCACCGGCCTTCACCGCAAAGGTGTGCAGGCCGGGCGTCAGACCGCTGTAGGTCCGGGGGCTGGTACACGACGCGAAGGCCGAGCCGTCGAGCGAACAGGACAACGACGAGCCGCTGAACACGAACGTGGCCGAGGTCGAGCCCGAGGGGTCCGACGGCTTCGAGGTCACCGATGCCTGCGGTCCGCTCGGGGTCACCGTCCAGCCCCATCGTGCCGGCGACAGGTCCTCGAGCCCGTCGGCATCGATCGCCATCACCTCGATCGCATGGGCACCGGCGGCCACACCGCTGACCGACCACGGGCTCGAGCAGGACTGCCACGCTTCGCCATCGAGCCGGCAGGAGAACGCCGCGACCGGCTTGGTGGCCGCCACCGCATGGAACGTCACCGTCGCCGAGGTCGCCGGACCCGACGCCGCCGGGCCGGTGTCGATCACCGTGTTCGGCCGCACCACCCCGACCGGGGCCAGATCCACGGCGCTCGACCCGGAGATCTCGGTCTTGCGACCGGCCCGGTCGGTGGCCCGCACCCGCACCGACAGGGTCCGCCCATCGGGGTTCGCCACCGGTACCGCGGCCCGCCACGTGCCCGACGGACCGGGGGCGCCCTCGACGATGGCGTCGAACCAGCCCCCGCCGTCGATGCGGACCTGCACCCGTCGTACCTCGCCGTCGTCTCCGACGGTCCCGGCGAAGGTCACCACATCGGCACCGGCGACCCAGGTGCCGCTCGGGCCGATCCCCGTGGTGCTCAACGCCAGCACCGGGGCGGCGAGGTCGGCGAAGAAGGTGACCGGGGCCGAATCGACGGAGCCGTTGACCGTGACCAGAAGCGTGTGGTTGCCGCCGGTGGTCACCGGTACCGGCACGTAGCCGTTGAACCGGGTGCTACCCACCCCGAGGGTCGGTGTGGCCACGACCACCCCGTCGAGACTGACCGTGACGCTGCTCAGCGTCGAACCGGTCGCCGCCCGGGCGTTCACCTGCACCGAGGCCATACCGGTGCCGGCATCGACGCTGAGATGCTGGCCCGGTGTCGGCACCGACACCGCCCCGAACGTCGTGCCGGCGCCGAGCGGCGCTGCGGCCTGCGCCGGGATGACCCCGGTCGTGTCCGCACAGTTGCCGTACTGATCGCAGGCCTTCAGCCTAATCTGCGGCGTGGCGCTCGGCTCGTAGCCGCGGTAGGCGAGCTCGAGCTTCTCCACCATGGCCAGGTCGGGGAACAGCGCGATGACCGGGCCGTTGCTCTCCACGTAGGTCCGCTCAGGGGCGCCCAGCGCCTCACCCGGGCAGGAGAACGTCGCCTCGGAGAGGAACAGGTCCTCGGCCACGCAGCGCACGTCGAAGGCGAAGGTCTGGCCGTCGCCGAAGGCGTCGGGAGCCCGGGCGACATCGAGCGTCAGACGCGGGGCCTTGGTGTCCACGACGCCGTTCCACTGGTTGTTCCACACCTTCTCGTTGCCGGCCACGTCACGGGTGCGCACGGCCAGGTTGTAGAGATCCTCGAGGCCCGCCGGTGCGGTCATGGTCCAGGCGCTGTCGGCCACACCCGGGCCGCTCGCCCCGACGGTGGCCGGGTACCAGGTCAGTCCGGACGTGTCGCCCGGATCCCGAACCGCCGGGACGAAGGCCACCTCGAGCCCGGCAATCCCCGACGCACCGCCGTCATGCACGGTGCCGTTGAGGATCGGCAGCCCGCCGTTGCCGACCGTACCGACCAGTTTGGTGGCCTTGCTCAACGCTGCGGACAACGCCGCCTCGGGTGCCGCGTCGTCGACACGGATGATGCCTTGGGCTGCGGCGTCACCGGTGCGGTTGCCGGCCCGGTCCTTGGCGCGGACCCGCACGTTGTAGGTGTTGCTGACATCCGGCGCAGCCGCAGCGAAGGCGTAGCCGATCGACCAGGCGCCCCCGCTGACCGTGGCCTTCTGCCAACCGGTGTCACGGACCGTGTCGCCCGGCACGAACAGCTGCACCTCGACCCCGTCGGCAGCGACCCCGCTGCTGACATCGGAGACCGTACCGGCCAGCACGGCGGTCTTCCGGCCGGTCACCGGATCGACCGTCGGCTTTGTCGGGGACACCGACGGCGCCGTCAGGCCCACCACCGGTACCACACCGTCGACCACCAGCGTCACCGGCACACCGACCGTCTGGACATTGCCGACCGCGTCGACGGCCCGGGTACGGATGGCGTAGGAACCGTTGGCGACCTGGACCGGGAACGTCCACGCCTCGGTGCCGTCGGCGCGCTGCCACGACCCCCCGTTGACGCTGACATCGACCCCGGCGACCCCGGAGGTGGCATCACCGGCCGTGCCGCCGAGCAGGTACTCGAAGGCCGCACCGGAGCCGCCCACGTACCCGGAGCCGAGGACCGCCGACGAGGTCGGCAGGTCGGTGTCGATCACGAACGGCAGCGACGCGGTGGAGGTGATCATGCCGCCCCGGGTATCGGCGGTGAGGAACTGGTGACGGGCCCACGCGATCTTGGCGCTCGAGGCCGATGTGGCTGCGTCGACGGAGGCCACCGTGACGCAGACCTCCTGGTCGGTACGGGCGAACAGCGCCGACACCGCCTCGGCCCCGAGGGCGGTGGCATACACCCGCACGTGATCCACCAGCACCGTCCCGGCGCCGCCCTCGATCCGCAGCGACGAGCCGGATGCCGAGGCCCCCGACACCGTCGCCGAGGACTTGGCGATCCCGTCCACGTACACCGCCAGGGCACCGCCGGCCGAACGGGTAGCCGTCACGAAGTGCCACGCCCCATCGGCCAGCCCGGTGCTCGACACCCGGGCGGTGTTCCACGTCAACGCCCCGGACAACGGATCGATCTCCAGGGCGTAGGGGTTCGCACCGGCCCCGCGCACCGCGAAGGGCTGCCCGGATTGCGGGAGGATGTTGCGGTACCAGAACGCCACCGACGCCGCGGCACCCGCAGGGTTGTCCAGGCTCACCAGGTCGCCGGTGCCGGCGAAGGCGACCGAGAAATCCGACCCGGCCGCTCCCGGCGCACCGGCATACCCCGCAGCCGGCGCCGCGCCGGGCGCACTGGTCCCGTTGTGGGCACCCGCCGACGCATCGACGAAGGTGGTCGCACCCGGCATCTCCTCGAAGCGCAGATCGGCCACCGGCAGCGACCGCCACGACGGGCAGGCCACATCGTGGTTGCCCACCGTGCCGGGCGCCCCGACCGTCGGCACGGCCTTCACCGACGGCGAGGCCAGCAACGCATCGACCGACACCGCCTGCAGGGAACCGTTGCACCGGGCGGTCACCAGCCAGCCGGCGGTCAGCGGGTTGGCCGCGACCTGCGGCGCCGACCCGGCGCCGCAACCGCCGACCGCGCCGAGCAACGTGGCCGGCCCGGCCGCCGGCACCGTGCTCGAACCCGCGTACCCGACGGCCCGCACCGCGCCTGCGCTGGTCTGGTACACGAGCAACGACCGGCCGCTCACCGGGTCGTGGGCCACCGCGGGCGTGGTCTGGCCCGCCACGTCATCGACGAGCTGCTCCTCGGTCTGGCCCGACAGGTCCGCGGCCACCCGGAACCGGACAACCTCGTTCGGATGTTCCTGGTCGACCATCAGGACCCACCACTCGCCGTCGGCCCATTCGACGGACAGCTCGGCATGGCGGGCGGGGATCGAATCGTTGACCCACCGGTCGAACCCGGTCAGCACCCGTTCGTCGAGGCGCAGCCCGGTTGCACCGAAGGTGGTCAGCACGATATCCCGCGACTCCCACCCGACCGATCCGCCCGGAACACGCACGTAGCGCTCCGACACGACGGCGAAGCCCGAACCGTCCGACGCCACGTCGGGGTTGAGGTCCTGCATGTCCTTGCCGCTCGGCCGTGAGGCCGAGGGGAGCTGGAACTGGGGGCGCACGATGCCACCGGCGTCGGACACCGCCCCGGCGACCCGCCACAGCGGACGTTCCTGCACGGAATAGGTGATATCGACCCGCTGGCAGAACCGACCGGTGTTCCAGCACTCCTGGATGCCGCGGCGCGTCTCCCGGTAGTCGGTGTTGGAGAAGTTCGCCACGCTGGAGTTCTGCTCCACGCCTGCGTCGATCGGATAGGTGTTGCCCAGGTTCACGCCGTCGCTGCCGCCGGGGAAGGACGACCACTGGTACGGCGAGTTGTTGTCCCGGGTGATGGCGTTGCCGTCCACCTCCTCGATGCGGATCGACGCGTCGCCGCAGAAGGTGACCTCCGTGGGGAACCCCTGGGCGTTCGGACCGCGTTGGGCACCGTCACGCAGGTCGTTGCCCCCGTTGTTCAGAGGGAACCACAGCAACTCGATCGGGCCACCCGGTGTCCGCTCCAGGTAGACGCCCGGCTCGATGCCGTTGTTGGCGTCCTCATAGGTGCCGCCGTCGGGCGCGTACACCCGCAGCGACTCGATCGTGAGCACGCTGCAGTTGTCGTAGTGGTCCCACACCGTGAGGCAGTTGCCGTCGGTGGTGCAGGCCGCCCGTGGCGTCCCGTCGCCACGCAGATAGCGGACATCCGGCCGTTGCGGGCCGACCTGCTCGGTGTCGACGTCGAGCGATCGCTGCGTACCACCAGGTACGGTGATGGCCCGGATGTCGCCGGCGCCCTTGGCCGCGGCAGTGGTCGAGGACCCGTCGGCGATCTCGTAGGCGTTGGCCAGGTCCGATCGGCGCGTGGCCAACGAGGCATCGGCGAACTGGCGGGTCGCGGCGATGGCCGTCTCCTCGGCGATGGCCCAATCCACCGGCGCCGAGGAGGAGGACTCCAGGCGGGCGATGGCGTCGACCGCGACAGGGAAGGCCCCGCTGCCGGCCGCCGGGACGCTCACCACGAAGTCGTTGGCCAGCGTCTGGCTGCCGGTGAACGTGTCCGGGTCGAACGGCAGCACCGACGGCTCCGGCGACGCGCCTGCCGAGGACGGTACGGTCAGCCGGACCACGCCCGGCTCGAACGCCCGGGTGGCGACGGTCTCGTTGTGCACCGCCACGACCTGGCCCGCCGCGACGTAGCCGTCGCCGTCGTCACTGGTCACCCTGACCGACAGCGGCGACACGTTGTAGCCCGCCGGGCTGAAGGCGTGGCCGTCCTCGTCGAGCCGGTCGGCAGGGTCCACAGCCTGGGCGAGGTCGCGCTCGGCCGCGTCGGAGATGCCATCGGCGTCGCCGTCGGCCCGGTTCGGGTCGGAGGACACCCACACGGCGCGCGTCGAGGGCACCGGGTTGGTGAGATCCCACCGGCCGACGACCCCGACCTGCCAACCACCCACGAACTGGCCGTTCCAGGCCGGCCCACCGGCGGTCATGACGTACTGCTGGTGACGGACCTCGACCCCGTCGGCCAAGCCGTCGTTGTCGGTGTCCGCCGCCGCCGGGTTCGAGCCGATCTCGTACTCCTGGCGGTCGGTGAGCCCGTCGAGATCGGTGTCCCACAGCGACGGGTCCAGGGCCACGCCGTCCTGGCGCTGCTCCAGCTCGAACGCGTCACTCAGCCCGTCACCGTCGAGGTCGGTGGTGCGGTCGTCGGGATCGAGGCCACCGGCACCGAGCGCTGCGGCACCGTCGCCATCGGCATCGGTGAGCGGCGGGAACGTCGCGTCCCAGGCCAGGCCCCGGCGCCCGGCCGGCCGGTCGGACACCGCGACCATCCCGCTCAGATGTGCGGGGAACACGTCGTAGGTGGGTTGCCCGAACGGTTCCGAGCTGCTGTCGGAGAAGGTCCGCACATAGCAGACCGGGATCACCGGGAACGGGAAGACGATCGGGTTGGGGATGCTCCAGCACTCCTCCGCCGGCAGGGCCAAGCCGACGTTGAACGACGGCGCGAACGTCCGGTTCACGCCCGCCTCGGTGAACGGCAACGGCTCGGCCACCACGTTGCGGGTCTCGCTCATCGCGTACATCGGGTGGGCCAACCAGTAGTGGTCCGGCTCGCTCCCCACGGCCCACGACGAGGACATGGTGCCGCGCGAGGGGCTCAGCGTCTCCGGGGCGGACGCGGTGACCGTGTACTCGGTGGTGGTCGAACGGAGGCTTTCACGCGAGTACAACCACTGGTAGCCGATGAAGAACTGGTTGCCGGACCCGTCCGCCATGGCCATGTTGGTGGTGACCGGCAACTGGATCTGCATCGAGTTGCCCACCGCATAGCCGAGATCCGGATCGGTCAGGTCGTACTCGGGGACACCGGGGACGATCAGGTCCTCGCGCTCCACGTCGACCATCAGGTCATAGTCGTAGACGACCCCCGTGATGATCTTGGTCAGCGCCCCGCTGACGGTGAAGCACTGCCCGTCGGTGAAGTCGGTGCGGAGCCGCGCAGAGTCGGTTTCGGTACCGAACTCGCAGATCAACGTCAGGATGCCGTCGATGACGGTCAACAGGCCCACCAGGATCAGCCCGACGCCGGTGAGGGCCAACGCGGCGAGGGTGACGATCAGGATGGTGCTGGCGATCGCGCCGGCCAGCGCGGCGTTGAACGCCGCGCTGAACGCCGGGATACCGGAGCCCGCCACCGCGGCGATGAAGAACCCCCAGGTGACGCCGAGCCCGATGAACACCGCGATCCCTGCGGCGACGCGGCTCGTGCCGAGCATTTCCGCCGTCAGGGCCGAAAGTCCCCCGACCTGGGTCACCAAGCCGTCCTTGACCAGCGTGTAGAGCGTATACAACGGAAAGGCGAACGAGGTGATCGCCGGAACCACGGCAGCCAGCACCTTGACGGCGATCTGGACGTCCGCATTGCCTTGCACGTAGAAGTAGGCCAACACCGCCATGGTCACCAGAACCAGCACGATGGCGGCGGTCCAAGCTCCGTTGACCTTGTAGTCCATCAAGTACTGGAGCTGCTTCATGGTGCGGGCGTCGGTGATGGCCTTCGTGAACTCCCCGAACTTCCCGGCCTTGATGAGCTGTTCGAAGGCGAACTTGTTGGCGAGGAACTTGGAGAAGCCGGTTGCACTCGAAGCGTAGAATCCGTAGTTCCCGTAGATGTCGGCGACCCGGCTGGTCAGCTCGCTGTCGGCCTCGAAGTCGAACGAGGGGATCGTCAACGCGCCGCTGCCGAAATCCTGCGCGAGCAGGGCGGAGGCGCCCTGCAGCCGCGTAAGCGCGTAGATGCTCATCATGTTGTTCTGGCCGGCGGCGTAGGTGGCGTCGAGCGACGACACCCTGACCGTCGGGTCCTCGGCGTCGAGCAGGACTGCGCCGTTGCGGGCCTCGAGGTCTGCAGCGACCTGCTCCGGCGTGCACCCGACCCACGCAGGCGAGTTGCCGGTGCCACCGCAGTACTGGGTCCACTTGACGCCACCGATGGTGTTGACCGGGGCCACGGACGGCCCGGCCGGATCGAGATCGAAGCCGATCGCCGCGCCGTTGACGCTCACGTAGCCGCCGGCATCTCGCCGTTCCCCGAGGCTCAGCGAGCGCGTGGCGCTGGTGTAGGCCGTCACCATCGACGCTCGCAAGGAATCCGCGCCGCTCCAGTACTGGTCGAACCGGCTCGTGAGCAGGTCGGGGATCACCGTCGAGGTGGTCGCCTGCACCGCCTGCTCGAAGGTCGGGTAGGAGGCGGTCTCGACCTGGAACAGGTTCGGCTGGCCGTACACCGACGTGGGGCCCCCGCCGTTGCGATCACGGTCGAGCAGGTCGTCGATGTTGTCCGGGTCGATCGGGTAGTTGCCCTGCAGGTCCGCGGTCAGGAACCGTGCGCCGAGGACATCGGTCAGGACCCAGCTCGGACCGGCGTCGTGCAGATCGACGTCGACGGCGGGATCCTCGTGGATCACCGCCATGGTCGCCCCGTGGGCCTCGGAGACCTGCAGACCGGTGAGGGTCCAGTCCTCGTAGTAGCGTTGCACGGTCTGCGGCACGTTGTACTGGTAGCCAGACGCCGAGCACCCGTCGACCGGCGGGGTGGCGGCAGGGTCACAGGGGATGTCGTTGTCGACCTGGACCATCCACGCCAGCCGGATGCTGTGCGCCCCGCCCCACGCCTGCGACGGATAGAGCATGCGTGCCGAGAAGGCGACCCGCTTGCCGGTGTGCTCGTCGGTGACCAGGCGCAACGGCACGTAGGCCACCCACGAGCCGTCGGGTCGCTGCTCGCCGAGGCTGATGCCGTACGGGGAGAGCTGCTCCTGCCCCAGCATCGAGAACGTACCTGCCGGTATGACGATCTCGAGCATGGGCACGACCATCAGATCGTCCGGGCTGTTGTCGAGATCGCGGACCTGGCCCTTGTCGTCGGCCGGCCAGTCCAGCGATGAGAGGGCCAGGGCCAGATGCGAGGGATCGGTCGGCCGGATCTGGAAGTCGACCGACGTGGGCAGTGCGCCGCTCGTGCTCAGGTGGTCGATCCTCAGGCTCAACGGGAGACCCTCGCCGTAGACGACGTCGCCGGCTGCGGAGGGCGTCAGGTCGGCGGAGTCGGCCACCCCGTCGCCGTCGTTGTCCTCGTCGAAGACATCCGGTATCCCATCGACGTCGAGATCGTCGATCACGCCGTTGGCGTCGACATCCCACTCGAGCCCGTCG
>CAIXPF010000181.1 GCA_903921205.1 uncultured Acidimicrobiia bacterium | reverse complement strand
GACGCCTCCTTGCCCACGTCCCAACTCGCGAACGTGTACACCCCACCGGTCAGCACCAACTGCGCCTTCGGATCCACCTTCAACGCCCGATACGAACCCGCATCGAGCCGCACCGCCGTCTTCGCCGACACCTTCACATCAGCGCCACCAGCAGCACCGAAGGACGCCAACGCCGGCAACGGCGCGAACGGCACCGACAACGGCCTCGTCACCGTACCCAACGCCTTGCCCTTGTTGTCCCAATCGTTGTACCCGACGTTGTACAACGAACTGCTCCTCCCGATCCGCACCGAATCGGCAACCGCACGAGCAGACGCATCACTCATGATCGACCGCTCACCCACGGACAACTCCCACACCTTCGGACCCGAACCCGACGACGCCCGGTTCACCCCCACCCCATCACGACCGATCGTCACCCCGTCACCGATCTCCACACCCTCATCGCCGTACACACTGAACCCCGCCAGCAACACCGTCACCGACACCACCGCCTCGCCCGAGTCGGTTTGGCCGTCGTTGGCGACGTAGCTGAACGAATCGGGGCCGTAGTAGCCGGGCTCGGGGCCGTCGGTCAGGTTCGGGGCGGCACCGGCGAGGGTGCCGTGGTCGGGCTCGCGGACGATCCGGTACGTGAGCGGATCGGCGTCGGCGCCGACGAGGGTCAACGGTTCGCCGCTGCTGTTGGCGTTGAGCGTGAGTGCAGCGTTGCGAACCGAGGGTGGCCCGTCGACCACGTTCCAGATGTAGGCCAGCGGGCTTCCGCTGCTGGCACCGACCTTCGCGGTCACGGCGAAGGTGTGCCGGCCGTAGGCCAGCCCTGCATAGGTGACCGGGCTGGTGCACGCCGCGGGCGCGGCACCGTCGAGCGAGCAGGTGAAGGTCGCACCGGCGGGTCCGGTGAACGCGAACCGGGCGGCGCTCGAGGCGCTGAGCGCGTCCGGCTTCTCCTTCAGGGTGGCCTGCGGGCCGCTGGCGATGACCGTCCAGTCCCGTGTGGCAGGGCTGAGGTCAGCCAGGCCGTCGACGTCGAACGCCGCAACCTCCAGCCGGTGGGTCCCGGCGGCGAGTCCGCTGACGGTCCACGGGCTGGTGCAGGCCTGCACGGGCTGGCCGTCGAGCGAACAGAAGAACCCGTGGAGGTCCTTCGTGCCCTTGGTGCCGGAGAAGGTGAAGGTCGCCGTCGTCGCGGTCGACGGGGCGGTCGGTCCCGACAGCACCGTCGTGTCCGCACGGGTGAAACCCGGCGTCGACGGCGTGAAGTCGACGCTGAGCGTCGAGCCGAGCTCGCCCTTGCGGCCGGAACGGTCGAAGGCCCGGACCGACACCGGAAGGCTCTTGCCGTCGGGGTTGCGCACCTTCAACGCTCCGGACCAGGTCTTGACCCCCTGGTCGAAGATGACGTCCTGCCACTGCCCGTCGCCGACCTTGGCCTGCACCGCGACGACCACGCCGTCGTCCTCGACGGTTCCGCCGATGACCAGCACGTTGGTGGCGACCCCCCAGCTGTCGTCGAGTCCCAGGCTGGTCGAGCCCAACGTCACCGTCGGCGCACTGATGTCGACGAAGACGTCCACCTGGCTCGAGGTGACCGTTGCCGCCGCCGCATCGACCGCCCGCACCCTGACGGTGTGCGCGCCCGCCGGCGCGGTGGCGCTGACGGGGGCGTCGTACACCTTGCTGCCGGCGAGCAGCGATGCCGCGCCGGCCGCTGCGTCGTCGACGAGCACGGTGACGCTCTGCAGCGCGACCGGCGATTCGGCGTACGCCCCGACGGCGATCGCGCCGGATCCGTCGCGCTGCACGTGCTGGCCGGGGAATGGATCGGTCACCGACGCCCGCAGCGACGCAACATCTGCGGTGTCGGTCACGTTCGCCGCTGCGGCGCTCGCCGGGGCGAGCGAACCGGCGCGCTTGGTGGTGGTGGCGCACTGGGCCGGACCGACCGCGTTGTTGGTGTTCTTCCACGCATCACAGGCGTTGAACGTGAACGCCTGGTCGGGGTCCTTCGACCAGACCGTTCCCTGCGCGGTGAGTCCGCTTATGCGGACCTGGTCGGGGAACAGGTTGGTCAGGATCCCTGCGGGTACTGCGTCGTACTGGCGAGTGGGCGTCGACGCGCCCGGACAGGAGAACGTCGCGGGATCGAGGCTGAAGTCCGTCGCAGAGCACGTCACCGTGTACTGCCTCGCGCCGGTGCTGTTGGTGTTGCCCGTGGCCACAACGTCGAGCGTCAGCGCGGGCGCAGTGCTGTCGATGACCCCCCGCCAGACGCCGGCGATGACCCGCACGTTGCCCAACCGGTCCGCCACGCGTACGTCGAGCTGGTAGAGATCACCGACCCAGCCGGGGCCGATCTGCAGCGACCACGCGCCACGGTCGAGGTTCGCCGACATCCAGCTGCGGCTCGGATCGACGCCCTGCGCCTGGGCGGCCAGGGCGTCGGACAGCTCGACCAGCGCCAGCTCGACCGTGTCGACCCCCACGCCCGAGGCGTCCTGCGCGGTTCCGGTGAGCGAGTACCCGCGCTTGAGCACCGGTGGCGTGAGCGAGCTCACCGTTGGAGCGCGGTCATCGACCTTGAGCGACGCCAAGCCGAGGCTCGGCTGTGAGCGGTTGCCGGCCCGGTCGGCGCCACGGAGCCATACCTTGTAGGTCCCGCTGACATCGAGCGCACCGTTGGCGAAGGGGAAGTCCGCGGTCCAGCTCGCCGGTGTCCCGGCCTGGACCGATGCCTTGACCCAGCCGTCCGCAGCCGCCGAGGTCCTCGATGCCGGCAGCACCAGGACCTCGACCCCGTCGCTCGGGATGCCGGCCCCGCCGGCATCGCTGGCCGTGCCGGTGAGCCGCAGGGTCTTCCTGCCGGTACCCGGATCGGTCTGGACCGCCACGAACCCTGACACCGTGCTCGGCGCGGTGGCGCTCACCACCGGCGTTTGGGTGTCGACGAGCACCGAGACCGCGGCCTGGGGCGTCTCGACCCGCCCGGTCAGATCGGTGGCGCGGGATTGCACGAGATAGGTGCCCGGCGTGGTGGTGTCCAGTTCGAACGACCATGCCTCGAGCCCGGCGGCCTCGGTCCAGGCTCCGGCGGAGCCACCTGGCCGGGTCACCCGGACCTCGACCCTGGCCACCCCCGAGGTCGGGTCCGACGCCGTGCCGCCGACCCGGTAGGTCGTCGACGGGCCGCCCTTGATGGGCTCGGCAGGTTCGGCGGCGCTGGACACCGGGTCGTCGGCGTCGACGATGATCGACACCCTCGCCGTGGACGTCAAGGCACCGGACCGTGGATCGACCTCGGCAAAGGGCAGCCGCGCCCATTTGGCGAGGGATTCCCAGCCGCGCGTCACCAGCACACAAACGGGCAGGTCGCTCCGCTCGTAGAGGGCCTCGACCCGCTCCGGGAGCAGCGGCGCAGCGAACACCTGCAGCTGGTCCAGTTGCACCGCCGCCGAACCGCCTTGGATCTGCACACCCGGCGTCGCGACGGTCGGGTTCGACCAGGGGCCCGGCCAGCCGACGACCTGCTCGCCGTCGACGTGGAGTGCCGGCCACGAGGACACCTCGGACAGTGCCGGGGTTGCCGAACGGGTTGCCGTCACGAAGTGCCACTTCCCGTCGGCCAGGCCGGTGTAGAGGCCGCTCACCGTCTTCGAGTTCCACGACACCCCACCGTCCGGGTGGATCTCGAGGACGAAGGGGTACGGTCCGCCTCCACGGATGACGAAGGGCGTGCCGGGGACCGAGGCGTCGTTGCGATACCAGAACGCCAGCGAGACCGCTGCCCCGGCGGGGTTGTCGGCCAGGCTCAGCGCATCAGCGGCACCGTCGAAGAGCACCGAGTGGTCCGAGCCCGGCGCTCCGTGCGAGCCGTTCACCGCGCCGGGGTAGCCGGCCGCCGGCGCCGCACCGGGGGCGCTGCCGGCCGGGTTGGCCCGTCCCGACGAGTCGGCGAAGGTCGTCGCGCCCGGCAACTCCTCGAAGCGCAGGTCGACCGAGGGCATCGACTGCGACGCCGGGCACGCCAACGAGGTCGGCGTGGTGTCCGGGAGACCGCTCGGCTTGGCCTCGGGGGCGGTCAGGTCGGCAGCGTATGCCCGCACCGTGGATTGTCGCTGCTCGGGTCCCGTCCGGGTCAGGTCGACCGCGAGCCATCCGCCGGTCAGCGGGTTGAAGGCGGCAGCGGTGACCTCGTCCAACGGGCCGGCGGTCGGGCCGCTGGTCCCGTCCGCCGTCATCAGGAGGGACTGGCTGCCTTCGTTCCCGTAGGCCAGCAGGGTCCGGCCGGTGGCGGAGTCGGTGGCCATGGCCGAGACGTTGCTCCGCGCCGGCCCGAAGGCTGCGGTCACCGGTTGGCCCTGCGCGTCGAAGGAGATGTCGGTGATCCACCACGTCAAGCCGTCGGTGGTCAGCAGGCGCCACGAGGAGCCTGTCCAGTCGAGCTGCACCGGGCGACCCGACACTCCCGCGAGGGTCACCGGCGGCTGGGCATCGGCCAGCGACGTGCCGCGCCGCATCTTCAGCACGCCCAGCCCGGTCGAGGACCCGGTGTCGTTCACCGGCGTCGACGTATACACCCAGGCGAAGCCGGCGCCGTCGCTGGCGAGCACCGGATCGGTCGCCGCCTCGTCCATCGCGCTGAGGACCGTCTGGCCGCCGGCCGCCGGCGTCGGGCCGGTCCCCGTGGTCACCGCGCCGGCGAGCCGCGCATGCGTCGAGGGGGTGTCCCCGATCGAGTAGGACGACGACGTGGGGGTCACCGAATAGCGGATCCCGCCGTAATCGGCACCGTCCTGGTACCACGCTGCGCACACGCTGATCCGGTCGGGGTCCGATGTGCCGTACGAGGCGCAGTGATCCCACAGGGGCTCGTCGACCCCGTAGGTACCCGTGCCCGCGGTCGGCGAGGCCGCACTCACCGGTATGGTCGCCACCCGTGTGGCGCCCGACGGCCAGGCGTACTGCGTGTTGTCCATCTCGTAGAGGTCGAGCGTGATGCCCGAACCGCAGAAGTCGTACGTCCCGGGGGGATCCCAGATCGCCGAGGTGCCGTCGGTCAGGTTCAGGCCGTAGTGCCAGAAGTCGACGAACTCCTTGCCATCGGGATACTGCACGACCGGCAGCAGGTCGACACCCGGCGTACCGCCTTCGTCGGTGCCCTTGATGGCATGGACCGAGTACAGCGACAAGGTTCCACAGTCGGGTTGTTCCTGCCACAGGGTGGCGCAGCTACCGGCGTCGTTGCACGCCGCGGCAAGCCGGTGCTGGCGTCGTGCTGCCGAATCAGCGGTCGCATACGTCACCGGGGTGGGCCACGGAACGGAGTTGTCCGCCACGGCCTTCTCGTTGAGCCGCCGCCCACCCGCATCGCTGTCGAGCCCGATCGCTGGGCCTTCACCGAGCACGCGGATCTGCACATCGCCCCGAGCGGCGTCGGTCGAGTTCTCCTCGGCGAGTGCGTAACCGCCCCAGCCCCGGGTGGCGAGCTCGACCATGCCGTACGGTTTGGTCCTGGCGATCGGCGCCTCGACGTTCACCGACCATGCCGGTGGCAGTGCGGGGCCCGAGCGGAGCCTGGTCCGCACGGTTGCGGTCACGTTGTACCGGCCGCTCGCCGTGGGCAAGGTGATGTCGGTCTCGGCCGAGCGTGTCTGGGGGAGGTTCCCCGCAGGGTCGAACGCCATCAGTCGGGGGCCCGACGTGGCGGCGGGGGCGCCGGAGCGTGACACCTCGACAACGCCCGGCTCCAACGCCGCGCTGGTGATGGCCTCGGTGCGCACGGTGACCGTCTGGCCGGGTGAGGCGTAGGGCGAACCCCCGGCAATGGTGGCGGTCACGGCGAGCGGGGAGCGGTTCGCCGCCGACGGGTTGAACGGCAGGTTGTCCGGGTCGCGCGCCGTGCAGCCCGTCGCGAGGAGGTTCGCGCAGGCGCCGGCGTTGTAGGCCGCGGCGAGGTCACGCTCGGCCTGGTCGGAGAGGCCGTCGCCGTCGCCGTCGGCACGCAGCGGGTCCGACGAGACCCATACCAGGCGGTCTGTTGTTCCTCCCGCGGCCCACGGCCCGGCCACATGGATCTGCCAACCGCCGGCGAAACCACCCGTGGCGACCCACGTGCCGCCCGAGGTGGCGTACACCTGGTGACGCACCTCGGCCCCGTCGTCGAGTCCGTCGTTGTCGGTGTCCGCCACCGCCGGGTTCGTGCCCAGCCCGCGTTCTTGCCGGTCGGTCAGACCGTCGAGGTCGGTGTCGCCCAGGCTGGGGTTGAACGCCTCCCCGGCTTCCCGTCCGGCCAGTTCGATCGCATCGCCGAGGCCGTCACCGTCGGTGTCCCAGTTGCGGTCGTCGGGGTCGAGACCGCCGAACTCGACGGCATCGACGCCGTCGACGTCGGCATCCCGCAGCGGCTCGAACGCGGGGTCCCACGCCAGGGCGTCGTGCCCGAAGCGCCGCTCGAGCGCCATGAAGCCGTCGACATCGGCAGGCAGCACGTCGAGCACCAACGGGTCGAGCGCATCGGAGGAGGAGTTGATGTTGCTGTTCTTCCAGCAGTACGAGGCCGCCGGCGGGGGGAACGGCAGGACGGTGCACTCGAACATCGGCAGTGCGTAACCGGTGTTCAGCGTGGCCTCGACCTTCTGGTTCAGGCCGGCGGCGAGCGGGACGGCGGGCCCGGTCACGGTCTTGGTGGCGGTGCCCTTGTTGAGGCTCGTGGCACCCCAGGTGTCGTAGGCAACGACGCCGGTCCACTCGTTCTGCATCGTGCCGCGTTCGGCCACGACCGTTTCCTCGGTGCCGCTGGTCAACGAGAAGTTGAAGGTCGTCGAGGCCAGGTTGCCCGGCGTGTACAGCACCGGTAGGTACGGAATGGCGTAGAAGTTCGACCAGCCGTCGTCGTAGACCTCCCGGGCGTTGAGCGTGATCGGCAAGGTGACGCGCACCGTGTTGCCGGCCCGGTACAGGGCGCGCGCGTCCCCGAGGACGAGGTCGGGTACACCGATCTCGGTCAGGTCGGCGTTGTCGTCGAGCATCTGCCCCGACTGGTACACGAGGTCGCCGGCGAACTTCGACATGAACGCGAAGGTGGAGAAGCACGCACCGTCGAGGTAGCCGGACTCGAGGCTGTCGGGATCGTCCTCGCAGATGAAGTACAGGATGGCGTCGATGACGGCGAGGACCAGGGTCACCAGGAACCCGACGCCGTTGAGCGACACCGCGGCCAACATCGAGATGGTCAGCGTCGTTCCGATGCCGTCGCCGATAGCTTGGTCGAACTGCGGGCTGAAGGCGGGCACCCCGGCGTCGACCAGGGTGTAGATGATCACCCCCCAGGTGATGAGCGCCACGATGACCGCCCCGATCACACCGGCCTTCGCCGAGCCCATGCCGGCCTTCTGCGAGCTGACGCTCAGATACGTGAGCTTCTGCGCGTAGAAGAACTTGTTGGCGGTGTCCACCGTCCGCACGATCTTGTAGATCCCATCGGCGAGCTGGTACGTCCCGAAGACGATCGCCGCCACGGCGGTGACGCCCACCACGAAGTCCGGGAAGCTGCAGCCGTCCTCGATGCACGGCGCGGCGACCAGCGTGCTGAACAGCACCGTGGCCGCCACAACGAGCCCGACGACGAGTGCCGCCCGCTG
>CAIXPF010000180.1 GCA_903921205.1 uncultured Acidimicrobiia bacterium | reverse complement strand
GCCGCACTTCAGGGGAACACCCACGTCGATGCCGGCGACCGCGCCCGACCGTGGCGAGCACAGCGACGAGATCGTCACGGCTCTGGGTCTCGATGCCTTCGCCCTGCGGGCAGAGGGAGTGATCTTCTAGGTCACTTCACGATCGCGCGTCCGACGATCTCCTTCATGATCTCGGACGTGCCGCCGTAGATCGTCTGGATACGGCTGTCGGCCCACGCGCGGGCGATCTTGTACTCGTTCATGTAGCCGTACCCGCCGTGCAGCTGGACGCAGGTGTCCACGGTGCGCTTCTGCAGCTCGCTGCACCACCACTTGGCCATCGCTGCGTCCTCGGCGCTGAGACGGTCCTCGTTGAGGGCGACCACGCACTGGTCGACGTACTGGGTCCCGATCTCGATCTCGGTGCGCATCTCGGCCAGCTTGAAGCGGCTGTTCTGGAAGCTGCCGATGGGCTGGCCGAACGCCGTGCGTTCCTTGCAGTACTCGACCGTCCAGTTCAGCGCTGCCTGGGCTGCGCCGATGCAGGCCACCGCGATCGACAGGCGTTCCTGCGGCAGGTTCGTCACCAGGTGCAGGAACCCCGCGCCCTCCTCGCCCAGCAGGTTCGCAGCAGGTACCTGCACGTCGTTGAAGAAGAGTTCGGCGGTGTCCTGGCTGTGGTTGCCGACCTTGTCGAGGTTGCGGCCCCGCTCGAAACCGGCCATGCCGCGCTCCACCACCAGCAGGGACATGCCCTTGTGCTTCTGGGACGGGTCGGTCTTGGCGGCGACGATCACCAGGTCGCTGTTGATGCCGTTGGTGATGAACGTCTTCGAGCCGTTCAGCACGTAGTGGTCGCCGTCGCGGATGGCGGTGGTCTTCATCGAGGCCAGGTCGGAACCGATGCCGGGTTCGGTCATGGCGATGGCGGTCACCAGCTCGCCGGAGCAGATGCCCGGAAGCCAGCGGGCCCGCTGCTCGTCGTTGGCGAGGTTCAGGTAGTACGGCAGGCAGATGTCGTTGTGCAGGGTGATGCCCGAGCCCGAACCGACCACCCCGGCGTACTGGACCTCCTCGGAGATGATCTGGTTGTAGCGGAAGTCCTTGACCCCGCCACCGCCGAACTCCTCGGGGGCGTCGATGCACAGGAAGCCGTGCTCACCCGCTGCGGTGAACAACGCCCGGTCGACGATGCCGGCACGCTCCCACTCCTCGAAGTTCGGCGAGATCTCCTTGGCCACGAAGGACCGGAAGCTCTCGCGGAACAGGTCGTGCTCGGGTTCGAAGATCGTGCGCTCCATGTCGGGAATGCTAGAGGGCCGTTGCGTCGGTCGGCCGTATCGTCCGACGTCACGTCACGATGGTCACGATGGTCACGATGGCCTAGTTTGGCGGCGATGGCTCGACACGTCCCGGCCCCCGGTCCCGCCGTTCGGGCGAACGGCCGCTGAGATGGGCGGGACGGTCCGACGGTGGGAGATCACCGACGAGTTCGGCCAGCGACTGGGTTGCGGGGTCATCACCGCCGTGATCCTGCCGGTGTGGTTCTTCCTCATCCTGTTCGCGGTCGACGACACCGCGGCGCTCGCCGTTGCCGCCGGGTTGTTCGTGGTGACGGCGGTGTTCGCCGGGCTGGCGTTGCGCCGAGCCCGGCGGCTGCCCCGCTCGGTGGAGCTCGGCGGTGACGCGGTGCGGGCCACGGTGGCCACGCTGTCCCGGTCGGGCCGACGTGAAGCACCGGTCGATCAGCTGGCCAGGGTCGACATCGGCACCTCCCTCGGGGTCTGGCCGCTGCGGCTCACCTTCGTCGACGGCACCGTCTGGCGTCTCCCGCGGCACCTCGACGACCTCGACGGCTTCCTGGCCGCCCTGCAGGAGCGCAACGCGGCGTTGGTGATCACCGACCACAACCCGCCTGAGCCGGACGGGCCGCCGGACGGGCCGGCGTGACCTCGCCCCGCGAGGCGATCGTGTTCGCCGGCGGCGAGCCGAGCCGACCCGAGGACCTCCTCGGACTGTCCGCCGACGGCCTGGTGATCGCTGCGGACTCCGGCGCGGTGCATGCGGTGGCGCTCGGCTGGAGGGTCGACCTGCTGGTCGGTGACCTCGATTCGATCCCGCCGGCGCTGGCCCGACAGCTCGCCGAGTCGGGCACCGTGGTCGAACGTCATCCGGCCGACAAGGACCAGACCGATCTGGCTCTGGCGCTCGATGTGGCCGTTCGCTCCGGGGCCCCGCGGGTGACGGTGGTGGGGGGACACGGGGGGCGGCTCGATCACCTGTTGGCCAACCTGCTGTTGCTCGCCGCCGATGCCTACGCCTCGGTCGAGCTCGACGCCCGGATGGGGGTCGGCCGGGTGTCGATCGTGCGGGGGCGCCGGTCGATCAGCGGAGCTGCGGGCGACGTGGTGAGCCTGTTGGCGCTCGGTGGCGAGGCTCGTGGGGTCAGCACCGGCGGGTTGCTGTTCGCGCTGCGGGAGGCCACGCTGTCAGCCGGGACGAGTTGGGGAGTCAGCAACGAGATGACCGGCAGCGAGGCGTGGATCGAGGTGCGTGACGGCGTGGTTGCGGCCGTGCAACCCGGTATCAGGGGTCCGCTGCTCGACGCCCGGGAGCCCGGCCGGTCATGAAGCCGGTCCAGGTCAACGTCGTGGCGCCCTGCCCGGTGGAGCAGTTGTTCGCCTGCGTCGACGATCTCGCCCGCTATCCGGCCTGGTTGGATCTGGTGCAACGGGCCGAGCCCGAGGTCGACGGGGCGTGGTCGGTGGTACTCGCTGCGCGTCTGGGCCCGCTGCGCCGCTCGAAGCAGCTGAGGATGGTGCGCACGGTCTACGAGGCCGGCCACTACGTGCGCTTCGAACGGCAGGAGCTCGACGGCCGGGCCCATGCCGCCTGGGTGCTCGAGGCCGAGGTGCTGCCTGCCGGTGAGGGCAGCGAGCTGGCCATGACGATGAGCTACGACGGGCAGTGGTGGGGCCCGTTGATCGAGCGGGTACTGGCCGAGCAGATCGACGCGGCCCGCCCCCGGCTGGTGGCGCTGGCCACGTCGGGTTGATCGGCGGCGATGGGCATCACCCCACCACCGCTCGGCGCCCACTGGACGGGCGAGGCGACCTCGTTCGCGGTGCACTCCGAACCGGCCGGCGCCGTCGAGCTGGCCCTGTTCGACGCGCACGGACAGGAACGCCGCGTCCCCCTCGAGCGTGACGGCCACACCTGGTGGACGGTGCTCGAAGGGGTGGGACCGGGCACCACGTACGGGTTCCGCGCCCGGGGCCCGGCCCCGATGGACCCGGCGAAGCTGCTGGTGGACCCCTACGCCCGGGCCATCGAGGGCGACCTGCAGTGGCAGCCCGGCCTGTTCGTGCCCGGCGTCGACTCGGCCCCGTTCGTGCCCCGATCGGTGGTGGCGGCCCCGACCTTCGACTGGGACGGGGATCGGCGGCCCGCCACCGCCTGGTCGGACACCGTGGTCTACGAGCTGCACGTCAAGGGCTTCACCCGGCTCCACCCGGCGGTGCCCGAACCGTGGCGGGGCACCTACCGCGGTCTCGGCCACCCGGCGGCGATCGATCATCTCCGCCGGCTCGGGGTCACCGCCGTGCAGCTGTTGCCGGTGCACCACTTCGTGCACGACCGGCGGCTGGTCGCCCATGGGCTGCGCAACTACTGGGGGTACAACACCCTCGGTTACTTCGCGCCGCACGGCGGGTACGCGGTGGACGGCACGGCCGCCCGCCAGACCACCGAGTTCAAGCAGCTGGTGCGGGCGTTGCACGCCGCAGGCCTCGAGGTGTGGCTCGACGTCGTGTTCAACCACACGGCGGAGGGCGGTGCGGACGGCCCCCTGCTGTCGCTGCGCGGCCTCGACGAGCGGGCCTATTACGTGCTGCAGGACGGCCGCTACGTGGATGACACCGGCTGCGGGAACACCGTCAACCCCCACAGTGCGGCCACGGTTCGTCTGGTGCTCGACAGCCTGCGCCACTGGGTGAGCGAGTACCACGTCGACGGGTTCCGTTTCGACCTGGCCACGGTGTTGGGTCGGGAGGGGCCGGGCCGTTGCTTCGATGCCGGTGCGGCGATCTTCGACGCCATCGCCGCCGACCCGGTGCTGGCCGGCACGAAGCTGATCGCCGAGCCGTGGGACCTCGGTCCGCACGGTTACCACGTCGGTGGGTTCCCGGTCGGTTGGAGCGAGTGGAACGGGTCCTTCCGCGACGCCCAGCGTGACTTCTGGCGCGGCCAGCCCGGCCAGCTCGGCCGTTACGCCGCAGCGTTGACCGGCTCGGCCGCGCTGTTCGAGCGCCCCGGGCGTACCCCGCAGGCCGGTATCAACTTCGTCACGTGCCACGACGGGTTCACCTTGGCCGATCTCGTCGCCTACGAGCACAAGCGCAACGAGGCCAACGGCGAGGACAACCGCGACGGCACCGACGACAACCGCAGCTGGAACGGTGGTGTGGAAGGGCCGACCGAGGAGCCGGCGGTGGTGCGGGTGCGACGCCGCCAGCAGCGCAACCTGCTCGCCACCACGGTGTTGGCCTCGGGGGTGCCGATGTTGTGCGCCGGCGACGAGCTCGGCCGGACCCAGTCGGGCAACAACAACGCCTACTGCCAGGACAACGAGGTGTCCTGGTTGGACTGGGAGCGCATCGACGCCGACCTGCATCACGACGTGCAGCGGATGCTGGCGTTGCGCCGCGCACACCCGGTGCTGCGGGCGCGTCGCTGGCCGACGGGTCGGCCCGACCGCGACGGGGTCCTCGACGTGGGTTGGTACACCCCGGAGGGCACCCTGATGACCGAGGGGGATTGGGGAGCCGGGTTCGCTCGCTCGCTCGCCGTGCTCCTCGACGGCCGGGCCCACGGTCAGCAGCCGCCGCACGACAGCGTCCTGCTCATCTGCAACGCCCATGACAGCCGGTTGCTGTACCGGATTCCTCCCGATGCCTGGCCGGGTCGGTGGCAACGGGTACTCGACACCGGCGAGGCCTCGCCGATGGTCCGTCAGCGGTTCTACGCTCCCGGCGAGCGGGTGCGCGTGGAGGGCCACTCCGTGGTGGTCCTGACCGGCTCCGTCCGCTCCGATCCCGTCGGAGAAGGTCGATAACCGCAGCTCAGGGCCATGGTCGGCGTCGCACGGCGGCGCCTTGACGGGACGTGACCGGGACCATCGTCCCTCGTCCGAATGGCTCTCCCCATCGGCGCGATCGTCGTGTAACTCTCTCCGTGGTGGTCTCGACACGCAGAGACCCCGCATCCGCAGGAGCCGGACGTGGCAGAGCGAGCCCACCGGCCGGGCGACCGAGGAGCGATGTGACGACCAGCAGTGCGTACCAGCAGCCGCGAGAGGCCCGCCGGCCCCGCCTCCGGCTGGTCTCCGTCGACGCCGCGCCACAGTCGGCGGTGCAGCCGCGGCCGGGGATCTACGCGCGCTGGGGCAAGACCCTCCTCGACCGGATCCTCGCCGCCGTGCTGGTCCTCGCCACGGCCCCGGTGCTGGCGGTGGCACTGGTCCTGGTCCGTCTGACCCTCGGCCCGCAGGCGCTGTTGCAGCAGGCCCGGGTCGGCAAGGACGGCCGGGTGTTCGCCATGTACAAGGTGCGCACGATGCTGCCGGACCGGCGCGACCGCCGGGATCGCCGGCGCGGTGCCCGGGGCTCGGACCGGCGTCTGTGCCACAAGCGTGACGACGACCCGCGGCACACCCCGCTCGGCCGGGTGCTGCGCAAGTACTCGATCGACGAGCTGCCGCAGCTGTGGAACGTGCTGCGCGGTGAGATGAGCCTCATCGGGCCCCGGCCCGAGCTCGAGTCGGTCGTCGAGCAGTACGGGTTGTGGGACCATCCCCGCCACCAGGTGCGCCCCGGTATCACCGGGCCGTGGCAGGTGTCGGAGCTGCGCTCGATCCCGCTGCACGAGAACATGCACCTCGACATCGACTACGTACGCGACCTCTCCTGGCGTACCGACCTCGCCGTGGTGCGAGCCACGGTGGGTGCCCTGCGCAGCGCCGGCGGCCACTGACGACCACGTCGACCGGTTCGACTCGCGTCCGTCGACCGGCAGGCCACCGGAGCAGGCCGCCGGCTCGCTGCGGCTACCGTTCGGCGTTCCCGCCACGATTCAGATCGGTTCCGCATGTTCACCCACGTCAGCACGTTCCAGTTGGCTCTGCTGCTCGTGGTGAGCATCGGCGGGTCCGTCGGCCTCGGCATGGCACTGGGCCATCGGTACCGGGTCAGCGGCAGGGGCACCCAGGAGTCGGTGGGCGTCGTCCAGGGGGCCCTGTTGGGCCTGGTCGGGTTGCTGCTGGCCTTCGGGCTGTCCATGGCCGTCGGCCGTTTCGAGGAACGGCGGACGATCGTCGTGCGGGAGGCCGATGACATCGGGACGACGTACCTGCGCGCCCAGCTGCTGTCGGAGCCGACCCGGACCGAGTCGATGGCGCTGCTGCAGCGGTACGCCGACGACGCGTTGGCGCTGGCCCGTTCGACGCCGGGGTCCGAGCCGTTCGACGAGCACGTGGCCGAACTGCAGCACCTGCAACGGGATCTGTGGGCCCTGGCCGACGACGCGGTACGCAGCAGCCCCGAGGGCACGGCACCCCGGCTGTACGTGGACGCTCTCAATGCGATGTTCGACGTGCACACCGACCGGGTCGCCTCGTTGTACAACGGCGTGCCGAGCGCGGTCGTGGCGCTGGAGATCCTGGCCAGCGCCATAGCGGTGGGCGTGCTCTCGCTCTATCTGGCGACCCTGGGCCGATCGTTGATCAGTGCGCTGCTCACCGCCGGGCTCATCGTGGTCATCCTCTTCGTGACCTTCGACCTCGATCGTCCTCGGCGTGGTTTCATCGCGGTGCCGGACGGTCCGCTGGTGGACCTCGAGGCGTCGATGACGCTGCCACCCGTCGCTGCCGGTTCCTGAGCGCCCGGAGCCGGCTGGTCCCGAGCGGCAGGCGCTATGGGCGATTCAGCGGGAGCGCCGGGCCGACCAGCGCCCGTCGTGGTGGCCGACCTCGAGGGCGATCCCGAAACAGGCCGACAACCGGCCGGCGTCGAGGGCCTCGGCGATCGGGCCGGCATGGACGACGCCGCCGTCGCGCAGCAGCACCGCGTGGGTGAACGACGTGGGGATCTCCTCGACGTGATGGGTCACCAGCACCATCGGCGGCGTGTCCGGCTCGGCGGCGATCCGGTCGAGGGTGTCGATGAGCTGCTCGCGTCCGACGAGGTCGAGCGTGGCGCCGGGCTCGTCGAGCAGCAGCAGCGACGGGCGGGTGATCAGGGTCCGGGCCAGCAGCACGCGTTGGCGTTCGCCCGAGGACATCGTGCCGTAGGTGCGGTCGGCCAGAGCCCCGCAGCCCACCCGCTCGAGCTGGCGCTGCGCTTCCTCCCGCTCGTCGGCGGTCGACGGCGTCCACCACGGCACCAGCGAGCCGTGCAGCGCGGCGGTCACGATCTCCGCTGCTGTTAGCTGCGGACGCAGCAGGTCGGTCAGCGCCGGCGAGTTGAACCCGATCCGGGGACGGAGCCGGCGGATGTCGACCTTGCCGGCCCGGTGGCCGAGGATGTCGACCGTGCCCTCGGTGGGGAACTCGTACAGCCCGGCGACGCGGATCAGCGACGTCTTGCCGGCACCGTTGGGGCCGAGCAGCACCCAGCGTTGGCCCGGGTGCACGGCGAAGTCGATGTCGTGGAGCAGGTCGCGCTCGTCACGACGAAAGCGGACCGAGGACAACCGGAGCACCGGATCGGGAGTGGACACGGCCGCCGACCCTAGCCAAGCCGTCCGGCAGCCCGGCGAACCGGCAGCGCGTCGCACCGAGGCGGTCGCACGCCGGGGCCGCCAGGACGGCGGGGGAGTATCCTTGTGTGCCTGTGCGCAACCCTTCTGCGGCCGACCGGCCCGATACCCCGATCACGGGGCGGGAGCGACCTGGCGGTCCTACGCCGAGGTGGCGACGGTGGTCGGTGGCGCTCGTGGCGGCGCTGGTGACGGTGCAGGCCATGCACGCCGCACCCGGTGGCGCCGACCAGGCCGAGGTGGACGCAGCTCGCCAGGAGGCCAGGGAGGCGTCGATCGCCTTCTCGGACACCGAGACGCGCCTCGGCGAGCTCGATGTCGCCATCTCGCGGACCCAGGCGTCGGTGGCCGCGACGAAGGCCGACCTCGAGGCCTTGCGCGCCGTGGTCGCAGAGCAGGCGGTCCAGCAGTACGTCCGGGCCGGCACCGGCGATGTACCGATGCTGAGTGAGGACATCAACGTCCAGGCGCGTGCGTCGGCGTTGTCGCGGGCGGCCCGTGGCCAGGCCACCAGCCGGGCCGACGATCTCGGCGCGGCCAAGGTGCGGCTCGAGCGGCTGCAGGCCGATCTGGCCCGCCAGCAGGCCGAGGCGGAGGCTGCACGTGAGGTGCAACGGGAACGGCAGACGGCGATGTACAACCGCCTGGCCGAGCTCGAGGCCATCGAGGCCCGGCGCCTCGAGAGCGAGCGGCTGGCCGAACAGGCGCGGCGTCAGGCTGCCGCCGAGGAAGCCGCCGCCGCCGAGGAAGCCGCCTACCAGGCCAGTCGGGCGGGCAGTTCGGGCAGCTCGGGCAGCCCGGGCGGCGCGGCGCCGCCTCGTCCGATCGTCCCGGTGAACTGGTTGTGCCCGATCACCGGTGCCTACACCTTCAGCGACACCTGGGGCGAGGCCCGTTCCAACGGGCGATCGCACAAGGGCACCGACGTGTTCGCCGACTATGGCACCCCACTGGTGGCGGTGGTCGGGGGCGAGGCGGTCAACTACGGCTGGAGCGGCGCCGGCGGCTACGACGTGTTCCTGCTCGGAGACGACGGCAACCGCTACTACTACGCCCACCTCGACGGCCCTCCCAACGAGGGCCGCATGGAGCAGGGCGACGTGGTCGGGTACGTGGGCGACACCGGCAACGCCACCGGCGTGCCGCACCTGCACTTCGAGATCCATCCCGGCGGCAGCGGCTGGACCAACCCCTATCCCGCGTTGGCCCGCTACTGCTGACGGTCGGGTGTGCCGGGCGCCCGGCCGGCAGAGGATCCTGCTGCCGGGCACCCGCTCCGGTCAGGCCCCGATGGCGTGGTAGCCGCCGTCGACATGGACGATCTCACCGGTGGTCGCCGGGAACCAGTCCGACAGCAGCGCCACGCAGGATCGCGCCACCGGCTCGGCATTGCGCACGTCCCAGCCGAGTGGTGCCCGCGGGGCCCAGGCGTCCTCGAACGCGGTGAACCCGGGGATCGACTTGGCGGCCATGGTCTTGATCGGTCCCGCGGCGATGAGGTTGACCCGGATCTGCTTCGGCCCCAGGTCCCGGGCCAGGTACCGACAGGTCGACTCGAACGCCGCCTTGCACACGCCCATCCAGTCGTAGGCCGGCCAGGCGACGGTGGCATCGAAGTCGAGCCCGACGATCGACCCGCCCTCGGTCATCAGCGGGGCACAGATCTCGGCGATGGTCTTGAGCGAGTACGCAGAGATCTGCATCGCCACCGCCACGTCCTCCCACGGTGCGCCCATGAAGTCGCCGCCGAGGCAGCTCTGCGGGGCGAACCCGATCGCATGCAGTGCCCCGTCGACCCGGCCCCAGGTCTTCTCGAGGTGTGCGCGGACCGCGACGGCATGTTCGGCGTTGGCGACGTCGAGTTCGAGCACCTCGGCGGGCTTGGGCAGCTTGCGGGCGGTCCGGGTGGTCAGCGACAGGCCGCGGCCGGCGCCGGTGAGGACGATCTCGGCTCCCTCCTCCTGAGCGAGCCGGGCGACCGCAAAGGCCAGGGAGGCGTCGGTGAGGACGCCGGTGACGAGGATGCGCTTGCCTTCCAGCAACGGCACGGGAACTCCTGGTTGGGTCGGTCGGGTCGGGTGCGGGATCAGACCCCCGCCTGGCCGACCCACGTTACGTCGCCGGCCGGGTGGCTCCTGAGACCCTTGCCCACCGGCGCGGGTCGGGCCTGCCGCCTCGACCGGCGTGTGGTCCCGTGGGTGGCGGCGGGTGGGGACCGCTACTGTGGCCGACGTGAGAATCGGTGTACTTGGAGCGACCGGCCCGGCCGGCAGTGGGCTGGCGGCTCGCCTGGCGGCGAACGGCTTCGACGTGGTGATCGGATCGCGGTCGAAGTACCGGGCCATGGAGGTGCGCGACCAGCTGGTGGAGCGCTGGGCCGACCATCGTCTGGTCATCGACGCCTCCGACAATGTCGGGGCGTCCGACGCCGACGTGGTGGTCATCGCCACCCCGTGGGATGCGGCGACGTCCACCGCCCTGCAGGTCGCCGACCACCTCAAGGGCAAGGTCGTCATCTCGATGTGCAACGCGCTGGCCCGGGTCGGCCCGGAGTTCCAGCCGCTGGTGCCGCCCCGTGGCTCGGTCGCCGCCAACATCCAGGCGGCGGTGCCGAAGTCGCGTGTCGCGGCCGCGTTCCACCACGTTCCCGCCAAGGAACTCGGCGACATCAGCGAGCCGGTCGAGAGCGACGTGCTGGTCTGCTCCGACTACCGCTCGGCGACCGAGGTGGCCGCCGAGATCGTGGCGGCCCTTCCGGCCCTGCGCCCCCTCGATGCGGGTCAGTTGTCCAATGCGGCGCCCATCGAGGCGTTCGCCGCGGTGCTGCTGCAGCTCAACATCCGCTACAAGACCCGCGCTGCGGTGAAGTTCACGGGCATCTGATGACGACCTCAGCCTCCGATGCCGTCTCGGCCATGCAGCTGTTCGACACTGCCCGGCGGGCGGTCGTGCCGTTCACCCCCGGTGACGTGGTCACCATGTACACCTGTGGCATCACGCCCTACGACGCCACCCATCTCGGTCATGCTGCGACCTTCCTGACCTACGACGTGCTGCAGCGACGCCTGCGTGACCGTGGCCACGACACGCGCTGCGTGCGCAACGTGACCGACGTCGACGATCCGCTGCTCGACAAGGCCCGCCAGCTCGGCATCCACTACCTCGACCTCGCCGCCCGCGAGGTGGCCCGGCTCGAGGCCGATCTCGAGGCCATGAACTTCCTGCCGGTCTACAGCGCCCCGCGGGCGACCTCGGCCATAGCGGAGATCCGCAAGGTCGTGAGCCAGCTCATCGACAGCGGCCACGCCTATGTCGCCGAGGGCGTGGTGCTCTTCGACGTGTCGACCTACGCCGGGTTCGGGTCGCTGTTCCACCTCGGTCAGGACGAGATGATCGCCCTGGCCACGGAGCGGGGCGGCAACCCCACCGATCCCCGCAAGCGCAACCCGCTCGATTTCGTGCTGTGGCAGGCCTCGACCGAGGACGAGCCGGCCTGGGACTCGCTGTGGGGCCCGGGCCGTCCGGGCTGGCACATCGAGTGCACGGCGTTGGCCCAACGCGAGCTCGGCGACACCATCGACCTGCACGGTGGTGGCGGCGACCTGATCTTCCCGCACCACGAGTGCTCCGCGGCCCAGTCGCAGTGCCTCACCGGCCAGCCGCTGGCCCGTCACTGGATGCACGGCGCGCTGGTGTGGAAGGACGGGGCGAAGATGTCCAAGTCGCTCGGCAACCTGGTTTTCATGTCGGAGTTGCGCGAGGCGTGGGATCCCCGGGCCATCCGCCTGATGATCCTCGAGCACCACTACCGCAACGACTGGTCGTGGTCGGACGACTCGATGCCCGTCGCCACCGCCCGACTCGAGCGGTGGGTGGAGGCCGGCGACGGCCGCGGCGGGCTCGACGAGGTCCGTGCGGCCCTCGACGACGACCTCGACACCCCGCGTGCGGTGGCCGCCGTCGATGCGGCCGTGGCTGCAGGCCAGGGTGTGTCGCAGGCTGCGGCGCTGCTCGGCGTCGATCTCTGACCGAGCCCGGGCGTCGTTCGCCCGGGCCGGTCGCCCGTCCCTCCGTGGTGGTGGGCGGGGGAGTGACCACCGGTACCGCGTGACACCGGCGGTACCCCGATAGGCTTCGCGCTCGCTATGAGCGACATCACGATCAGCCTGCCCGATGGTTCCCCGCGATCGTTGCCGGAGGGGTCGACCGGAGCCGATCTGGCGGCGTCGATCGGCTCGCGGTTGGCGAAGGCGGCGGTCATCGTCGACGTCGACGGCGTCGAGCGCGACCTCCGCGACCCCCTGCCCGACGGGGCGACGGTGTCGGTCATCACCGCCGAGCAGGAGCGTGGCCTCTACACGATCCGTCACTCGACGGCCCACGTGCTGGCCCAGGCCGTGCTCGACCTGTTCCCCGGGGCCACCTTCGCCATCGGCCCGCCGGTGGAGAACGGCTTCTACTACGACTTCGAGCTGCCCGACGGTGGCACGTTCCGGCCCGAGGACCTCGACCGGCTCGACGCCCGCATGCGCGAGATCATCGCCGAGGGCCAGCCGTTCCTGCGCCGGGAGTGCTCGGTCGAGGAGGGGCTGCAGATCTTCCGTGACCACCGCTACAAGACCGAGATCATCGGCGGTACCGTCGACGACCCGATGTCGTCCACGGCGCCCGGTTCGGTGCGGCTCTACGAGAACCCGCCTCGTTTCGTCGACCTGTGCCGCGGTCCCCACGTGCCCGCCACCAACACGTTCCTCGGTCACTTCAAGCTGATGCGGGTGGCAGGCGCCTACTGGCGCGGCGACGAGCGCCAGCCGATGCTGCAGCGCATCTACGGCACGGCGTGGGCCACCAAGAAGGAGCTCGACGCCTACCTGACCATGCTCGAGGAGGCCGCCAAGCGTGACCACCGCCGGCTGGCCACCGAGCTCGATCTGCTGTCCTTCCCCAGCGAGCTCGGCGGGGGACTGGCCGTATGGCATCCGAAGGGCGCCGCGGTCCGCAAGCTGATCGAGGACTATTCGCGGGCGCGTCACGTGCGCGGCGGGTACGAGTTCGTGTACACGCCGCACCTGGCCAACGGGCAGCTGTTCGAGACCAGCGGCCATCTCGACTTCTACAAGGACGGGATGTACCCGCCCATGGAGATGGACAACGGCGTCTACTACCCCAAGCCCATGAACTGCCCGATGCACTGCCTGATCTTCCGCAGCCGGCAGCGCTCCTACCGAGAGCTGCCGTTGCGGCTGTTCGAGTTGGGCACGGTGTACCGCTACGAGCGGGCGGGCACGCTGCACGGGTTGTTGCGCATCCGGGGCTTCACCCAGGACGACAGCCACATCTTCTGCACCGCCGACCAGGTTGCCGGCGAGATCAAGGGCCTGCTCAACTTCGTGCTGTCGGTGCTGCGGGCGTTCGGGTTCGACGAGTTCGAGGCGAACCTGTCGACCCGGAACCTCGAGAAGTCGATCGGTTCCGACGAGGTGTGGGCCACGGCCACCGAGGCCCTGCGGGCCGCCGTCGAGGCCGAGGGCCTGCCCTACGCCATCAAGGACGGCGACGCCGCGTTCTACGGCCCCAAGATCGACATCGACGTGCGTGACGCCATCGGCCGGAAGTGGCAGCTGTCGACCATCCAGCTCGACCTCAACCTGCCGGAGCGCTTCGGCCTGGAGTACGTCGGTGCGGACAACCAGCGCCACCGGCCCTTCATGTTGCACCGGGCGTTGTTCGGCTCGGTCGAACGGTTCTTCGGGGTGCTGCTCGAGCACTACGGCGGTGCCCTGCCGACGTGGTTGGCGCCGGTCCAGGCCCGGGTCCTGCCGGTGCGGGCCGACCACCAGGGTTACGCCGAGTCGGTGACCGCGGCCCTGGCCGCGGCCGGGTTCCGGGCCGACCTGGTCGAGGCCGACGAGCCACTCGGCGCCCGTATCCGCAAGGCGAAGATGGAGAAGCTGCCCTACGTGCTGGTGGTGGGCGACGACGACGTCGCGGCCGGTTCGCTCGGCGTCAACCCCCGCGGGGGCGACGTCGAACGCGGCGTCGGCCTCGAGGCCTTCATCGCCCGCCTGCGCGACGAGACCGCCGACGCCGCCCTCGCGGCCGGCTGATCGCGACCGGTCGTGGTCGAACGGCTGTGGGCGGGGTGGCGGGCGGCCTACCTCGAGGAACTCGGCGAGCACACCACGCCGGGGGTGAAGCCGCAGCCGGTCGAGGGTCAGAGTCTGTTCGAGGCCATCCTCGACAGTGGGCGGCCCGACGAGGAGACGTTCATCCTGTGGCGGGGCCGCCACTGCTTCAGCCTGCTCAACCTGTACCCGTACACGACCGGCCACGTCCTGGTGCTGCCGCGTCGGGCGGTGCGCGACCTCGAGGACCTCGAGGCGGACGAGGCCGCCGAGCTGTGGGCTGCGGTGCGCGACGCCGTCGTCGCGGTCAAGGCCGTCTACCACCCCGACGGGGTCAACGTGGGGGCCAACCTCGGGGCCGCGGCCGGCGCCGGTATCCCCGACCACCTGCACGTGCACGTCCTGCCGCGGTGGTTCGGTGACACCAACTTCACCATGACCCTGGCCGAGACCCGGGTGATCCCCGAATCGCTCGCGTTGACCTGGAGCAAGCTCACGGCGGCCTGGCCGGGCTGAAGCAGCGTCACCGGGGCGGATGCTCGTCTCCCGCGCGGTTGGGGCGGTACCTTCGTGCGGTGCCAGACGATCAGGAACAGACCGACGGCGATGCCCCGGACGTGACCGACGACGAGGTGGTCGACGAGCTGCCGGAGGAGCTGCAGCCGCTGCTGGCCGGTACCGACTACGTCTTCCCGAACAACAGCCGCCGCCGGGTCCCCGCGGTGCTCTACCTGCTGGTGGCGCTGGCCTCCGTCGCGGTGTATGCGCTGTTCGGTGACGCCCCGACGGTCAACGGCGGATGGCTGCTCGCCGCCGTGCTGCTCGGTGCGGCTGCCGTCTACTGCTGGCTGGCGGGTGGGAACCTCGACGTCGACGAACGCGACGCTCTGGTGGCGGCCACCGCCGACGTGGGCTTCCCGGTCGGCCACGCCTCGGTGCAGCTGAGCTGGCGCGGGCCCCTGTGCCGGCCCACCTGGCGGGTCCTGCTGTACTCGGCCGAGGAACAACCGGCGACGCGCGGTCTGGTGATCGTGGACGGGTTCGACGGTCGGGTCATCGAACGCATCGTCGAGGACAACCCCGAAGACTGGTCGGAGCTGGGAACCTCGGCCTGAGGTCGGGTTCGCCGCCCCGACCAGCGGGGCATGACACGTACACGCCGGTGTGGCGCGGAAGGGCCCTCACCGAGGTGAGGGCCCTTCCCGGTTCGAGAGGCCCGTGCGAGGCCCGGTCGCCGCTCAGGGGCAGCGGAGCTTCTGGTTGTCGGCGCTCGCTGCGATGGTGCAGGCGTTGCCCACGGCGCTGATCTTGGTGTTGTCGAAGCCGTCGGAGGTGGCGTCGCCCAAGCTCTTGCCGTTCACTTTGTTGCCATCGCCGTTGGCGACGGTCGCGGTGCCACCGGCGGTGCCGTTGGCGTTGTTCGAGTTGCCGTCGTGGATCATCGCCACGCCGGCGCCGTTCGCGGCGGCGGTGTTGCCGTCGCCGTTGTCGACCGTGGCCTCGCTGTCGGTGCCGAGGGCGCTGGCGATGTTGCCGTCGCCGCCGGTGGCCGTGGCCTCGGCGCCGGTGCCGTGGGCGCTGGCCTTGTTGCCGTCGCCGCAGCCGGCGACCGCCTTGCCGCCGTTGCGGGCGCTCACCACGTTGTCATCGCCCCACTTGGCCTCGGCGATGCTGCCGGCGTCGCGGGCGGCGGCGATGTTGCGGTTGCCGTCGTGGGCCGACGCCGTCGTACCCGGGTTGAGGGCACCCGCCCAGTTGTCGTCGCCGTCGGACGCGGTGGCGCTGCTGCCGGTACCGTCGGCCACCGCCCAGTTCCCGGCTCCGTTACTGGCCACTGCGGTGGCGTGGTGACGGGCCTTGGCGGTGTTCGGAGCCGTACCCGTCGTGGCGGTCGTCGTGCAGACGGCGTCGGTGGCGGCCCGACGGTAGACCTCCGTGCCGTTGATCGACACGCAGTCCCAGTCGCCGTAACCGGCTGCGCCGGCCACCGAGGCCATGCCGACCATCGCCGATGCCGTCATGACCACCGCCGTGAGGGCCACGGCCGGGCGGCGCAACGCTCCACGTCGCAACGAACCGCGCGACGAGACACCGTTGATCATATTGCTCCCCATCATCGCATTCTCCTTTTTCTGATCCCTCGAGGTGAGTAATGATGTTTGACCAACTCAAACATCGGTGGATCGATGATGCGGACGTTCCCCGGGTGCGCAGGCGTGAAACAACGAGGTTCCCAATGTGGGGTAATCTGCCCGGATTTTTATTCTAAATGAACAATGGTCCACTACAGAGGAACCCCGGCGGGACTGGGGGACGGCGCTGCAGCGGTCTCGGTCGCAGGGCTGCAGGGCGGGCATCGTCGGGTGGTCGGCCAGGTGATGGCACCGGAGGACCGCGCCTGGGCAGGCCCGCGGGCCCGGACGGCGGGAGCGGGTTGCCGGAACGAACGTTTGCCCCCGGGCGTCGGGGTGTCGGACGGCTCGGTTTCGGACGTGCCGTTGGGTGGTCCTGCGTCGGGGCCGGGCCGACCGGGGCGTCAGCGTGCGCTGCGTCGCGCCTCGTCGATGACGACCGCGAGCTCGTCGAGGGCGGTGCGGCCCTCGGCCACCAACTGGCGCAGCAGCTCGTGGGCGTCGCTGTCGGTGCCACCGACCGTGCAGGGGCGGGCCCACGCCTGCAGCGGGGTGGCGGCCACGCGGTCCGCCGCTGCCAGCAGGCTGCCGGCGAGCCTGGCCAGCGTGGCGGCTGCGTCAGGTCCTTCGCTGGTCGGGGCCGGCGAGGTCAGCAGGTCGATGGGCAGCTCGGGCCGCTCCCGCACGGCCACCTCGGCCAGCGCCGCGTCGAGCGCCTCCACGCTGCGTGCGATCGCACCGAGCCGTCCGTTCACCGACCAACCCCGCCACACGGCCTGGCGGAGCGGGAGCTCGCCGGCGGCGAGCTCCGTGGGCCCGAACAGCGCAGGGAAGCGGCGGGCGTAGGAACGCAAGGCCACCTGGGCGTCGGGTGGGCTGAGCTGCCCGAGCTGGTGACGGTCCATCCCCGGTGACTCTAGGAGGGCCGGACGGCTTGCTAGGCTCCAGCCATTCACAGCAGGGCTGATGTGCCCGTCGCCGGTGTCCCCGGTGGTCGGCAGATCACCCCCGGGGGGACGGATCGCGATGTTCGACGGCCGCTGGCGCAGCACGATCGAAGAAGGACTGAAGCCGGTCGGCAGCGGGCTGCGGCGAGCCGGCGTCACCGCCGACGTGGTCACCGTGGTCGGCATCGTGATGGCCGGCGCCACCGCCGCCGCCATCGGGGCCGGCAAGTTCCGGCTCGCCGTGCTGTTGTTGGCCCTCACCGGGGTGCCCGACGCCCTCGACGGTGCGGTGGCCAAGGCCTCCGGCACGGCGTCCAAGCGCGGGGCGTTCTTCGACTCGGTGGCCGACCGTTTCACCGATTTCCTGCTCTTCGGTGGCTGTGCCTGGTACCTCGTCCCGCAGGGCCGCATCGCCTTGCTCCCCTTCGCCCTCGCCGGTGCGGCCTCGTTGGTGTCCTACCAGAGGGCAAAGGCCGAGAGCCTCGGCTTCAACGCCCGGGGCGGGCTGATGGAACGGGCCGAGCGGTTCCTGGTGCTCGGTTTCGCCTTGCTGTTCTCCGAACTGCTGGTGCCGGTGCTGTGGGTGATGCTGGCCCTCACCTCGGTGACGGCGTTGCAGCGCTTCGTCAAGGTCTGGCGGCAGGCCGACAAGCCGGTCCCGCCCCGGGCCAACCGTCGCCGCCCCACGCGGGCCCGTCGCCGCCGGCCGGTGGCCGAGCGGGCCGAGCAGTGGCGCAGCCAGATCGAGGCCCGACGCGCCGGTCGCTAGGCCGGCGGTGACTCTCCGTCCCCGCCTTGTCGCTGCGGCCTACCGGTACGGCTCGGTCGCAGCGCGCGCCTTGCCGCGCCCGGTTGCCGCCGCGCTGGCGGAGCTCGGCGGCAGGGTGGCCGTTGCGGTCATGGCCGAGCGGGCGTTCCTGGTCGGTCGCAACCTCGAACGGATCGCCGGCCGTCCCCTCGAACCGGGGGAGCGTCAGGCACAGCTCCGCCGGGTCTTCGCCTCCTACGCTCGCTATTGGGTCGAGTCCTTCCGGCTGCCGCGCCTCGGTGATGCGGAGGTCGACGAGGGTCACGACGTGACCGGGTTCGAGCACATTGCCAGAGCCATGCAGGCCGGTCGGGGCGTGATCCTGGTCCTGCCGCATCTCGGTGGCTGGGAATGGTCGGCGTTCTGGCTGGCCCGCATCAACGGCCTGCGGGTCACTGCGGTGGTGGAGCCGTTGCAGCCTCCGGAGCTGATGGACTGGTTCGTGGCGTTCCGGGAGTCGTTGGGGATGACCATCGTGCCGTTGGGACCGACCGCCGGCCAGGAGGTGCTCGCTGCGCTGCGGCGCAACGAGGTGGTCTGCCTGCTGGCCGACCGGGACATCGCCGGCGGGGGCATCGAGGTCGATTTCTTCGGTGAGCGCACCACCTTGCCCGCAGGTCCGGCCATGCTGGCGCTGCGGGCCGGGGTGCCGTTGTGTCCGACGGCGGTGTACTTCCACGGACGCTACGGGCACCGTGCGGTCGTGCGTCCGCCGCTCGATCTGACCCGCACCGGTGCCCTGCGGGCCGATGTGGCGCGACTCACCCAGGATGTGGCCTCCGAGCTCGAAGCACTGGTACGAGCGGCCCCCGAGCAGTGGCACCTCATGCAGCCGAACTGGCCGAGCGACCTCGATGCCGTGGCCGGGTACCGAGCGCGGCGGGATGACGGCCGGGGCGAACCGGGTCGCCGTCGCCGGTCGGTGCGGTAGGTTCTCGCGCATGCGTGTCGGGCTGTTCTCGCCGTACAGCCTGACCCGGCCGGGCGGGGTCCAGGGCCAGGTATTGGGGTTGGCCCGCTCCTTGCGGACCGCCGGTCACGAGGTGCGGGTGCTCGGGCCGTGCGACGGTGCGCCGCCCGATCCCGGCATCATCCCCCTCGGCAACTCGGTGCCCATCGAGGCGAACGGCTCGATCGCCGCCCTGGCCCCGGATCCCTCGGCCCAGCTGCGCACGATCCGCTCGCTGTGGGACGAGCAGTTCGATGTGGTGCACCTGCACGAGCCCTTCGCCCCCGGGCCGACCTCCACTGCGCTGCTGATCGGCGACGCGCCGCTGGTGGGCACCTTCCACGCCGCGGGCACGAGCGCCTCCTACCGGTATCTCCTGCCGTTGATGCGGTACTTCGCCACCTGGTTGTCGGTACGGGTGGCGGTCTCGAAGGACGCCCGGACCCTGGCCGCGGCGGCGACCGGGTGTTCGTTCGAGCTGCTCTTCAACGGCATCGAGGTGGAGCGCTTCGCCGCCGCCGAACCATGGCCGACGACCGTGCCGACCATCTCGTTCCTCGGCCGGCACGAGCCGCGCAAGGGTCTTGCACAGTTGCTCGAGGCGGTCGAACGGCTACCGGGCGAGCTCGAGGTGTGGGTGATGTCCGACGGCCCCCAGACCGAGGCCCTGCAGGCCCGCCATGCCGATGATGCCCGAATCGTGTGGCTGGGACGAATCTCCGACGACGAGAAGGCCCGCCGTCTGCGCGGGAGCGACGTGTTCTGCGCCCCGTCGCTCGGCGGTGAGTCCTTCGGGGTGGTCCTGGCCGAGGCGATGGCCGCAGGCACCGCGGTGGTCGCCTCCGACCTCGCCGGGTACCGCAACGCCGCCAGGCCCGGTCGCGACGCGTTGTTGGTCCCGCCCGGCGACGTCGATGCCCTGGCCGCAGCCCTCAAGGCCGTGCTCGACGACGACTCGCGTCGCGCCGAGTTGGTCGAGGCCGGGCGTCGCCGTGCCGACGAGCTGTCGATGGACCGTCTGGCGGCCTGCTACGTCGAGATCTACGAGCGGGCAATGGCCCACGGGCCCACGGGCCGACCGTGGGGCCAGCGTCGCCGGACGCGTTCCCTGACTTCCCGGGCGGTGACCACTACGATCGCAGCGTGCTCCTCCTCATCGTGATCGCCCTCATCGTCGTGGCGGTGGTGATCTACCTCATCGCCACGTACAACGGCCTCGTCAAGCTGCGCAATCGCATCGAGGCGGCATGGTCGCAGATCGACGTGCAGTTGAAGCGCCGCTATGACCTGATCCCCAACCTCATCGAGACGGTGAAGGGCTATGCCGCGCACGAGCGCACCACCCTCGAGTCGGTGATCGACGCCCGGAACCGGGCCATGGCCGCACCGAGCGGCAGCCACGAGCAGGCCGAGGCCGAGAACGCCATCACCGGTGCGCTGCGCCAGCTGTTCGCCCTCTCCGAGGCGTACCCGGATCTCAAGGCCAACCAGAACTTCGCGCAGCTCCAGGAGGAGCTCACCAGCACCGAGGACCGCATCGCCTACGCCCGTCAGTTCTTCAACGACTCGGTACTCAAGTACAACAGCAAGATCCAGGTGTTCCCGGCGGTGTTGCTGGCCAACGCGATGGGCTACAAGGCCCGCGAGTACTTCGAGGCCGACGACGATTCCCGCGGTCCGGTCCAAGTCACGTTCTGAGGTTCCATGTACGACCAGGTCGCCCAGAACCGGCGCCGGTCGGTGTTGCTGGTCGCGGGGTTCTTCCTGTTCACCGCGCTCACCGCCATCGCCATCTCCTACGGCTTCGGCTTCGGCCTGCCCGGCATCATCATCGCTGTTGTGGTCGCGGCCGTCTCGGCGTTCGTGGGCTACTGGAAGAGCGACCGTGTGGCGCTCGCGGTCAGCCGGGCACAGCCCGCCGACGAGACCACCTACGCCCGCTATCACAACCTCGTCGAGGGACTGTGCATCGCCAGCGGCCTGCCCAAACCCCGCCTGTACATCGTCGACGACCCGGCCCCCAATGCCTTCGCCACCGGCCGCGACCCCAACCATGCCGCGGTGGCGGTGACCACCGGCCTGCTGCAGACCATGAACCGGGTCGAGCTCGAGGGCGTCCTGGCCCATGAGCTGTCGCACATCAAGAACTACGACATCCTCGTGTCCACCTTGGCCGTGGTGATGCTGGGGGTCATCGCGCTGCTGGCAGACGTGGCGCTGCGCTACTCGTTCTTCTTCAGCCCGCGGCGTCGCAAGGACAGCGACGGCATCGGCCTGGTGCTCGCCGTGGTGGGGGTGCTGCTCGCCATCATCGGGCCGGTCATCGCCAAGCTGATGCAGCTGGCCATCACCCGGCGCCGGGAGTCCCTCGCCGACCTGTCGGCGGTGGAGATGACCAGGTACCCGCCGGGGTTGATCTCGGCGCTGCAGAAGCTCGAAGCCGCGCCGAGCGTGGTGCGTTCCGGTTCGCGTGCGACGGCGCACATGTGGATCGAGGACCCGATGCCACAGACGAAGGAGGAGGGGAAGATGTCGCGGCTCAACCGGATGTTCAACACCCATCCGCCGATCGCCGAGCGCATCGCTGCCCTGCGGGAGCTCTGACGGACAACGACCGCGTCTCCGGGGTGCAGTCACCGTGGTCGGTCGGGTTACGATCGGCTGCATGACGCAGGATCCGAGCGGAACGAAGCAGACGGGCACCATCGCGGTCAAGCGGGGCTTGGCCGAGATGCTCAAGGGTGGCGTGATCATGGACGTGGTCACCCCCGAGCACGCCAAGATCGCCGAGGATTCCGGTGCGGTTGCGGTCATGGCACTCGAGCGGGTGCCGGCCGACATCCGGGTGCAGGGTGGCGTGGCCCGCATGTCCGACCCGGACATGATCGAGGGCATCAAGGCGGTCGTCAGCATCCCGGTGATGGCCAAGGCCCGGATCGGGCACTTCGTCGAGGCGCAGATCCTCCAGGCGCTCGGGGTCGACTACATCGACGAGTCCGAGGTGCTGACCCCGGCCGACGAGGCCCACCACATCGACAAGTTCGCCTTCACGGTGCCGTTCGTGTGCGGGGCCACCAACCTCGGCGAGGCGCTGCGGCGCATCAGCGAGGGCGCCTGTCTGATCCGCTCCAAGGGCGAGGCCGGTACCGGCAACATCGTCGAGGCCGTACGTCACCTGCGCTCGATCATCGGCGACATCCGCCGGATCACCCAGGCCGACGCCGCCGAGCTGTTCGACTGGGCCAAGAAGCTGCAGGCCCCTCTGCCGTTGGTGCAGGAGATCGCCGAGACCGGTTGGCTGCAGGTGCCCTTGTTCTGCGCCGGCGGCATCGCCACCCCGGCCGACGCCGCCCTGGCCATGCAGCTCGGCGCGGAGTCGGTCTTCGTCGGCTCGGGCATCTTCAAGTCGGGCGAGCCGGAGAAGCGGGCCAAGGCCATCGTCGAGGCCACCACGCACTTCCGTGATGCGGACATCCTGGCCAAGGTCAGCCGTGGCCTCGGCGAGCCGATGACCGGCATCGGCATGGACCAGATCGTCACGAAGCTCGCCGACCGCGGCTGGTGAGTCCGGACGGGCCATCCTGCGCCGTCGACGGCAGGCCGGGTAGCGTGTCGCCCCGTGTTCGGTGATCGGAGGCCCCCAGGTGCGTGTGGGCGTGCTCGCAGTACAAGGGGCCTTCGCGCGTCACGGCGCAGCGCTGGCTGAGCTCGGCGCCGAACCCTGCTTCGTGCGGACCCCGGCCGATCTGGCCGGGGTGCGGGCCCTGGTGATGCCGGGCGGCGAGTCGACCGCCATGTCGCGGCTGCTGCTCACCTCGGGCCTGTTCGACGCCGTGCAGGAGCGTCTCGATGCGGGTATGCCGGTGTTCGGCACGTGCGCCGGCATGATCCTGCTCGCCGGCGAGGTTCTCGACGGCCGTCCGGACCAGCGCAGCTTTGCCGCCATCGACCTGACGGTGCGCCGGAACGGCTACGGCCGCCAGGTGGACAGCTTCGAGCAGGACCTGACCGTCGCCGGCCTCGATTCGCCGTTCCATGCGGTGTTCATCCGCGCCCCGGTGGTGATCCGGGTCGGCCCGCAGGCCGAGGTCCTCGCCGAACACGAGGGGGTTCCCGTGCTGGTGCGTCAGGGCGGGGTCACCGTTGCATCGTTCCATCCCGAACTCACCGAAGATCATCGGCTGCACGCGCAGTTCCTGCAGGAGGTTGGTTGAGCCATGTCCGGCCATTCGAAATGGGCAACGATCAAGCACAAGAAGGGCGCGGCGGACAAGGCCCGGGGCAAGCTGTGGGCCAAGCTGATCCGCCAGGTCGAGGTGGCGGCCAGGGCCGGCGGCGGTGACCTCGACGCCAACCCGACCCTGCGCACCATGGTGGACAAGGCGAAGGGCGCCTCGGTGCCCAATGACACCATCGACCGCGCCATCAAGCGGGCCACCGGCGAACTCGAAGGCGTCCACTACGAGTCGGCCACCTACGAGGGGTACGCGCCCGAGGGCGTGGCGGTGTTCGTCGAGGCGCTGACCGACAACCGCAACCGCACCTCCGCCGACGTCCGGCACCTGTTCTCCAAGAACGGCGGCTCCATCGCCGAGCCGGGCTCGGTGGCCTGGCAGTTCGAGCGCAAGGGCATCATCTCCGTCGGTCACGCAGTGTCCGAGGACGACCTGATGCTGGCCGCGCTCGATGCGGGTGCCGAGGACATCATCGACGAGGGCGACACCTGGCGGGTCAGCTGCGAACCCACCAACCTGACTGCGGTGCGCACCGCACTCGACGAGGCGGGCATCGCCTACGTGTCGGCGGATGTCACCTGGCTGCCGAAGGCCACCGTCGAACTCCTCACCGCCGAGTCCGCCAAGCGGGTGCTGAAACTGATCGACGCCCTCGACGACCACGACGACGTGCAGGACGTCTACGCCAACTTCGACATCCCCGACCACATCCTGCAGTCGGTCGACGCATGAGCACCGGGGCGCTCGCCGTCGGTGCAGAGGCCCCCGACTTCACCCTCGCCGGTCCCGATGGCACCGTCGAGGGACACCGCGGATACCGCCTGCGGGACTATCGCGGCGAGCCGGTGGTGCTGGTGTTCTACCCCGGCGACGACTCGCCGGTGTGTACCCGCCAGTTGGTGGCCTACACCCGCGAGTTCCCCTCCCTGTCCGCCGAAGGGGCGACGATGCTGGCCATCAGCCCCCAGGACCTGGCGAGCCACGATCGTTTCGCCGAGTCGCAGGGCGGGTTCGCGTTCCCGCTGCTCGCCGATGTCGACAAGGCGGTCGGGCAGGCCTACGGCATCCTCGGCCCGCTGGGGTTCTACCGGCGCTCGATCTTCGTGCTCGATCGGGCCGGTCGCATCCGCTATCGCCACCGGTCGCTGACCGGCCTCGGGTTCCAGCCCGCCGAGACCCTGGTGGCGGCGCTGCGCGAAGCCGGCGAGCCGGCATGAGGACGGTCCGGGAGCCGGGATGAGCACGGCGGGCGCCGGCGGCCGGCCCGGGGCTTGCGGCCATCCGCGATGGTCGCACGTCTGACCGGTACCATCGCACAGGTGTTCGTACTCGGCATCGATCCGGGCGTGTCCCGCTGCGGGTACAGCGTGCTCGAGCAGGTCGGTTCGCGGACGCGCGCCGTGGCGATCGGGGTGCTGACCACCAGCCCGGAGATGCCGTTGCCCCGGCGCCTGGCGGAGATCGCCGGTGAGGTGTCCCAACTGTTCGAGGAGTACCGCCCCGACGCTCTGGCCATCGAGCGGGTGTTGTTCCAGGTGAACGTGCGCACGGCGATGTCGGTCGGCCAGGTCGCGGGGTTGTGCATGGTCGAGGCCGCCCGTCGCGACCTGCCGGTCACCGAGTACTCGCCGAACCAGGTGAAGGACGCCGTGGTGGGCTACGGCGCCGCCACCAAGGAACAGGTGCAACGCATGGTGCAGACGATCCTGGGGCTGTCCGCCCCGCCCCGCCCGGCCGACGCCGCCGATGCTGCTGCGGTTGCCCTGTGTCACCTTTCCCATGCCGGCCTTGCGGGGGCGTTGCGGTGATCGGTTCGTTGCGTGGCACGGTGCTGGAACGCAAGGCCACCGAGGTTCTGCTCGAGGTCGGCGGTGTCGGGTACCGGGTACAGCTCACCGGGGCGGCGATCGCCCGGGTCCCGCTCGGCGGTGGCGAGTTGTTCGTCTTCGTGCACCACCACATCCGCGAGGACCACCAGTCGCTGTACGGCTTTCTCACCGCGGCGGAGCGCGACTGCTTCGAGAGCCTGATCTCCGCCCACGGGGTGGGCCCGTCGTTGGCCATGGCGGTGTTGTCGGTGCACAAGCCCGACCAGCTGGTGCAGATCCTCGCCGACGGCGATGTCGCGGCGTTGTGCCTGGTTCCCGGGGTCGGCAAGAAGACCGCTGCCCGCCTGCTGGTGGAGCTGCGGGCCAAGCTCGACGTGGACTCCTTCCTGGCCGGGTCGGTGCAGGTCGGCCGGTTGCCGACCGGGGGCGGGGTCGCAGCGGGCGAATCGCCCCGTATGGTCGTTCGCCAGGCGTTGGGTGAACTCGGCTACAACCCCGACGAGATCCGGGCCGCCCTCGACGGGCTGGCCACCGAGCAGGACGGCGAGGCCCTCGACGAGGCGTCGCTGCTCCGCCTGGCCCTGTTGCGCCTGGCCGGGGGGCACTGAGCCGTGCGCGACGAGTTCCTCGACCCCGTGGCAGCCGCCGATGAGGAGGTGGCCGAGGTCGGCCTGCGGCCCCGGCTACTTGCCGAGTTCGTGGGCCAGGCCGAGCTGCGCGAGCACCTTCAGGTCATGCTCGAAGCAGCCCAGCGGCGGGGTCAGCCCGTGGACCACCTGCTCTTCGCCGGGCCACCGGGCCTGGGCAAGACCACGCTCGCCGGCATCGTGGCCGCCGAGGCAGGGGTGACGCTGCACGTGACCTCCGGCCCGGCGTTCGAGCGGCAGGGCGATGTCGCCGCGGTCCTGACCAAGCTCGAACCCGGCGACGTGCTGTTCATCGACGAGATCCACCGTCTCGCCCGCCCCGTCGAGGAGGTCCTCTACCCGGCGATGGAGGACTTCCAGCTCGACATCGTGCTGGGCAAAGGCCCTGCGGCGCGCACGCTGCGGCTCGAGCTGCCGCGGTTCACCCTGATCGGCGCCACGACCCGCACCGGGCTCATCACCGGGCCGCTGCGCGATCGGTTCGGGCACGTGGCCCGGCTGGAGTACTACGACCCGGGCGAGCTGCAGGACATCGTCACCCGGGCCGCAGACATCCTCGGGGTCCGCATCGTGCCCGACGGTGCCTACGAGATCGCCCGCCGGGCCCGGGGCACGCCGCGGATCGCCAACCGTCTGTTGCGCCGGGTTCGGGACTTCGCCGAGGTGCGTGCAGGCGGCGTTATCGACCTCGGCGTGGCCAAGGCCGGCCTGGCGCTTTTCGGTGTCGACGAGCTCGGGCTGGACAAGGTCGACCGGGCCATCCTCGACGCGTTGTGCCGGCGTTTCGGCGGCGGGCCGGTGGGGCTGAGCACGCTGGCCATCAGCGTGGCCGAACCCACCGAGACGGTGGAGGACGTCTACGAGCCGTTCCTCATCCAGCGCGGCATGCTCATCCGCACCCCGCGCGGCCGCATGGCCACCGCAGCGGCCTGGCATCACCTGGGCCTCACCGCCCCTGCCGACCCCCCACCTGCGGCCGCCAGCCTTTTCGACGACGACCGGGCCTGAGTCCGGGCCTACGGGCAACCGGGTCTCCGCCGTCCGGCTTGCGACCGGTCCGGGCCTCGGAGGAACCTCCCGTCGGAACCCGCGACCAACGCCCCCGCATCAGCGATCCGGACCCAGTACCGCGCCATGGACATCGACGACTTCGACTACGACCTCCCCGACGAACGGATCGCCCAGCACCCGGCGACCCCGCGTCACTCGGCGCGCCTGCTGGTCGACCGGGGCCCGGGGCAGGAACCGTGGCACCGCCGGGTGTCGGACCTGCCCGACCTGCTCGAGCCCGGTGATCTGCTGGTGGTGAACGACACCCGGGTCATCCCGGCCCGGCTGGCGCTGCGGAGGGCGACGGGTGCTGCGGTCGAGGTGCTGCTGCTCGAGGCCCGGTCGGAACGCATCTGGGAGGCCTTGGTGCGCCCCAGTCGCCGGCTGCGGCCCGGCGAGGTGCTCGCGCCCGCCGATTCCGGTGCCAGTGGCGCAGGCGATGCGCCGGAGTTGGCCGTCGAGCTACGGGCATCGCTGGGGGAGGGGCGCTGGGAGGTGGCCTTCGCCGGAGAGGCCCCGGTGTCCGAGCTGTTGGAGCGGTGGGGCCAGGTGCCGCTGCCGCCCTACATCACCGCACCGTTGGAGGACGCCGAGCGCTACCAGACCGTCTTCGCCCGACGCCCCGCCTCGGTCGCTGCGCCGACGGCCGGCCTGCACCTGTCACCGTCGGTGCTCGAGGCGCTGGCCGATCGAGGGGTGACCCTGGCCACCGTGGAACTGGTGGTCGGGCTGGGGACGTTCCGGCCGATCACCGTGTCACGGGTCGAGGACCACGTGATGCACCAGGAGCGCTTCCGTATTCCGCCGTCGACGCTCGAACTGCTCTCTGCGGCGCGCGTCGAGGGCCGCACCGTGGTGGCGGTGGGTACCACGGTGGTCCGTACCCTCGAGTCGTGGGCGGCGACAGGGTTCAGCGAGGGATCGACCGATCTCTTCATCCGCCGTCCCCACCCCTTCGCGGTGGTGGACCGACTGTTGACGAACTTCCACGTCCCGCGTTCGTCGCTGTTGGTCATGATCGATGCCTTCGTCGGCGCCCGATGGCGCGATCTCTACCGCACGGCACTGGCCGAGGACTACCGATTCCTGTCCTTCGGGGATGCCATGCTGCTGCAACGAGCCGCCCCGCGACGGGACGAACCCCGATGAGTGGCTCGGGGCAGGCGGGCGGCACCGGCGATACTGGCCCCCTGTGCAACTGACCATCGACGCCACCGACGGCGCAGCCCGTGCGGGCCAACTCCATACCAACCGCGGTGTGCTGCCGACCCCGTTGTTCATGCCCGTCGGCACCCGGGGCGCGGTCCGCACCCTCGACACCGAGGACCTCGAGCGGCTGGGGGCCCGCATCGTGCTGGGCAACACCTATCACCTGATGCTCCGCCCGGGGGCCGAGGCCATCGCCGAGCGCGGCGGCCTGCACCGCTTCATGGACTGGTCCGGCCATCTGCTCACCGATTCCGGCGGCTTCCAGATCTTCTCACTCGAGCCCAAGGTCGACGAGGACGGGGCGACCTTCCAGTCGACCTACGACGGCTCCTACCACCGCCTCGGTCCCGAACGCGCCGTGGAGGTGCAGGCGCTCATCGGCGCCGACATCCAGATGGCGCTCGATGTGTGCCCCGGTCTGCCGGCCCCCGACGCCGTGGTCGTGGCGGCCATGGAACGCACCCACCGCTGGGCCGAACGGGCCCGCCGGCACTGGGACGCCACGGCGGACCGCCGGCCCGCCTACCAGGAGCAGTTCGGGATCGTGCAGGGCGGCATCGACCCTGCGCTGCGGGCGATCAGCGCCCGGGCCGTGACCGGCATCGGCTTCGACGGGTACGCCCTCGGTGGACTGTCGGTGGGGGAGTCTCGCCAGGAGATGGTGCCCGCGATAGCCGCTGCCACCGACTTGCTGCCGGTCGATCAGCCCCGCTACCTGATGGGGGTGGGCGATCCGGCCGGCCTGATCGAGGGCGTGGCGAACGGGATCGACCTGTTCGACTGCGTGCTACCGACCCGGCTCGCCCGTCACGGCACGGTGCTCACCGACGCCGGCCGGATGAACCTGCGCAACGCTCGCTACGCCACCGACGACCAGCCGCTCGATCCCGATGCGGTCTGCCCGCTCACGTCGCGGTACTCGCGGGCCTACCTCCGGCATCTGCTCTCGGTCCACGAGCTCACGGCGATGCGCCTGCTCACCCTGCACAACCTGTGGTGGCTCGCCCGGCTGATGGACCGCTGCCGGCTCTCGATCGTGGCCGGAACCTTCGAATCCTTCCGCAATGACGTGTTGGATGTCTGGGGCGGGCGCTAGCCTGACCCAGCCATGGCCAACCTTCTCCTGCCCGTACTCCTCCTCGGCGTCATGTACTTCTTCCTCATCGTTCCCCAGAAGAAGAAGCAGAAGGCCCAGGCCGACCTGATGAGCTCGCTCGGCCCTGGCGACGAGGTGATCACCACGGGCGGTATCTACGGTGGGGTGACCGAGGTCGACGGCGACAGCGTCTACCTCGAGATCGCCCCCGACATCGAGATCAAGATCGCCCGCCGGGCTATCGCCGATCGGGTCTTCTCGGCCACGAGCCCGGCCCCGGCTCCGGCTGCGGTCCCCGCCGGCGGTATCGCCGGCAAGCTGTCGTCGATGTTCGGTGGGGGTAACGCATCGGCAGCGCCGCCCGCCGTGCCCGCCGATGCGCCGCTGGCTGCTGACGACGCCACCGACGTGGCCGAGGCGGCCGATAAGGGCAAGAGCTAGGCGTGCGCCGGTCCGGTCTGCCCACTCTCATCACGTTCGTCGTCGTCGTCGTCGGCCTGGTCGCCGCGGTACTGGCGGCAGGTTGGTCGCCCTTGCTCGGTCTCGACCTGCAGGGCGGCGTGGCGGTGGTCCTCAAACCCACCTCCGTCGCCGACGAGGAGCAGATCAGCCAGGCCGTCGCGGTGATCCGGAACCGCGTCGACGCCATCGGGGTGGCCGAACCGGACATCACCATCCAGGGCGGCAACGTGGTCGTCCAGTTGCCGGGCGTCAAGGACCGCGAGCGGGCGCTCGAGCTGGTGGGCTCCACCGCGGAGCTGCGGTTCCGGCCGGTCCTGCAGACCTTCCCGAACCCCGAGCTGCTCGCTCCCGTGACCTCCACGACGGTGGGCAGTGTCAGCGGGAACGGCGCCAACGTGACCTCCACCTCGTCGGTGCCGGCGGTGTCCACCACCGTGGCGGCGACCTCGACCTCCAAGAACGAGCAGAGCCTGGGCCTGCCGGGCGGTGCGGCATCGGGCGAGTACGCACTCGGCCCGCTACCCCGACGGCAGTCGACGCCGGCACCGTCGACCACGTCCGCCCCGACCTCGGGGGACACCACGACGACGGTCGGAGGTGTCACCAGCACGACGGTCACGGCGTCGACGGTGCCCGCATCGACGACCGACACGATCGACATGTCCTGGCCACCGGTCACGCCGCGTGACGAGGACACCAACGACGCCACGGTGATCCTGCCCGAGTACGACCGCAAGACCCGCCAGGAGACCTTCCGCTACGCCCTCGGGCCCACCCTGGTCACCGGTGATGCCCTCGTGGCCGAGAAGACACAGGCCACGCTCGACCCCAGCAACGGGCAGTGGCTGGTGGAGATCACCTTCAAGGACGGCGACGAGAACGTCGGTACCTGGCGACAGGCGGCAGCGGCCTGCTACCAGGCGAGCAACCCGCAGGTCTGCCCCACCGGCCGCCTCGCCGCAGTGCTCGACGGCATCGTGATCTCGGCGCCCAGCGTGAACAGCACGTTCAGCACCGGCAACAACGCCGTCATCACCGGCTCGTTCACCCAGGACGAGGCCAAAGAGCTCGCCCAGAAGCTCCGCTACGGTGCCCTACCGGTGCAGTTCGAGCGGCAGCAGACCCAGGACGTGTCGGCCACCATCGGCCGTGATGCGCTCAAGGCGGGCGTGGCCGCCGGCCTCATCGGCCTGGCCATCGTGGCGATCTACATCCTCGTCTACTACCGCATCCTCGGCCTGGTGGCGCTGACGTCGCTGGGCCTCAGCTTCGGGTTGCTGTGGGCCATCATCGCCTGGTTGGGCGAGACACGCGGCCTGGCGTTGTCGTTGTCCGGTGTGGTCGGCATCATCGTGTCGATCGGCGTGTCGATCGACTCCAACATCGTTTACTTCGAGCAGATCAAGGACGACATGGTGGGCGGTCGCACCATGCGCTCGTCGGCCCAGCGGGCCTTCCATGGGGCCATGAGCACGATCATCAAGGCCGACCTCGTGTCGCTCATCGGCGCGGTGCTGCTGTACTGGCTGACGGTCGGTCCGGTGAAGGGCTTCGCCCTCTACCTCGGGCTGTCCACCCTGCTCGACCTGGTGGCGTCGTACTTCTTCATGCGGCCGGCAGTGCTGCTGCTGTCGCAGAGCGGCCTGGCGGCGCGTCGGCCATCGGCGTTCGGCGTGCGTGAGTCCCGGGGGCACCAGGGCGCGGAGGCAACGGCATGAGCGGTCTGCGGCGCCTGTTCCGGGGCGAGAACAACTACGACTTCGTCCGGCTGTGGCGCTACGGGCTCACGGCCTCGGCGGCGATGGTCGTGCTGAGTGTGGGTCTGCTGCTCCTGCGTGGGCTCAACCTCGGCCTCGACTTCGAGGGCGGTACCGCCTGGGATGTCCCCACCTCGTCGCTGAGCGTGTCCGAGACCCGTGACGTGTTGCGCCCGCTCGGCGAAGCCGAGTCGAAGATCCAGACCGTGGGTACCGACCTGGTGCGTGTGCAGTCCGGGACCACCGATCCCGCCAAGATCCAGGAGGTGCGCCAGGCCCTCGCCGGCGCCGCCGAGATCGATGCCACGCAGATCGCCGTCACCACCGTCGGGCCCTCGTGGGGCAACGAGATCTCCAACAAGGCGCTCCGGGCCTTGGTGCTGTTCTTCATAGCGGTCTCGCTGTACATCACCTTCGCCCTGCGCGACTGGCGTATGGCGGTGGGTGCCCTTGTCGCCGTGGTGCACGACATCGTGATCAGCATCGGCGTGTACTCGCTGCTGCAGATCGAGGTCACCCCTGCCACGGTGATCGCCTTTCTCACCATCCTCGGATTCTCGCTCTACGACACGGTCGTTGTGTACGCCCGGATCAAGGACAACACACCGATGGTCTCGGTTGCCGGCCGGATGACCTACACCGAGATGGCCAGCCTGTCGCTGAACCAGGTGCTCATGCGCTCGATCAACACCAGCCTCACGGCGGTGCTGCCGGTGCTGTCGATCCTGGTGGTCGGCTCGTTGATCTTCGGGGCGACGACCCTGCAGGAGTTCGGTATCGCCCTGCTGATCGGCCTGCTCGTGGGGGTGTACTCGTCGATCTTCGTGGCGACCCCGATCGTGGCGTACCTCAATGAGCGTTCGCCGGCCTACCGGACGGTGCGCGAGCGGCTTGCCTCCAAGCCGACCGGGGAGCCGCGTCGGGCTGCCGGCCGCAAGGCCGCTGCGGCCACCGTGGCCGCTGCGGAGACGCCGGCCGCCGATTCCGGCACCACGTCGGGCAAGAAGCTGCCCGCCGGGTACTCGGCGAGCCATCCGCCGCGGCCCCGCAAGAACAAACGCCGCTGACCGTGGGTCGGGCCGCCCCGGCACTGGCAGCGCGCCGGGGTCGACGCGGTACGGTTGATGGGTGGCGTACGACCCTTCGGTGCTGAGCTCCCTGATCCGGGACATCCCCGACTTCCCCAAGCCGGGCATCATGTTCAAGGACATCACCCCCCTGCTGGGTGACGGCCCGGCCTGGGTTGCCACCATCGAACAGCTGGCGGCCCTCCCGACGGACGGTCCGATCGACCGGGTGGTGGGAATCGAGGCCCGAGGGTTCCTCCTCGGTGCCGCCGTGGCGTTCCACCTCGGCGTCGGGTTCGTGCCGCTGCGCAAGCCGGCCAAGCTGCCCTATCGCACCAACAGCGTCAGCTACTCCCTGGAGTACGGCTCGGAGTCGCTCGAGATGCACGTCGACGCGGTCGGACCCGGCGATGGTGTGCTGATCGTCGACGACGTGCTCGCCACGGGGGGAACGGCCGCCGCTGCGGTGCAGTTGCTGCGCGGTGCCGGGGCGACGGTGGTTGGGGCCTCGTTCCTGATGGAGCTCTCCTTCCTCGACGGCCGGGCCCAGCTTCCCGACGTGTCGGTGGCCAGTCTGCTGACGTACTGAACCACGGGGTGGCCTCTTCGGCGATGGAAAGGCGGTTGGCGATGGTCACGGGCGATCGAGTGCTGCCCTGGTTGCGCGACGGGAACGAACGCGCCGCGGAGATCGAGCCGCTCATCGCCGGTTTCGAGGGACGTCAGGCGCGGGCCGAGGCCGAGCTGGTCGGCCGGGCATGGGAGTTGGCGGCGGGTCTGCACGCCGGTCAGATGCGCAAGTCGGGGGAGTCCTACATCTCCCACCCGCTCGCGGTGGCGCTGATCGTCGCCGAGCAGACCAACGACCCGGTCACCATCGCCGCGGCCCTGCTGCACGATGTGGTGGAGGACACCTCGGTGACCCTGCTCGACCTCGAGCGGGAGTTCCCGCCCGAGGTCGCCCTCATCGTCGACGGCGTCACGAAGCTCGACCGGATGCAGTTCGCCAGCCGGGAGGACCAGCAGGCCGCCACGTTGCGCAAGATGATCGTGGCGATGGCGAAGGACCTGCGAGTCCTGATCATCAAGCTGGCCGACCGGCTGCACAACATGCGCACCCTCGCCGCGATGTCGGTGGAGGCGCAGCACCGCATCGCCCGGGAGACCCTCGACGTCTATGCGCCGTTGGCCCACCGGCTCGGCATGCAGGACATGCGCCAGCAACTCGAAGACCTCGCCTTCGCGGCGCTGCATCCCAAGCGGTATGCCGAGATCGACACCATGGTGTGGAACCGCACCCCCGAGCGTGAGCTCTACCTGACCCAGGTCATCGAGGAGGTACGCCAGCGGCTCGGTGAGCTGGGCATCGAGGCCGAGGTCACCGGCCGTCCGAAACACCTGTGGAGCATCTACGAGAAGATGGTGGTCAAGGGCCGGGAGTTCAACGAGATCTTCGATCTCGTCGGCATCCGGGTGCTGGTGCACACCGTCAAGGACGCGTACGCCGCCGTGGGCTCGATCCATGCGGCGTGGAAGCCGGTGCAGGGCCGCTTCAAGGACTTCATCGCCATGCCGAAGTTCAACAACTACCAGTCGTTGCACACGACGGTGATCGGCCCGCAGGCGAAGTTGCTCGAGGTGCAGATCCGCACGGTGGAGATGAACCTCCGCTCCGAATACGGGGTCGCCGCCCACTGGCGCTACAAGTCGGCGGCGGCCGACATGGAGTGGTTGGACCGCATCGTCGACTGGCAGGGCGACATCGCGGACCCCAAGGAGTTCATGGCCAACCTCAAGGTCGATCTCGACCAGGACGAGGTGATGGTCTTCACCCCCAAGGGCGCCGTGCTCAGCCTGCCCGTCGGCTCGACGCCGGTCGACTTCGCCTACGCCATCCACACCGAGATCGGCCATGCCTGCATCGGCGCCAAGGTCGATGCCCGCCTCGTCAGCCTCGACACACCGTTGCACTCGGGCGAGACGGTGGAGATCTTCACCACGAAGACGCCCACGGCCGGCCCGTCGCGCGAATGGCTGGCCACCGTGGCCACCCCGAAGGCCCAGGCCAGGATCCGCCAGTGGCTGGCCGCTCAGGACCGCGAGGACGTCGCCGAGAACGGTCGCGAGGAGGTCGAGTCGGCGCTGCGGGTGGCCGGCCTGCCGGTGCAGCAACTGTTGTCGCTCGGGTTGCTGGAGCAGATCGCCCAGGCGTTGAAGTTCAACGACCTCGACGCGCTGTACCGGGCGGTCGGTGCGGGAAACCTGTCGGCCCGGCTGGTGGCGTCGCGGGCCCGACGGCTGCTCTCCGCCGCCGAGCCCGACCAGGAGGTGCAGCTGTCGACCAACGTGCTCGGCGCCGAGAAGGCCGAGCGACGGCGCAGCGCCGCAGCGGTGCACGTCGAGGGCCTCGAGGACGTGCTGATCCGCCTCGCCCGCTGCTGCACACCCGTTCCCGGTGACGAGGTGATCGGTTTCCACACCCGAGGACGCGGGGTGTCGGTGCACCGGGCCGACTGTGCGAACGCGGTCTCCTTGATGGGGGCGCAGTCGGGCCGGCTCGTCGAGGTCGAGTGGAGCAACGAGCAGGGGTCGCACTTCCTGGTGGCCATCGAGGTGAAGGCGATCGACCGCACCCGGCTGCTGCGTGACGTGGCCACGGTGTTGGCCGACTACCACATCAACATCCTGGCCTGTCAGACCCTCACCGGGCCCGACCGGGTCTCCAAGATGCGTTTCGACTTCGAGATCGGCGACCCGTCCCACCTGCAGTCGGCGCTGGCCGCGGTGCAGGGCATCGAGAGCGTCTACGACGTGCGCCGCGTGCTGCCCGGCGGCGAGGCGAACACCGCCAAGGACCGACCGATGGCCAAACCCCGACGGAGCGACTGACCCCCGCTTCGGGGCGGTCGTGGTGGTCCGGTAGCCTGCGCCGACGTGGCTGACACCTTCCAGGCTCCCCGTGGCACCCGTGACATCCTGGCCCCGGAATCCGAGCGTTGGCATGTCCTCGTCGCCCGGTTCGCCCAGGCCGCGAGGCAGGCCGGCTACCGCCCGGTGATCCCGCCGATGTTCGAGGAACTGGCGGTCTTCCAGCGGGTGGGCGAGTCGACCGAGGTGGTGCGCAAGGAGATGTTCCTGCTCGCCGAGCGGGAGGGCGAGTCTCGCCAGGCGCTGCGTCCCGAGCAGACCGCGTCGGTGTGCCGGATGTTCGCCCAGCATCGCCCGGCCACCCCGTGGAAGGTGTTCTACTCGGGTTCCAACTTCCGGTACGAGCGCCCCCAGAAGGGCCGGTACCGCCAGTTCGACCAGGTCGGCGCCGAGGTGCTCGGCACCGACGACCCCGACGTCGACGTCGAGATCATCGCTCTGGCCTGGCGCTTCTACCAGCAGATCGGGCTGCGCCAGGTGACCCTGCTGCTCAACTCGCTCGGCGACGGTGAGGGGCGCGCGAAGTACGTCGCAGCCCTGAAGGCGTACTTCGACGCCCACCTCGACGCCCTGTCCGCACAGTCGCGCGAGACCTTGGCCATCAACCCCTTGCGGGTGCTCGACTCGAAGCGTCCCGAGGACGGCGAGATCATCGCAGCCGCCCCGCGGATGGTCGAGCATCTCTCGCCGCAGGATGGAGCCCACTTCGATCGCGTCCGTGCCGGGCTCGACGCCTTGCGCATCCCCTACGAGCTGGCACCACGCCTGGTGCGCGGCCTCGACTACTACACGCGGACCACCTTCGAGTTCGCGTCCGGTGCGCTCGACGCCGCTCAGAACGCGGTCGGTGGCGGCGGCCGTTACGACGGTCTGGTGGCCGATCTCGGTGGGCCGGCGGTGGCCGGGGTGGGCTTTGCCCTGGGGGTCGACCGGATCCTGCTGGCCTGTGATGCCGAGGAGACCTTCGGGCCGCCCGACAGCGCCGTCGACGTGTTCGTCGTGGCCACCGTGGACGGGACCGACGCGCTGGAGCTCACCGACGAGTTGCGCGCCGCTGGTATCGGCGCCGATCGGGCCTTTGACGCCCGTTCGATGAAGTCGCAGATGAAGGCCGCCGATCGCAGCGGCGCCCGGCTGGCGCTCATCATCGGCTCCCAGGAACAGGAGTCGGCCAGCGTGGCACTGCGGCCGTTGCGTCTCGGGGGCGAGCAGCAGCTGGTACCGCGTGCGGATGTGGTTGCCCGGGTGCGGGCCATGCTCGACGCCGCCCGCTGACGTACCGCCCGAACGTCGGGCCCGGGCCGCAGGTGTCCGGTGCACCATGGGAGGAGTCCCGCTGCGGAGCCGCTAGCTTCTTCCCCCGTGACGGACCCGGCCCAGACCTCCATGCGTACCCACTACTGCGGCGACCTCGGCGAGGCGCATCTCGGCGCGACCGTATCGCTGTGCGGCTGGGTGGCCCGGCGTCGTGAACACGGCGCCAGCCTCGCCTTCGTCGATCTGCGTGACCGCAGTGGCGTGGTGCAGTGCGTCGTGGACGGTTCGGTCGACGTGCGCAACGAGTACGTGCTGCGGGTGACCGGCACCGTCACCCGCCGGCCGGCGGGCAACGAGAACCCCGAGATCCCCACCGGTGCGGTGGAGATCACCGATTGTGCGGTGGAGATCCTCTCGGCCTCGGAGCCGCCGCCCATCCCGCTGTCGGACCGGATCGACGTCGACGAGAACCAGCGGCTGCGCTTCCGCTACCTCGACCTGCGCCGTGAGCGGCTGCAGCGGAACCTGCGCACCCGGGCCAAGGTCAACTCGGTCGTCCGCCACTCGATGGAATCGCAGGGGTTCCTCGAGATCGAGACGCCGATGCTGATCGCCTCGACCCCCGAGGGCGCACGCGACTTCGTGGTGCCCAGCCGCCTCAAGCCGGGCTCGTTCTACGCCCTGCCCCAGTCGCCGCAGTTGTTCAAACAGCTGTCGATGGTCGGCGGGATGGACCGCTACTACCAGATCGCCCGATGCCTGCGCGACGAGGACCTGCGGGCGGACCGGCAGTTCGAGTTCACCCAGCTCGATGCCGAGGCCAGCTTCGTCTCCGGCGACGACGTCCGCCGTTTCATCACCGAGGCCGTGCTCGCTGCGGCGGAGTCGGTGACCGGATCCCGCCCGGCGTTCCTCGGAGATCTGACCTGGCACGAGGCGCAGGAACGGTTCGGCTCGGACAAGCCCGACGTGCGCTTCGGTATGGAGCTGGTCGAGCTCACGCCGCTGTTCGCCGCTACGGAGTTCAACGCCTTCAGGGCTCCGTGCGTGAAGGCGATCCGCGAGCCCGGTGGCGCTGCTCGCACCCGCAAGCAGCTCGACGAGCTCACCGAGAACGCCAAGCGTTGGGGGGCCAAGGGCCTGGTGTGGATGCGGGTCGAGGAGGGCGGGGTGCTCAACTCGCCGGTGTCGAAGTTCCTCTCGGCCGATGAGCTGTCCGCGATCGTGTCGACGTTGGAGGCGCAGCCCGGTGACGTGCTGTACCTGGTGGCCGACGAGCGCAGCGTGGTGCGCCACGTGCTCGGGCTGCTGCGCCTGGCGCTCGGCCGTCCCCCGGTCAACGAGGGCGGCCTGAACTTCCTGTGGGTGGTGGACTTCCCGCTGTTCGAGGGGATCGACGCCGAGACCGGCGGCCCGATCCCGGCGCACCACCCCTTCACCATGCCCCATCCCGATGACATCGCCAGCCTCGGTGGTCTCGGTGACCCGGTGCCGTCCTCCGACGTGCTGCTGGCATCGCGTTCGCAGGCCTACGACCTGGTGCTCAACGGCTGGGAGTTGGGCTCGGGCAGTGTCCGGATCCATCGGGGCGACGTGCAGCAGCGGATCTTCGAGCTGCTCGGCATCGGCGAGGCGGAGCAGCAGCGCAAGTTCGGCTTCCTGCTCGACGCCTTCCGCTACGGCGCCCCGCCCCATGCCGGTTTCGCCTTCGGCATCGACCGCCTCGTGGCCCTGCTCTGCGGCGAGGAGAACATCCGTGAGGTCATCGCCTTCCCCAAGACCCAGTCCGGTCTCGATCCGCTGACCAACGCGCCGACCGAGATCGACCAGCGGCAGCTCAACGAGCTCGGCCTGAGGCTTCTCCCGAAGGCCTGACCACCCGGCTGCGTCGCTCGACGACGTGGCCGTCCGTGGCCATCGGGCACTCAGACCGCCGAGAACTCGATCACGATGGCCTTCGGGTCGACGCCGGGAAAGGCCAGGCGTCGGTCGCGCACGACCCGGCTGGGTTCGACGAACATCGTGACCGCTACCTCGAACCCGTCACGAAATGCCCGGGCCTCGCTGTAGCTGAGCGGCTCGAGGTGCACGCCGAGACGTTCGAGTTCGTCGACCACGCCGATGGCGACCTCGCGGGGCGGGTGCCCGGTGGTGTGGAACGCCACCCGCCGTCGTCCGTCGTGGCCGTCGTCGGGGAGTTCCTGCAGCCCGCACGGCAACGACACCCCGGCAAGCAGCCGATCGACGGCGTCGGAACGTCCGCTGACCGGTGCGGGCCGACGCAGGGGACGGTCGGGCCCTTCGTCCTCGGTGGGCACGGTGCCGGCCTGTGGAGCATCGGGGTGCTCGCGGTCGTGGCCGTCATCGGGGTGGCCGGGTCCGGCCCGGGCGGTGAGGTCGATGACTCGGCCGGTCGGTTCGAAGGTCACGTAGCCGAAGCTCTCGCCGGCGAGGCGACGGCGCCAGGTACCGATGAAGACGAACGCGGTGAGGATCGCCATGGCCAGGACGGACGCCACCAGCCAGACCATCCCGATACGCCCCGCCCACGATCCCACCGCGCCATTGTGGCCCTGATCAGGGGTAGCGGGAAAGTGGTTCGACCCCACGTGGGCGCCCGGCCACGGGCAGCGTCCGCCCGCAGGTCGCCGGGTCACGGCAGGGGGTGGGCGGGCCTGGGCAGGGCCTGGGCAGGGCTTGGGCAGGTACGACGGACCCGAACCGGGGGCCTGGCCTAGGATGGGGTTCTGTGAGTGCCCCCGACGACCTCTTCGGTGTGGTGGCGGAACGGCACCTCGACCGCCGGGCCCCGCTCGCCGAACGGTTGCGGCCGCGGAAGCTCGACGAGATCGTCGGGCACCGGCAGCTGCTCGGGCCCGGGCGGCCACTGCGGGCTCTGGCCGACGCCGACCGCCTGACCTCGTTGATCCTGTGGGGACCCCCGGGGACCGGCAAGACCTCCCTGGCCCGGCTCCTGGCGGAGGCGTCATCCTCCACGTTCGTGCAGCTGTCGGCGGTCACGGCCACGGTGAAGGACGTGCGTGAGGTCATCGCCGACGCGCAACGTCGTCTCGGCGAGCACGGGCAGGGCACGATCCTGTTCCTCGACGAGGTCCACCGTTTCAACCGCGCCCAGCAGGACGCGCTGCTGCCTGCGGTGGAGTCGGGGCTGTTGACCTTCATCGGGGCGACCACCGAGAACCCGTACTTCGAGGTCAACCCCCCGTTGCTGTCCCGATCGTCGCTGTTCCGGCTCGAACCGTTGACGGTGCAGGACATCGGGCTGTTGCTCGAGCGGGGCCTCGCCTCCCTCGGAGTACAGGCCGATCCGGTAGCGATCGACCATCTCGCCGGGGTTGCCAACGGCGACGCCCGTCACGCGCTGGGGGCTCTCGACGTGGCGGCGGCGCTGGCGGTGGGCCGTTGCGGAGCCCGCACGGCGCCGGGGGAGGTGGTCATCTCCCTCGACGATGCCGTCGACGCCCTGGGAACCAAGGCCATCGGCTACGGCGTGGACGAGCACTACGACGTCGCCAGCGCGCTCATCAAGAGCGTGCGCGGCTCCGACGTGGATGGCGGGCTGTACTGGCTGGCCCACATGCTCGAGGCCGGCGAGGACGCCCGGTTCATCGCCCGACGCCTGGTCATCCTGGCCTCGGAGGACATCGGGATGGCCGATCCCATGGCGCTCGTGGTCGCCGATGCCGCCGCCCGCGCGGTCGACTACGTCGGCCTGCCCGAGGCGCGGCTCAACCTGGCCCACGCCGTGGTGTACCTGGCCACGGCGCCGAAGTCGAACCGGGTGTACCTGGCGCTCGATGCCGCAGTGCAGGCCGTGCGCAACCGGTCCAACCCAGGGGTGCCGCCGCACCTGCGCGGCAGCGGCTACCGGGGTGCGGAACAGCTCGGCCACGGTGTCGGCTACCGCTATCCGCACGACGATCCACGTGGTTGGGTCGAGCAGCGATACCTGCCCGATGGCGTGGACGGCGCGTTCTACCGGCCGTCCCGGCACGGCCGGGAGGCGACGACGGCCCAACGCTGGCCCTACCCGCCCGACGGTGCACGATGAGCGCGTCAGATCTGGCGGCGGTGGTCGTCGTCATCGTCGCCACCTTGGCCGCCGCGGCCCTGGTCGTGGCGGCGTGGAACCTGCGTCTTGCCGCTCGGCGATTGCGTCGTGGCGCCGCGCAGCTCGAGGCGGCTGCCGAGGCGCTGCGCGCCGAGCTGCTCGAGCTCTCCGGCGACGCCCGGCGCTCGTTGGAACGCGCCGAGGACCAGCTCGACCGGGCGGGCCAGGTGGTCGAGGTGATCGAACAGGCCTCGAAGATGACCTACCGTACGGTGGCCAACCCGATGATCAAGGCGGCCGCCGTGGCCTCCGGGGTCCGTAGGGGAGCGAACCGCCTGCGCCAGAACGGCGAGGACGAGCCCGACCAGCCGGCTGGACGGCCCCGCCGCAACGGCGAGGGGAAGGATCGACGATGACGAGGCGAGCGGTATGAGACGACTGTTCTGGATGGCGGTGGGCGCGGCAGCGGTCACCATCGGCAAACGTTGGACGGTCCGTACGGCGAACGCGGTGGCCGATCAGTACACGCCGGTCGCGGTCGGCAAGCGGATGGCGACCAATGTCGGTCAACGGGTCGACGCGGCCCGGCGCGAGGGCAAGGCGGCCATGGCGGACACCGAGCAACGGCTACGGGCCAAGCTCCGCTGAACCAAGAGCGCGATAGCGGGCGGGAGCTGGGATAGGCTCAGACCTGCATATGCAGGCCAATCAGCTCCGTCGCGCCTTCGTCGATTTCTTCACCGAGCGGGGGCACACCAATGTCCCGTCGGCCAGCTTGATCCCCGTCGACCCCACGCTGTTGTTCACCGTGGCGGGCATGGTGCCGTTCAAGCCCTACTTCGTCGGCGAGGAGGTGCCGCCGTTCCGGCGGGCCGTGACCGTCCAGAAATGTGTCCGGGCGGGCGGCAAGCACAACGATCTCGAGGAGGTCGGCCGGACCAAGCGGCATCTCACCTTCTTCGAGATGCTCGGCAACTTCTCCTTCGGGGACTACTTCAAGGCCGAGGCCATCGCCTGGGCGTGGGAGCTGTTCACCGAGAAGCTGGGCCTCGACCCCGAGCGGTTGTGGATCACCGTGCACGTCAGCGACGACGACGCCGAACGCATCTGGCATGAGCAGGTCGGTGTCCCGATGTCGCGCATCCAGCGTCTCGACAAGGACAACTTCTGGCAGGCCGGCGACACGGGGCCGTGCGGCCCCTGCAGTGAGATCTTCTGGGACAAGGGCCCCGAGCACGGTGCCGACGGCGGTCCTGCCTTCGGCGGAGACGAACGCTTCGTCGAGATCTGGAACCTGGTGTTCATGCAATACGACGGCCAGGCCGACGGCACCCGCGTGCCGCTGCCCAAGCCGTCGATCGACACCGGTGCGGGCCTCGAGCGGGTCCTCACGGTGCTGCAGGGAGTCGACTCGGTGTGGGACATCGACGAGTTCGTGCAACTGCTCGACGTGGCCCAGTCGGCCTCCGGGGTCCGCTACGGCGTCGATCCGGTCAAGGACGTCTCGCTGCGCATCTTCGCCGAGCATGCCCGGACCATGACCTTCCTGGTGTCCGACGGCGTGTTCCCCTCCAACGAGGGCCGGGGCTACGTGCTGCGGCGCATCATCCGCCGTGCCGTGCGTCATGCCTACATCCTCGGGCTCAACGACCTGGTCATGCCCCGCATGGTCGACGCCGTGGTCGGTGTGATGGGCAACGACTACCCCGAGCTGCAGCGGTCCCACGACTTCGTCCGCGGGGTCATCACCCGCGAGGAGGAGCGGTTCCGCCAGACGCTGCGCACCGGGTCGGTCATCCTCGACGACGCGTTGGCGGCGGTACCCGCCGGTGGTCGCCTCGGCGGCTCGGTGGCGTTCCAGTTGCACGACACCTACGGGTTCCCCCTCGAGGTGACCCAGGAGATCACCGCTGAGCGCGACATCAGCGTCGATGTCGAGGGATTCACCGCCGAGATGGCGGCGCAGCGCAAACGGGCCAAGGATGCCCGCAAGGACGTCACCGCCCACGAGCACCTCGACGATTACCAGGAGTTGGTCGAACAGTTCGGCCTGACCGACTACCAGGCGCGGTCCGATCGAACCGACCTCGATGCCAAGATCCTCGCGGTCATCGGCGATGCCGTCTTCCTCGATCGCACCCCGTTCTACGCCGAGGCCGGTGGCCAGGTGGGCGACACCGGCCGGATCAGCACCGACACCGGGACCCTCGAGATCGGCGACACCACCTATGCCCTGCCCGGGCTGGTGCGTCATCACATCGCCCGTAGCGAGGGCACGGTGTATCCGGGCCAGGAAGCGCGTGCCGAGATCACCGTCGACCGCCGCAATGCGATCCGGCGCAACCACACCGGCACCCACCTGCTGCACTGGGCGATGCGCGACGTGCTCGGCGACCACGTACGCCAGCAGGGCTCGCTGGTGGAACCGGGTCGCCTCCGCTTCGACTTCAGCCACTACGACGCGGTGACCCCCGAGCAGATCGCCCGTATCGAGGACCTCGTCGCCGCAGAGGTGCTGGCCAACCATCCGGTGCGTTCGTTCGAGACCACCAAGGCCACCGCCGAGGAGCTCGGTGCCCTGGCTTTCTTCGGGGACAAGTACGGCGACGTCGTGCGGGTCATCGAGGCCGGCCCGTCGGTCGAGCTGTGCGGCGGCACCCACGTTCGCCAGACCGGTGACATCGGCACGGTGAAGGTCGTTTCCGAGGGCTCGATCGGGTCCAACCTGCGGCGCATCGAGGCCACCACCGGCTTCGACACCCTCACCCGGTTGCGTGACGCCGAGGCGCATCTGCGGCAGCTGGCGGCGGTGCTCAACGTCAGCCTCGACGAACTGGTCGAGGGCGCGGAGCGCCGGGTGAGCCAGATCAAGTCCCTGGAAGGCGAGCTCAAGACCTTGCGCCGCCAGCTCTCCTCCGGCCGGGCCGACGAGCTGGCCGCAGCAGCGGTCGACGGCATCGTCGTGGCCCGGGTCGACGGCTTGCCCCGCGACGACTACCGGGAGCTGGCGCTGTCGGTGCGCAACAAGGCCGGCATCGTGCTGGCGGTGTTGGGTGGCGAGGCCGAGGGTGGCGGCGTGGCGCTCGTCGCTGCGGCACGTAAGGACAGCGGGCACCATGCGGGGAACCTCGTGGGCGAGGTGTCGAGGCTCATCAAGGGTGGCGGTGGCAAGGGCGACGAGCTCGCCGTGGCCGGTGGCAAGGACCCCGCCGGGATCGACCGGGCGCTCGAGGCCATCCGGGCGGCGCTCGGACGTGGCTGACCGCAGCGACCGGCGTTCGCTGGGTCTCGACCTCGGCGAACGGCGCATCGGGGTGGCACTGTGCGACTCCGGTGGCCTGCTGGCCACGCCCTACGAGGTCGTGGCTCGCAGTGGCGACCGGGGACGGGATCATCGTCGTATCGCCGAACTGGTGGACGAGGCCGGTGCGGTGCGGGTGGTGGTCGGGCTGCCGACCTCGCTCGGTGGTGCCGCCGGCCCCGCTGCGCTGGCGGTGCTCGAGGAGATCGAGCAACTCCGTACGTCGCTGTCGGTCCCGGTGTGCACCCACGACGAACGTCTCACGACGGTCACGGCGCAGCGTTCGCTGCACCGGGCCGGGGTGAACACCAAGAAGGGGCGCAAGGTCATCGACCAGGTCGCCGCAGCGGTGATCCTGCAGGCCTGGCTGGATGCCGAGGCCGCCGGGGTGGCGCAGCCGCACGGCGCGACGCCGAACACACGCACGGCGGGTTCGACGCCGGCAGGAACGGAGCAGCAGTGACCGACCCTCGCTCTCCGCAGGGCTCAGCACGGGCCGAGTCGCGGCGCGGGGACACCGCAGCTGGTGCTGGCCGCTACCGCGAGGCTCCGGCGGCGCTGTACGACCAGGGTGACGACGGCTACGACGACGACGGGTACGGCGCGTTCTTCGGGTCCCCCGATGCGCCGGGCAAGTACGTGCGCATTCCCCGTCGGGCGCCCGAGCCCCCACGGTTCATCGGCCCGTCCTTGCTGGTGAAGCTGGGGGTGCTGGTCGTTCTCCTGCTGGCGGTGCGGTGGGGCTACCACCTCGTGAACCCCGCCGGCGATCCTGGCGAGGTCGTGGTGGTGGAGATCCCGCTCGGGTCCACCACCGCCGAGGTGGCCGAGGTGCTCGCCGATGCCGGTGTGGTGGGCAACGCCAGGCTGTTCCAGGAGTACGCCCGGCTGAAGGGGGGCAGCGTGCTGAACGCCGGCACGTTCACCCTGCGCAAGGACATGGCGCTGTGGGAGGCGCTCGAGGTCCTCAAGGCCGGACCGAAGCCGGTGGGTTACGCCAACCTCACGGTTCCCGAGGGATTGCGCCTGACGCAGCTCGCCGAGTCGGTGGCCGACTCGTTGCCGCGCTTCAGTGTCGAGAGCATCACCGCGGCCCTCGGCAGCGGGAAGATCCCCTCGGCGTACCTCCCGCCCAGCGGCTCGCTCGAAGGGCTGCTGTTCCCGGACACCTACCAGGTGGCCGATGATGCCGACGAGGTCGCAGTGCTCAGCAAGATGGCGGCACAGTTCGAGGCCGTCGCCGCCGAGATCAAGCTCGACGAACGGGCCGCGGCGCTCGGGTTGACGCCCTACGAGGTGGTCATCATCGCCTCGATGATCGAGGAAGAGGCCAAGGTGCCGGAGGAGCGGGCAAAGGTTGCCCGGGTCATCTACAACCGGCTCGCCGAGGACATGCCGCTCGGTATCGACGCCACCACCCTGTACGGGTTCGGCAAGGAGGGCAACACGCTGACCGTTGCCGAGTTGAACAGCGATTCGCCGTACAACACCCGCCGAGTGCCGGGCCTACCACCCGGGCCGATCTCTGCCCCGGGCCGCGCCTCGTTGGAAGCGGCGCTGAACCCTGCGCCCGGACCGTGGCTGTACTACGTGCTCAAGGACAGCGACGGCCGTCATGCGTTCACCGACGACGCAGACACCTTTGACGAGCTCGTGGCTGCCGCCGAGGCGAAAGGACTGCTCGGATGAGCGAACCGGCCGTGTCGGGCTCACCCCGTGGATCGACCCGGGTCGCTGCGGTCATCGGCGATCCGGTGACCCACTCGCTGTCGCCGGTGCTGCACAACGCCGGATTCCGGGCGGCGGGGTTGGACTGGGTGTACGTCGCGTTCCCGGTCGCCGCAGGTGCGGCACCGGCGGCGCTCGACGCCATGCGGACCCTCGGCCTCGGCGGACTCTCGGTGACGATGCCGCACAAGGAGGCGGTCGCTGCCGCGTTGGCCGGGCGCCTCAGCGGGGCCGCCCAACGTCTCGGTGCGGTGAACTGTGTGCGGCGTGACGAGGACGGGTTGTTCGGCGAGAACACCGACGGGCGCGGCTTCGTCGACTCGCTGCGTCACGAGGCCGGGGTCGACCCGTCCGGGGCCTGCGTGGCCGTCGTCGGGGCCGGCGGCGCCGGCCGGGCGGTGACCGAGGCTCTCGCCGAGGCGGGTGCGGCCCGCATCCTGGTCGTCAACCGCAACCGTGCCCGTGCCGAGCAGGCCGTGGCACTGGCAGGGCCCGTGGGTGTGCTGGCCGAGGAGTCCGCCATCGCTACGGCCGACATCGTGGTCAACGCCACCTCGTTGGGCATGGGGGTACGGCCACCGGCCGAACCGGTCCTGCCCTTCGATCCGACCTTGCTGCATACCGGGCAGGTCGTCGCCGACCTGGTGTATCAGCCCATACGGACCGGTCTGCTCGAGGTCGCCGCCGCGTGCGGTGCCACCACGGTCAACGGCGTGGGGATGCTGCTGCACCAGGCCGCCTACGCGTTCGAGCTGTGGACCGGCATCGCCGCACCGCTGGTGGCCATGCGCGAGGCCGTGCTCGGCCATCTCCAGCAGTGACCCGCGCGCTCCGCTGAAGCGTCCCGACCCGGGAACGATGCCGTCCGGGTGCAGCCGCACTACCCGCCCGGATGGCCGGTCGAGGCGCGCTGAGGGCCCCACACGTCCTGCTCAGAGAGGGTCAGACCCCGGCCGCCGTCGCCTCGGTAGAGTGATACCCGCCGCGGCGGGTCATCCGCCATCGTTCACCGCACCGCGGGGGTTCCCGAGGTCGGGAGGCCACTGTGTCGTTACAAGGATCGATCGAGACCTTCGCCGTCGCCGATGTGCTGCGCCTGCTCGCCGCCACGTCCAAGACAGGCCGGCTCCAGGTGCAGGGTCCCGCCCGGTCCGGCACCGTGTGGGTTCGCCATGCCCAGATACTGGGGGCCGAGAGCGTATCGAGTCCCTTTGCGGTCGAACCGGCCGATGTGGTGTTCCAGCTGCTTCGCTTCGAACGGGGCTCGTTCCGCTTCGAGCTCGACGAACTGCCTGCGGACGAGGTCGCCCCGAGCGATATCGAGGTGGTGCTCGCCGAGGCCGAGGCCATGCTGGGGGAGTGGCGCGATCTCGAGGCGCGGATCCCCTCGGCCCAGTCGTGGGTGACGCTGCAACCGCAGCTGCGTGCCGATGCGGTGACCTTGGACCCCGACGAATGGTCGGCCGTGGTGATGATCTCGGTGGGGTGCAGCGTGGCCGATCTCGGCACCGCGTTGCGGCTGGGTGAACTGCACACCGCCCGGGTGGTGGCCCGACTGCTCGACCTGGGTCTGGTTGACGTGGGCGAGGCGTCCGACGTTCCGGTCGACGCCGCCCTGCCCGTCCCACCGGTTCCGCTGTACGACGATGCCGTTGTCGAACCCGTCCCGGCTTCGGCGGTTCCCAGCCCGGTGTGGGAAGCGGCTCCGATGCCGGCCGAGGTCGCGCCGGCCGCCGCTCTTGGGGCCTCCGCGTACGGCACGGCAACTCCGGCTGACGCCGGGTATGTCTCGGCTGACGCCGGGTATGTCTCGGCTGACGGCCCGGCTCAGACCGAGCCGGAACCAGCGTGGTTCGTCGCTCCGGTCGCACCTGCGGCGGGCCCGGTCGAGGACCTGTACGCCTACCCGGGACTTGCGGTCGCGCCCCCGGTCGCGTCCCCTATCGACTGGTCGCCGGCCGCTTCCGGCTCGGCCGGGCCGCCGCCGGCCACCACGTCCGGCGACGCAGGGTGGATCGGTTCCCTTGCCGAAGCCATCGAGCAGGTCGGCGCACCGGCCACGTGGCCGACGAGTGCGGAGCCGTCCACGGCCGACCCGTGGGCCGCGGTGGCTCCCCAGGCCCCGGTTTCGACGCCGGCCGCCCCGACCGTCCCGACGCCGCTGGCTCCGGTCGGTTCGTTCGGCGGGCCGACGTCGCTGTTCAAGAGCGGCCCGCCGGAACGGCTCGCACCCCCGCCGCCGCCTCCGCCGGCCCGTTTCGACACCGATCCGGCATACGGGGCCGCAGCGGAAACGGGCGACCACTCGCCGGCGTCGGATACCGACCTCGAACAACAGCTGTTCAACCTCAGCCCGCGTGCCCGCCAGGCGATCAAGCAGAGCGCCGGGTTGCAGCAAGGCTTCACCGGTCGCTGACGGGCTGTTGGTGCCTGCGGCACTCGCAGCCGTGATGGGTTGCATGCTCGGGCCGGTGCTCGCGTGGGCATCGGAGCTGCTTTCGGCGCGCGGCCCGTGGCGCGCGGCGCGTCAGGCGACGCAGCGCCGTCCCTGGCAGCTCGACCGGTTGTCGGTGATATGCGGGTTGCTCGCGGCAACGTTGTGGGCGTCTGCAGGGCTGCGCTGGGGCTGGTCGGTCACGACGTTGGCCTATTCGACGATGTTCGGCGTCCTCGTCGTGGTGGCGGTGATCGACACCGTCCAGTCGCGTATCCCCGATCGCATCACCTTTCCGGCGACGACCGTCGCAACAGTGGTCGTGTTCGTCGCAACCTGTTGGTCCGGCCGTTTCGACCGGTTGGCGGCTGCCGCGGTGGGGGGTCTGGCCATGTGGGGCGGGCTGGGTGCCGCCCATCTGGTGTCGCCCCGGGGGCTCGGACGCGGCGACGTGAAGCTCGGCGCCGTGCTCGGGATCGGTATCGGCTGGGCGGCGGCCACCACGTCCGCAGCGGTGCGCGCATCGCTGTTCGCCTTCCTGCTGGCCAGCCTCATCGGCACCGCCGTCGGTCTGGTCCTGCTGGTGCGCCGGGGACGCAGCGAGCCCTATCCCTTCGGTCCGGCGCTGATCGCCGGGTCGGTCGTGGTCATGTTGGGTATCGGTTCGGCACCCTTCGGCTGACCTCGTCGCCGCGGCAACGTCGTCCTGCGGCCCGATGACGAGGCGGGTGGGACCCGTTCGGTACGCTGAGCAGCGCATGGAACCAGACCGCCGCCACGCGCCGCTCGTGCTCATCGGGCTGATGGGCGCCGGCAAGTCCACCGTCGGACCGCTCGTCGCTCGTCGCCTCGGCCGGCCCTTCGTCGATGCCGATGCCGCCATCGAGGCCACCGCCGGACGGGCCATTCCCGAGATCTTCGCCGACTCCGGCGAGGCCGGGTTCCGCCGGATCGAGAGCGAGGTGCTCGAGGACCTGTTGTCCCGGGCTGACCGGCCGGTGATCGGTGCCGGCGGCGGTGCCGTGCTCGCCGACGCCAACCGCGCCCTCCTGCGCCGGTACGAGGCCGCAGTGGTATGGCTGCGTGCCGACCCCGAGACGCTCGCCGCCCGGGTCGGTGACGGCCAGGGACGTCCCCTGCTCGCCGGTGGAGCCCGGGCTGCGCTCGAGCGGCTCACCGTCGAACGTGGCCCCTTCTACGCCGATGCCGCCACCGACGAGGTCCCGGCCGTGGCCCTGCCCGAGCAGGTCTGCGAGGAGGTGGTCCGCCGACTGCGCGGTTCTGCCGCCGAGGAACGGTTCCGGGTGACGGTGGAACTGGGTGATCGCAGCTACCCGGTGGTGGTCGGTGCAGGCGCACTCGACGCCGTGGGCTCGCTGCTGCCCGCAGGGACCCGCAAGGTGGCCGTGGTGACCCAGGCGGCGATCGGGATCGATGTCGAGCTGCCGGTCGAACAGCGCACGTTCCTGCTCGGCGAGGGCGAACCGGCCAAGACCCTGGCATCGGTCGAACAGCTGTGCCGGCAGTGGGCGGCATGGGGCCTGTCGCGCGCTGATGCGGTGGTGGCGGTCGGCGGTGGCGTGGTGACCGACGTGGCGGGCTTCGCCGCATCGGCCTACCACCGGGGCATTCCCGTACTGCACGTGCCGACGACGCTGCTGGGCCAGATCGACGCGGCCATCGGCGGCAAGACCGGGGTGAACCTACCGGAGGGCAAGAACCTCGTCGGGGCCTTCTGGCAGCCCTGTGCGGTGGTCTGCGACACCGACACCCTGATCGGCCTGCCTACGCGCGAGTACCGCTGCGGTATGGGTGAGCTGGCCAAGTACCACTTCCTCGGAGGCGGGGCGCTCGACGCCGCAGCGTTGCCCGAGCGGGTTTTCCAGGCAGCCAGGATCAAGGCGGAGGTGGTCTCCGGTGACGAACGCGAGGGCGGGCGTCGGGCCATCCTGAACTACGGTCACACCCTGGCCCACGCGCTCGAGATCGCCGGCACCTTCGATCTGCGCCACGGCGAGGCGGTGGCCGTCGGCCTGCCCTTCGCCGCCCACCTGGCCCACGGCCTCGGACGCATCGATGCCGGCCGGGTCGAGGAGCACTACCGGGTGGTGCGGGCCTACGGGCTCGGCGACCGGCTGCCCGCCGGGGTGGACACCGAGCAGTTGCTCGAGCTGATGGGCCGGGACAAGAAGGCGTTGCGCGGGCTCACGTTCGTGCTCGAGTACGTCCGGCCTGACGGCGTCCACGACGTCGACGTCGTGGACGGGATCGATCCGGCGGCCGTGCGGGCGGCGTTCACGGCGATGATGGAACGGAGCATGCCATGACCCTGGTGGTGTTGTTGTCGGGTCCCAACCTGAACCTGCTCGGCACCCGGGAACCAGCGGTGTACGGCACGGCCACCCTCGAGGACCACGTCGCAACCTTGCGCTCGGTGCTCGACCCGGCCGGGGTCGACCTCGAGCACGTCCAGTCCAACCACGAGGGCGTGGTGGTCGAGGCGGTGCACCGGGCGCGTGGCCGCGCCGATGCCATCGTCATCAACCCGGGAGCCTTCACCCACTACTCGTGGGCCCTGCACGATGCGCTGGCGGCCTTCGAGGGCCCGATCGTGGAGCTGCACCTGTCCAACCCGCAGCGCCGTGAGGCCTGGCGGCACACGTCGGTGGTGGCCCCGGTGGCCACGGCGATGATCTGCGGGCTGGGGGGTGCCGGGTACCGGCTGGCCGGATCAGCGGTGCTCGAGTTGCTCGGGTCACGGTCGTGACCGGGTCGGGCCTCGCCCCGGCCACCATGGACCACGCCGGGCGGCTGGCGGCGTTGCGGGTTGCGCTCGGCACCCACGAGGTGGACGCCTTCGTGGTGACCAACCTGCTCAACGTGCGCTACCTCAGCGGCTTCACCGGGTCGAACGGTGTCCTGGTCGTCACCGGTGACGACGCCCGTCTGGTGACCGACGGCCGCTATCGGGAACAGGCCGCCGCCGAGTTGGGCGACGCATGCGTCGACGGGCCGATCGGGCTCACGATCGAGAGCATCGACTTCGACGGCGCACTGGCCGCCGCCGTGGCCGGTCGGGTCCGCGTCGGGCTCGAGGCCGCAACGATCACCTGGGCGGCGCAACGGCGCTACGCCGAGCGGTTCGCCGGCAGTGAGCTGGTGCCGCTGAGCAATGTGGTCGAGCTGTTGCGGGCGGTGAAGGACGCGGGCGAGATCGAACGGATCGAACGGGCGGCCGAGATCGCCGATGCAGCCCTGGCCCAGAGCATCGGCCGGTTGCACGGCAGACCCACCGAGCGGGACTTCGCCTTCACGCTGGAGACGGCGATGCGTCGGATGGGGGCGGATGGGCCGTCCTTCGACACCATCGTCGCGAGCGGTCCCAATGGCGCCCGCCCCCATGCCCGGCCGTCCTCCCGGCGCATCGAACGCGGCGACCTCGTCGTGCTGGACTTCGGCGCGAAGCTCGGCGGCTACCACTCCGACATGACCCGCACCGTCTGCGTCGGTCCACCCTCCCCGCAGCAGCGGCGCCTGTTCGACGTCGTCCTTGCCGCGCACGAGACCGCCCGGTCCGGGGTACGGGCAGGAGTGGCCACCAAGGGCATCGACGCGCTGGCCCGCGGGGTCATCGGCGAGGCCGGCTGGGCGGAGCAGTTCGATCACGGCACCGGCCACGGCATCGGCCTCGCGGTGCACGAGTACCCGATCCTGTCGCGCGCCACCCCGGGGGCACTCGAGCGGGACTACGTGGTGACGGTCGAGCCCGGGGTGTACCTCGCCGGGCTCGGTGGCGTGCGGGTGGAGGACACGGTTGTCGTCGGCGAGAGCGGATGTCGTAGCCTCACCCTCTTTCCGAAATCGCTCGAAGTCTGATCGGTACGCAAGGTCCGGGCGTCGCCCGCCGACCAGCGGCCGCCCGGGAAAGGACGAGGACCACCATGGCGATGATCTCCACCAGCGACCTGCGCAACGGGATGACCCTGAACCTCGATGAGGGCCTCTACAACGTCGTCGAGTTCCAGCACGTCAAGCCCGGCAAGGGCGGCGCGTTCGTGCGCACCACGTTGAAGAACATCCGCACCGGTCAGGTCGTCGACCGGACCTTCCGAGCCGGTGAACGGTTCGACCGGGCGGTGCTGAACAAGCGCGAGATGCAGTTCCTCTACCGCGACGGCGAGGACTACGTCTTCATGGACAACAGCAGCTACGACCAGATGAACGTGGGTCCCAACGCTCTCGGCGAGGCGACCAACTACGTGGTCGAGAGCTCGACGGCGATCCTGGTCATGTTCGAGGACGAGATCGTCGGGGTCGAACTGCCCGCCGCGGTCGAGCTGAACATCGCCGAGACCGAACCGGGCATCCAGGGCGACCGGGTGTCGGGCGCGCGTAAGCCGGCCACGCTGGAGACCGGGTTGGTCATCCAGGTCCCGTTGTTCGTCAACCCCGGTGACCGGGTGAAGGTGGACACCCGCAGCGGGGAGTACCTCACCCGCGCATGAGCGTCGCTGCCGGAGGACGTCGTGCAGCCCGGGAGCGGGCGCTGGGGCTGTTGTACGAAGCCGCGACCAAGGACCTGCCCATCGAGGACGTGCTCGCTGCGCTACCCGTTCCCGCCGACCCGTTCGCGGTCGAGGTGGTACGTGGCGTCGAGGCCAAGCGGCCCGAGCTTGATGCCTTGATCGGCCGGTTCGCCCGTGGTTGGCGCCTCGAGCGCATGCCGCTGCTGGATCTGACGGTGTTGCGGATGGCCGCGTTCGAGCTCACCGAGCGCACCGATGTGCCGACCGCCGCGATCATCTCCGAGGCGGTCGAACTGGCCAAGCGCTTCTCGACCGACAACTCGGGTCGGTTCGTCAACGGCGTGCTGGCGTCGATCTCCGCCGAGGTGCGCCCCGGGCGAGATCCTTCGGCGCACTGAGCCGAGCCCGCCGCCAGGGCGACCCCGCCCTACGGTGCCGTGCTGCTAAGGTCCACACCTGACCGTGAAGCGGGTCCCGTGAGGCCCGAACGGACAGGAGCATCATGGCTGACGCGCCAGACCCATCTTCTCGTACGTCCACGCCCCCCGATGGGGGCGTTTTTTCTGCACGGACCCGGGTCATGGAGGCCGGTGATGTCGCCCGGGCGTTGCGCCGTATGGCGCACGAGATCGCCGAGCGCAACCACGGCCTCGACGGGGTCGTGCTGGTCGGGCTGGTAACCGGCGGGGTCCCGCTGGCCGAGCAGCTCGCCGTGGTCCTCAGCGAGTTCGAGCCCGCCGCACCGCCGGTCGGTCGGCTGGACGTGTCGTTCTACCGGGACGACCTGTCGCTTCGCCGGGTCCTGCCCCACGCGGTGACCGACATCCCGGGCGACCTGACCGACCGCGTCGTCGTGCTCGTCGATGACGTGTTGTTCACCGGACGGACCGTTCGGGCGGCGCTCGACGCGCTCAACGACCACGGCCGGCCCCGTGCCGTGCAGTTGGCGGTGCTGGTCGATCGGGGCCATCGGGAGCTGCCGATCCGTCCCGACTTCGTGGGCAAGAACCTGCCGACCCGCCGCGACGAGGACGTCAAGGTCGGCCTCGACGGCGTCGAGATCGTGCGCCGATTCGCCACCGGCGACACCAGTGCCTCGGTGCGCACCGAAGCGGGGGAGTCGTGAAGCACCTGCTCGGTATCGCGGGGATGAGCCGGGAGTCGCTCGAAGAGCTGCTGGTGCTCGCCGATTCCTTCGCCGAGGTCAACGCCCGGCCCATCCCGAAGGTGCCCGCGTTGCGGGGCAAGACGGTGGCCACACTGTTCTTCGAGGACTCCACGCGTACCCGGCTCAGCTTCGAGACGGCGGCCAAGCGCCTGTCGGCGGACACGCTGAGCTTCTCGGTGAGCTCGTCATCGGTGAAGAAGGGCGAGACGCTGCGTGACACGGCGCTGACGCTGGAGGCCATGCGCATCGATGCGGTGGTGGTCCGCCATGCCAGCTCGGGTGCGCCGTGGCAGCTGGCCCGGTGGTTGGATTGCTCGGTGCTCAACGCCGGCGACGGCTGGCACGAGCACCCGACCCAGGCCCTGCTCGACGCGTTCACGCTGCGGCAGCGGTTCGGTTCGCTCGACGGACTGCGCATCGCCATCGTGGGCGACATCAAGCACTCCCGTGTGGCGCGTTCCAACGTCTGGGCGTTCACTGCGCTGGGGGCCGAGGTGGTGCTCGTCGCCCCTCGCACGCTGCTCCCGCCGAGCCTGGAGGGCTGGCCGGTGCAGATGAGCGAGGATCTCGACGCAGTGCTCGGCACGGTGGACGTGGTGTACCTGCTGCGTATGCAGCTCGAACGGCAGAACGAGGCCCTGGTCCCGACCTTGCGGGAATATACGGCTCGCTACGGTCTCACCGTCGACCGGGCCGACCGGCTCGCCGAGCGGGCCGTGGTGCTGCATCCCGGCCCGATGAACCGCGGGGTCGAGATCGCCCCCGAGGTCGCCGACCTCGAGCGGTGCCTGGTGCTCGACCAGGTGGCCAACGGTGTGTCGGTGCGCATGGCGGTGTTGTTCAAGCTGTTGGCCGGGGCCGACGGCTCCGCGGCGGACGAGGGCTCGGAGCGTGTCGGTCATGAGTGAACTGGCGGAACGGCCGGCGGTGGCCGGCGAGTTCGTGCTCCGCGGGGCAGAGGTGCTCGATCGCTCGGGTCGTCGTCGGGCCGACGTGGTGGTCAGCGACGGACTCGTCGTCGCCGTCGGCGAGGGGCTCAGTGCAGCCACGGTGCTCGACGCCGGCGGATGCATCATCACCCCGGGCCTCGTCGACCTCAACGCCGGGGTCGGCCAGCCGGGTTACGAGGAGACCGAGACCGTGCACAGTGCGGCCCGAGCGGCGGCACTGGGTGGGTTCACCACCATCGTCGCCCGGGCGGACACCCATCCCGTCGTCGACTCGGCGGCGATGGTGAAAGAGGTCCTGGCGTTCGGTGCCGGCGCATCCTGCCGGGTGCTGCCCGCAGCGACCGTCACCGTCGGGGCCAAGGGCGAGCGGCTGGCACCCCTGGCCGAGTTGGCATCGCTCGGCGTGCGGTTGTTCGCCGACGACGGCCGTGGCATTCCCGATGCCCGGTTGCTGCGCCGAGCCCTCGAGTACGCCGCCGCCCTCGGGGTGGTCGTCGTGCAGTTCGCCCAGGATCCGTCGCTTGCCGCCGGCGGCGAGATGCACGAGGGCGTGTGGTCCTCGTTGCTCGGTATCCCGGGCATCCCGTCGGAGGCGGAGGAGGTCGTCGTCATGCGCGACCTCGCCCTGGCCCGGCTCACCGGTGGCCACCTGCACTTCCGGACCTTGAGCACGGCTGCATCATGGGCCATGGTCTCCGGCGCACGTCGTCGTGGGCTGCGGGTCAGCGCCGAGGCGGCGTTGCACCACCTGCTGCTCGCCGATGCAGCGTGCGCCGAGTTCGACCCCGCCACCAAGTTCCGACCGCCACTGCGGCCCGAGGACGATCGGCGTGCTCTGCAGGCCACGTTGGCGGCGGGCGAGGTCGACTGCCTCGTCAGCGATCACACCCCGCACTCGATCGAGGACAAGGAGGTCCCCTTCGGGGAGGCCGCCGCCGGTGCCTCGTCGCTGGAGTGGCTGGTGGCGTTGGCGTTGACCGAGCTGACCCTCGTCGACGTGGGCGAGGGCGGTGACCGAGCCGCCGTACCGGTCGGTCTGGCCGAGCTGATCGGTGCCCTGTCCTGGAAGCCGGCCGCTCTGGTCGACCCTGCGAGCACGGGGCTGGTCGAGCGCGGCACCGTGGCCGACCTCACCGTGATCGATCCCACTGCAACCTGGACCCTCGACCCCCTGCGCGGCGCGAGCCGCAGCCGCACCACACCGTTCGCCGGTCGTGCACTGCGGGGTCGGGTCCGTCACACCATCGTGCGCGGCGTGCCGGTCGTCATCGACGCCGTCGCCCAGCGCTGAGGAGCACCGATCATGGAACCATCAACGACTGCGCAACCCGTCGCGGCTCACCTCGTGCTCGCCGACGGCACCGTCTTCGAGGGCGAGGCCGCGGGCTGGGCGCCGCCCGACGGCATCGCCGTGGGCGAGGTGGTGTTCAACACCGTGCTGTCCGGATACCAGGAGGTGATCTCCGACCCTTCCCACGCCGGCCAGATCATCACGTTCACCTATCCCCACATCGGTAACTACGGCACGAACGCCACCGACATGGAAGCCGCCCGGACCTACTGCCGGGGGATCATCGTGCGTGACCTCGCCCGACGGGCGTCGAACTGGCGCTCCGAGCTCAGCCTGGCCGACTTTCTCGAGACCCACCGGATCCCGGCCATCAGCGGCATCGACACCCGCCGGCTCACCCGGGTGCTGCGCGATCGTGGCGCCATGCCCGGCGCGTTCGGCACTGCAGCGGTGCCGGACCTGCTCGCAGCCGCCCGTGCTGCGGCGGGCACCGACGGGCAGGACTTCGTGCGTGAGGTCACCTGCACCGAGGCCTACCGCCGTGCCGGCGAGGGCGATCCGGCCGGCCGCGACGTCCGTCGCCGGGTGGTGGCCTACGACTTCGGGATCAAGACCTCCATCATCGACCAACTGGCGGAGATCGCCGACGTCGAGGTCGTGCCGGCGACCACGCCGGCGGCAGAGGTACTGGCCCGACAACCCGACGGTGTCTTCCTCTCCAACGGGCCCGGTGATCCAGCGGCGCTGCCCTACGCCGTGGCCGCGGTCGACGCGCTGGTGGGCAAGGTGCCGATCTTCGGCATCTGCCTCGGCCACCAGTTGCTGGGCCAGGCCCTCGGTGGAACCACGTTCAAGCTGCCCTTCGGCCACCACGGCGGAAACCACCCGATTCGCCGGACCGATACCGGCGGCATCGAGATCGCCTCACACAACCACAACTACGCCATCGACCCCGACACCCTCCCCGAAGGGGTCGAGATCACCCACGTCAACCTCAACGACGGCACCGTCGGCGGGCTCCGGCGGCGAGATCGCTGGTGCTTCAGCGTGCAGTACCACCCCGAAGCCGGTCCCGGGCCCCACGACCCGCGGTACCTCTTCACCGAGTTCGCGCTCCTGATGGACGAATGGAAGGAGAACCATGCCGCGTCGTGACGACCTCAGCTCGATCCTGGTGATCGGGTCCGGTCCCATCGTGATCGGTCAGGCCTGCGAGTTCGACTACTCGGGGACCCAAGCCTGCCGGGTGCTCCGGGCGGAGGGCTACCGGGTGATCCTGGCCAACTCCAACCCGGCGACGATCATGACCGACCCGGAGTTCGCCGACGCCACCTACGTGGAGCCGCTCGACGCCGAGGTACTCGAACGCATCATCGCCCGGGAACGTCCCGACGCGCTGCTGCCGACCCTCGGTGGGCAGACCGGGCTGAACCTGGCCATGGAGCTGGTCGAACGGGGCACGCTCGAGCGCTACGGGGTGGAGCTGATCGGTGCCAATGCCGAGGCCATCGCCACCGCCGAGGACCGCGAGCGCTTCAAGCAGGCGATGATCGAGATCGGTCTGCACGTGCCGCCGTCGGGTACCGCCCACACCCTCGCCGAGGCCGAGGCGGTCATCGCCCAGATCGGTCTGCCGGCGATCATCCGGCCCGCGTACATCCTGGGCGGACGGGGGACCGGCATCGCCGCCACGCCCGAGGAGTTCACCCGTCTCGCCGAACTCGGGCTGCAGGCCAGCCCCATCTCGGAGATCCTCATCGAGAAGTCGATCGCCGGGTGGAAGGAGTTCGAGCTCGAGGTCATGCGCGACCGCAAGGACAACTGCGTGATCATCTGCTCGATCGAGAACGTGGACCCGATGGGGGTGCACACCGGTGACTCCATCACCGTTGCGCCGGCCCAGACCCTCACCGACCGCGAGTACCAGGACATGCGCGACGCCGCGTTCGCCTGCATCCGGCGCGTCGGCGTGGAGACCGGTGGGTCCAACGTGCAGTTCGCCCTGAACCCCGAGACCGGTGAGATGGTCGTCATCGAGATGAACCCCCGGGTCAGCCGCTCGTCGGCCCTGGCCTCGAAGGCGACCGGCTTCCCGATCGCCAAGATCGCCGCCCGGCTCGCAGTGGGGTACAGCCTCGACGAGATCACCAATGACATCACCCGCAAGACGCCGGCGAGCTTCGAGCCGGTCATCGACTACGTGGTCACCAAGGTGCCGCGCTGGGCGTTCGAGAAGTTCCCCGGGGTCAGCCCGGTGCTCGGCACCCAGATGCAGTCGGTGGGTGAGGTCATGGCCATCGGCCGCACCTTCACCGAGAGCCTGCAGAAGGCCATGCGTTCGCTCGAGCAGGGCCGCGCCGGGCTCAACGGCGACCAGGGCGAGCGCCCGTTCGACGCCCTCTCCGACGAGGAGGTGCTGGCCCGGCTGGCGGTGGCGACCCCCGACCGCCTGTTCGAGGTGGAGTCCGCCCTACGGCGAGGTATCCCGCTCGAGGTGGTCCACGACACCTGCCGGATCGACCCGTGGTTCCTCGATCAGATCCTGCAGATCAGTGAGCAACGGGCGGAGCTCGGGGCCTACGACGGTCCCCACGATCCGGCGCTCACCCCGCGCCGGTGGAAGAAGGCCAAGCAGGCCGGCTTCTCCGACGCACAGCTCGCCTACCTCTGGTCGGTCACCGAGGAGGAGGTCCGTACGGCACGGGTCGCCGCCGGCGTGCTGCCCACCTACAAGACGGTCGACACCTGCGCGGCCGAGTTCGTGGCCGAGACGCCGTACTACTACTCGACCTACGAGGACGAGGACGAGATCCCGCAGTCGCACAAGCCCACGGTGATCATCCTCGGTTCGGGTCCCAACCGCATCGGCCAGGGCATCGAGTTCGACTACTGCTGCGTGCATGCCTGCTTCGCCCTCGCCGACGCCGGTTTCGACGCGGTGATGGTGAACTGCAACCCCGAGACGGTCTCCACCGACTACGACACCTCCGACCGCCTCTACTTCGAGCCGCTGACCTACGAGGACGTCATGAACGTCATCGAGGCCGAACAGCGAACCGGCGACCTGGTCGGCGTGATCGTCTCGCTGGGCGGTCAGACGCCGCTCAAGCTGGCGGACCGCCTGCCGGCGGAGTTGATCCTGGGCACGTCGCCGGCGTCCATCGATCTTGCCGAGGACCGCGAGCAGTGGAACGCGCTGTGCGCCCGCTCGGAGATCCCCCAGCCGGCGGGGGGCACCGCCACCAGTCTCGAGGAGGCCCGCGCCATCGTTGCCCGGGTCGGGTTCCCGGTGCTGGTGCGGCCGTCCTACGTGCTCGGTGGCCGGGCGATGCAGATCGTGTATGACGACGGTGGGCTCGACGCGGCCATGGCCGAGCTGGCCCTTGCCGGGTCGCTGGGTCGCGAGGGCGGGCTGTCGGCGTCGCGGCCGGTGCTGGTCGACCGGTTCCTCGAGGACGCCACCGAGGTCGATGTCGACGCGCTGCGCGATGCCGCCGGCGGCTTCCACATCGGCGGCATCATGGAACACGTCGAGGAGGCCGGGGTGCACTCGGGCGACTCGGCCTGTGTGTTGCCGCCGGTCACCTTGTCCGCCGAGACCCAGGCGGTCATCACCGAGTACACCCACCGACTCGCCGACGAGCTCGGCGTGGTGGGGCTCATCAACGTCCAGTACGCGGTCAAGCTCGGCCAGGTCTTCGTGATCGAGGCCAACCCGCGGGCCTCGCGGACCGTCCCGTTCGTGGCCAAGGCAACCGGCGTCGCCTTGGTGAAGGTGGCCGCCAGGCTGATGGCGGGCAGCGCCGCAGATCCCGGCCCCACTGCGACGCTCGGGGCGTTGCGTCGGGAAGGGGTATTGCAGCCGGCGGTGCGCGCCGGGCATGTGGCGGTGAAGGAGGCAGTGCTCCCATTCAGCCGGTTCCCCGATGCCGACGCGGTGCTCGGTCCGGAGATGCGTTCGACCGGCGAGGTCATGGGCATCGACCGGACCTTCGGGATGTCCTTCGCCAAGAGCCAGCTCGCCGCAGGGACGCGCCTGCCCACCCAGGGCACGGTGTTCCTGTCCCTGGCCGACCGTGACAAGATCCAGGGGGTCGAGGCCGGTCGGCTGTTCCACGGCCTCGGGTTCCGCATCGCCGCCACCACCGGCACGGCAGCCGCGCTGCAGGCCGCAGGCGTGCCGGTCGAGCAGGTCGTGGCCAAGATCGGCGGGCTCGACGGGGTCGACGCCATCGAGCTGATGGCCGATGGGGCCATCTCGCTGGTCGTCAACTCGCCGCGAGGTCGGGGCTCCCGGGCCGACGGGGCCCATATCCGCCGTGCCGCCGGCGAGCATCGCGTCCCACTCGTCACCACCGGCGCGGCCGCCCTCGCCGCAGCACGGGGCATGGCCGAGTGGGCGACGACAGACCTCGAGGTGCGGACGTTGCAGGAGTACCACCTCGAACGGGCCGAGCAGTCCGCGGAGCAGCCCACATGAGCCGCCGGGGCACCGCGTCGGTGCCGGCCCTGCCCGCTGCGGTCGGGTCGTTGACCCTGCGTCATCCGGTGATGACGGCGTCGGGTACCGCAGGGCATGGCGCCGAGCTCGGATCGTTCTTCCCGTTGCGGGAACTCGGCGCGCTGGTGGTGAAGTCCCTTTCCGCCGAGCCCTGGGTCGGCAACCCGGCGCCCCGGGTTCACCCGACCGGCGGTGGCATGTTGAACAGCGTGGGCCTGCAGGGCCGGGGCGTTTCGTTCTGGCGCGACGAGGAACTGCCCGAGCTGCGGGACAGCGGTGCCGCCGTGGTCGTGTCCATCTGGGGCCGTACGGTGGAGGAGTTCGCCCGTGCCGCCGAACTGCTCGCCGATCTCGGCCCCGAGGTGGTGGCGGTCGAGGTGAACGTCTCGTGTCCCAACCTCGAGGACCGCAACCGGATCTTCGCCCACGACCCCGACATGACCGAGGCCGTGGTTGCGGCAACGGCAGTGTGCAACCGACCGCGCTGGGCGAAGCTGAGCCCCAACACCGATCGGATCGTCGAGGTCGCCGACGCCGCTCACCGCGGCGGCGCCGAGGCGGTGACCCTCATCAATACCGTCGTGGGCATGGCGATCGACGTCGAGACCCGCCGGCCGGTGCTCGGCGCCCAGCGTGGGGGACTGTCCGGCCGGGCCGTCCACCCAGTGGCGGTGCGGGCCTGTTTCGACGTGCACCAGGCGCTGCCCGATCTGCCCATCGTCGGGGTGGGTGGTGTGGCCGAGGCCGTCGACGCCGTCGAGCTGCTGCTCGCCGGGGCGTCGGCGGTGCAAGTCGGTACGGCGTCCTTCGCCGACCCTCGGGCCGCCCACCGAGTGGCTGCCGGCCTGTCACAGTGGTGCCGCGACCACGGCGTGGCCTCGGTGCGTGAGCTGGTCGGCGCGGCCCACCGCTGACCGGCCGGCTCGGCCCGCCGCGGCCGGGGGCTGATGGGCCACGCGGGCATCGTCGGGTCGCATCGCCCCAGTTCGGACGGTACCTATCCACCGGTGCGGCCGGGCCGAACCGGTAGGATCGAGGCCATGCCGAATCCCCCCGCCCTCTCCGAAGAACAGCGCGCTGCCGCGCTCGAAAAGGCCGCGGAGGCCCGTCGCGTACGTGCCGAGCTGAAGGAGCGCCTGAAGATGGGGTCGGTCACGCTGGCCGATGTTTTCGTCAAGGCCGAGACCGACGACGTCGTCGGCAAGCTCAAGGTGCTCGCCCTGCTCGAGTCGTTGCCGGGTGTCGGCAAGGTGAAGGCCCGCCGCACCATGGAGGAGATCGGCATCAGTGAGACCCGCCGGGTGCGTGGTCTCGGGGATCAGCAGCGCAAGTCACTGCTGGCCGAGTTCAGCCCCGCCTCCTGAGGGGGCCGACGCTGATAGTCGTCATCTCCGGACCCGGTGGCGCGGGTAAGGGAACCATCGTGTCCAAGCTGTTGCCGCTCGACGGGCGGCTGTGGTTGAGCCGCTCGTGGACCACCCGGGATCGCCGTCCCGGTGAGGCCGCCGACAGCTACGTCTTCGTTGCCCGGGACACGTTCGAGCAGCGCATCGCCGAGGGTGGCTTCCTCGAGTACGCAGAGTTCCTCGGCAACCTCTACGGAACCCCCGTGCCGGACCCGCCCGAGGGTCTCGACCTGGTGCTCGAGATCGACGTGCAGGGTGCTGCCCAGGTGGTCAGCCGCTTCCCCGAGGCGTTGCTGATCTTCATCGAGGCACCGTCGCCGGCCGCTCAGGAAGCTCGCCTGCGTCACCGGGGTGACCCCGAGCCCATCATCCGCGCCAGGCTGGACAAGGCCGAGGCCGAGGCCCGCCGCTCCCAGGAGCTCGGGGCGGTCGTCGTTGTCAACGATGATGTCGAGTGGGCCACCGGCGAGGTGCTGGGGCTGATCGAGCGGGCGCGTTCCCGATCGCTGAGCTGAGCCCCTGCCAGGGCGCGCCGGAGGGGTGCACCGCCGCTGCTATGCTTATCTGCTGGTTTCTCGCCGACCGCCGGTCGCGCGTTCACTTCGGGGGCCTTCACCGGTCGCCCTGCATCGGAGTCTGCCTTGGCCGAGCGTCACGACACCATGATGAACCCGCCCATCGAGCATCTGCTCGCCCTGACGAGGTCGAAGTTCCGCCTGGTCACGGTGGCCTCGAAGCGGGCGCGCGAGATCAACGCCTACTTCGGCCAGCTCGGTGACGGATTGGGTGCCCTGGTGCCGCCGCAGGTGACGTCGCTGGCCCGCAAGCCGCTCTCCATCGCCTTCGAGGAGATCGACGCCGGCAAGATCGTGGCCATCGACCGCGAGCTCCCGGAGGACGAGGAGACGGCGGCGGACGACACCGACGACGCCGCGAACTGATCTCGGGGCTCACAGGTAGCTGCCATGTCTGTCCTGGCCGGTCGGCGCATCGTTCTCGGCGTGAGCGGCGGTATCGCCGCCTACAAGGCGATCGAGGTGTGTCGTCGTCTGGTCGACCTCGGTGCCCACGTGTCACCGGTGTTGACCGAGGCGTCGCGGCACTTCGTGGGCGAGACGACGTTCTCGGCCCTGGCCTCCGAGCCGGTCCAGACCAGTCTGTGGGATGAGGCCAGCCCGATCCCGCACACGAAGCTCGGCCAGGGTGCCGACCTCGTGGTGGTCTGTCCGGCGACGGCTCGCCTGCTGGGCACCTACGCCGCCGGCATCGCCGACGACTTGCTGACCGCCACGCTGCTGGCGACACGGGCGCCGGTGCTGGTCTGCCCAGCGATGCACACCGAGATGTGGGAGCACCCGGCGGTGCAGGACAACCTGGCGCTGCTGGCCCGGCGTGGGGTGCACATGGTTCCGCCGGAGGAGGGCCGTCTGGCCGGTGGCGACATCGGCAAGGGACGCCTGGCCGATCCGGCCGTGATCGTCGAGGCCATCGAGCGCCTGTTCGTCCCCGCCGAACTGCAGGGTTGGAAGGTCGTGGTCAGCTCGGGCGGGACCCGTGAGGCCATCGACCCGGTCCGTTTCATCGGCAACCGCAGCTCCGGCAAGCAGGGTCACGCCATCGCTGCGGAGGCCGATCGACGCGGGGCAAAGGTCACCTTGGTCACCACGGTGGATCGGCCTATCACTGACTCCATCGTGCAAGTGCGGGTGGAGTCGGCGGAGCAGATGCGGCAGGCGATGATGACGGCGGCGACCGATGCCGACCTGGTCGTGATGGCTGCGGCCGTAGCGGACTTCCGCCCGGTCGACCCGGCCGCGGGCAAGATCAAGAAGGACCAGGGCGTCCCTCAGGTCATCCTCGAACCGACGCCGGACATCCTGGCCGCCCTCGGGGCGCTCAAACCGCAGGGCCAGATCCTCGTCGGGTTCGCGGCCGAGACGTCCGACCTGCGCGAGAACGCCCTCGGCAAGCTCACCCGCAAGGGTGCGGACCTGATCGTGGCCAACGACGTGTCGGCCCCGCAGGTCGGGTTCGAACACGACACCAACCAGGTGGTCATCCTGGTGCGTCGCCCCGGTGCCGACGAGGTGGAGGTCATCGACGTCCCCCTCGACGACAAGCGCCGGATCGCTGCGTCGGTGCTCGACGTGGCGGCTTCGTTGCGATCCGGGACGCCCGCGACGGGGAGCGACCGGACCTGATGGCGCGGCACGAGCACAGCCGACGAACACAGCACAACCGGGGGTTCCGCCCCCACGACCCAACTCGGGGACAGCGTCCCCCCACAGCAACCTGGAGGAGCGCGTGACCACCTGGACCTTCACCTCGGAATCGGTGACCGAGGGCCATCCCGACAAGATGGCCGACCAAGTCTCCGACGCCGTGCTCGACGCCCTGCTCGAGCAGGACCCGATGAGCCGGGTCGCCTGCGAGAGCTTCCTGACCACCGGTCTGTGCATCGTGGGCGGTGAGATCACCACCAAGGCCTACGTCGACATCCCCGCGATCGTGCGCAAGACGATCTGCGACATCGGCTACGACAAGGGCACCTACGGCTTCGACGGTCACACCTGTGGCGTGATGGTCGCCATCGACGAGCAGTCGCCCGACATCGCCCAGGGCGTCGACGCCTCCGAGGAGGTGCGCGGCGGGACGGCCGGCGAGGAGACCGACCTCGACAAGCAGGGTGCCGGCGACCAGGGCATGATGTTCGGGTACGCCTGCGACGAGACCGACATGCTGATGCCGCTGCCGATCCATGTCGCCCACCGTCTTGCCGAGCGCCTCTCCGAGGTGCGCAAGTCCGGTGAGATCCCGTACCTGCGGCCCGACGGCAAGACCCAGGTCACCTTCGAGTACCGCGACGGCGAGCCGGTGCGGCTGACCACCGTGGTCGTGTCCACCCAGCATGCGGACGGCATCGACCGCGACACCATGATCCGGCCCGACCTCATCGAGCAGGTCATCCGGCCGACCATCCCCGAGCGCTACCGCGACGACGACTACACCGTCTACGTCAACCCGACGGGTCGGTTCGTCATCGGCGGTCCGGTCGGCGACGCCGGCCTCACCGGCCGCAAGATCATCGTCGACACCTACGGCGGCTATGCCCGTCACGGGGGCGGTGCCTTCTCGGGCAAGGACCCCTCCAAGGTCGACCGCTCGGCTGCCTACGCTGCCCGCTGGGTCGCCAAGAACGTCGTGGCCGCCGGTATCGCCCGGCGCTGCGAGATCCAGGTCGCCTACGCCATCGGTGTGGCCCGGCCGCTGTCGGTCCTGGTCGACACCTTCGGTACCGGTGTCGTGGACCCGGACAAGATCTCCGACGCCGTGCAGCAGGTGTTCGACCTGCGTCCGGCGGCCATCCTGCGCGATCTCGACCTGCGCCGGCCGATCTACAAGCAGACCGCGGCGTACGGTCACTTCGGCCGCAGCGGCGACTTCCCCTGGGAGCAGACCAACCGGGTGAACGAGCTGCGTTCGGCCCTGGGGCTGTGAGCTGAACGACCGGATCGGTCGGCCCGGTCCGCCGGTGCACGCACCCGACGAGCCCCACGCAATCGAGCAGGACCCCGACCTCGTGGTCGGGGTCCTTCCCGATGTACCGGCAATCGACCGGCTGCTCGACTACCGCGTTCCGTCCGATCTGGTCGCAAAGATCGTCATCGGCAGCGTGGTCCGCGTGCCGTTGCAGGGCCGGCGGGTCCGTGGCTGGGTGTGCGAGATCGGTGCCCGTCCACCGCAGGGGGTGACCCTGCGGGAGATCACGAAGTTCTCCGGCTTCGGACCCGATGCCGAGCTGCTCGACCTGGCGGGTTGGGCTGCACATCGATGGGCCGGACGCTTGCTGACCTTTGTGCGAGCTGCGACCCCGGATCGAGCGGTTCTCGGGCTGCCGGCCCCGCCACCGCCGTTGGCTGCGCAGCCGCCATCGGCGGGCGTGGCCAAGTTCGACGATGGTGTCGACGAGGCCCTCACGGTGGGCCGCGAGGCGCTGCTCGCCGCAGGGGCGGGCGGCACCCGGATCCTGCGTTGGCCGCCGGGCGCCGAACGGCTCGGCCTGGCCCGCGCGGCGCTGGAGGACGGACCGGCGCTGTTGCTGACCCCGTCCCAACACGAGGCCGACACCTTGGCCCGGGCCCTGCGGGCCGAGGGCCACTGGATCGCCCGCCACCCCGACGGCTGGGCGGCCGGTGCTGCCGGGGCGACGGTGATCGGCAGCCGCGCCGCGGCCTGGGCGCCGGTGCGTGGCCTGCGCGGTGTGGTGGTCTTCGACGAGCACGATGCCCGCTACCAGGACGAACGCGCCCCCACCTGGAACGCCCGCGACGTCGCACTGGAACGGGCCAGGCGAGCCGGCGTGGCGAGCCTGCTGGTGTCGCCGGTTCCCAGCCTCGAGGCGCTGCATCTCGCCCCGATCGTCGAGCCGTCCCGGGCGTTCGAGCGGGCGGGCTGGCCGGTGGTCACGGTCGTGGACCGGCGCGAGCTCGATCCACGGGAAGGCCTGTACTCGGTGGCGGTGGTCGATGCACTGCGGGGCGAGGGTCCGGTGGTGGTGGTGCACAACCGCACCGGGCGGGCGAAGTTGCTGGCGTGCACGCGTTGCGGCGAGCTTTGCCGCTGCGACGAGTGCGGCGCCGCCGTTCAGGCTGCGAGTGCGCCGGACGGCGGTGCCCGGGTGCTGCGCTGCGCTGCTGCGGGTCACCAACGGCCGGAGGTGTGCAGCGGGTGTGGTGCCACCCGGCTGGCGGTGCTGCGCCCGGGGGTCGGCCGGGTTCGGGAGGAGGTGGAGGCGCTTGTGGGCGAGCCGGTGGCCGAGGTCACCGCAGCGGGCGTCTCCGTGGCCGGCGTGTCGCTGGGCGGTTCCGACGATGCGGGGGCGATGCCCGCCCCGGGACGTCGACCACGGGTCTGGGTCGGCACCGAGGCGGTGCTGCACCGTGTCCGCCGCGCTGCGGTGGTGGTGTTCCTCGATCTCGACCAGGAGTTGTTCGCCCCTCGCTACCGTGCCGCCGAACAGACCCTGGCGATGCTGGCGTTGGCGGCCAGGATGCTCGGTGGTCGCCGGCGCGGCGGACGGCTGATCGTGCAGACCCGCAGCCCCGACCACGATGTGGTGCAGGCCGTGCTGCACGGTGATCCGGGCCGCTGGAGCGGGCCGGAGGCGGCACGGCGTCGGCAGTTGGAGCTTCCGCCCTTCGCCGCGCTGGCGTTGCTCGACGGGCCGGGCGCAGCGGCGCTGGCCGCGGGGTTGTCAGCCCAACCCACCGTCACGGTGCTCGGCCCCACCGACGGCCGGTATCTGGTGCGTGCCGCCGACTCTGCGACGCTCGCAGATGGCCTCGCCACCGTCTCCCGGCCGGCCGAACGGGTGCGGATCGCGGTGGATCCCCGCGGCGCCTGATCGGACCGAGCGAAGGCGCTCGGACGTCGTGCCCGTCGGCCGTCGCCGTGGGCTCACGGTCCGCGAAATCCCCGTGAGTATGCAGGCGGTCGTCCTGCACACTGTCCGGTATGGCGGGTATGGCGGGTATGGCGGGTATGGCGGGTATGGCGGGTATGGCGGGTATGGCGGGTTCCGCGGGGTGGACGGAGTTGCGGCTGCGTGACGGGGACGCGTCCGGCGCTCTGGTGGTGCGCCGCGCCCGCGACGACGCGCTGGTGGCCGACCTGGCCCGGTCGTTGGGATGCGGCGAGGCGGCCGGGTTGCTCGTGGACGGACGTGCGGTCCGCGCCGCCGATCGGCTCGATGAGGTCGGACTGTGTCAGGGCAGCGTCGTGGGTCGACTCGGGACCGGGCCGCCGCCGGTCGCCGGAACCGTGGGCCGGACGCACGGCATGGCGTCGGGTCGAGCGGTGGTCGCGTCCCTGGTCACCCGGGACGGGCTCGATGCCGGACGGCGGTTCGACCTGGCGGCAGGGACCTACCTCGTCGGATCGTCGGAGGCGTGCGATCTGGTGCTTGCCGACGCCGGGGTGCTGCCGTTGCACACGTCGCTCGAGGTAGGTCCGTCGGGCGAGGTGATGGTGACCTGGTTGAACGAGTTCGCGCAAGCGCCTCAACGGCTGATCTCCGGTCATGCCGTACGTCTCGGTATGGCATGGTGGTGGGCGGAACAGCCCGAGCGTCACGACGAGCCGCAGTGGGTGGACCCCGTGTGCGACCGGGGGCCACGGGGCACGATCGTGCTCAATCGGCCGCCGCGAGCGCGGGCCGGCTCGCCAGGCGAGGCGGTTCGGGTTCCGGTCCCGCCGGCGCCGGCGCGTCCCGTGCCGTTGGCGATTGCCGGGGTACTGCTCCCGCTCGTCGTCGCCGGTGTGCTCGTGGCGGTCAGCGGGAATTGGGCGTTCGCAGCGCTCACTGCGTTGTCGCCGTGCACCGCTGTGGTGACGTGGTGGACGGCCCGGCGATCGTCGCGGCGGGCCGGCCGGGTGCAGCGCCGGCATCATGCAGAGGAACTCGTCCGTTTCGCACGTGCGTTGCAGCAGGCCCGTGCCCGGCACGATGACGAGGTGACGCGGCGATGCCTCGACCTTGCCGAGATCGGTCGCCGGGTGCAGCGGCCGGCGGTCACGCTGTGGGAGCGCCGCCTCGACGATGCCGATGCCGGCCGGGTTCGGCTGGGGCGGGCCGGACAGCGGTGGTCTGCGCTGTCGGTGCTCGAGCAGGCGACGGGGACCGAGACGCTCGATCCCGCTGCGGCCGAGGTGGTCGAAGCGGCTGGGGTAGCCCGGGATTCGGTGGTCGAGCTCGACCTGCTGGCCCATCCGGTGCTCGGGATCGTCGGTGATCGTCGCGCTGCCATGGCAGTGGCCCGCAGCGTGGTGATGCAGCTCGCGACATTGCACGGCCCGGCCGATCTCGACCTGCTCGTGGTGGCCGGCCGCGAGCAGGACTGGGCCTGGACCGCTTGGTTGCCCCACGGTGGACTATCCATACCAGATGGTACGGAGCTGGCGGAAGCGGCGCCGGCCGGGGTGGGGGCTGCGCCGGGTCCAGGGCGTCCGGCTCCGGGAGGCAGCCGGCACAGGGGACTGCTCGCCCCCTCGGCCGTCTCGGCATCGGGTTCGGGCGGAGCCGTGCAGGGGCGGCGCCGGTTGCTGGTCGTCGATGACGAGGCTGCGTGGGCGGGTCGTTCGGCGCCCGTACGGGCGGCGCTTCGGGGTGATGCCGGGCCATGTAGCGCCGTTGTCGTGGCTGCTGCTGCCGAACGGCTCCCGGCGATGTGCCGCTCGGTGCTCGAGGTCCGAGCCGATGGCCGGGCCACGTTGACCCGCATGCACGACGGGTCCGTACTTGGGGGTATCGAGGCGATGGGCGCCTCGGAGGACACCGCGTCGCGGCTTGCCGCTGCTCTCGCCCGTTTCGAGGACCCGGAGCTCGACGCGCCCGACGCCGGGTTGCCGGACGAGACCGGGTTGCTCGAGTTGCTCCGGCCCGACGCCCAGTCGTTGGAGGACGCGATGGCCCGACGGTGGGCGGCGTCGGCGGCGCGGCCGCGCGAGGCCGGCCTCCGGGTCACGTTGGGTGTCGGAACCGACGGACCCGTCGTCGTGGACCTGGTGTCGGACGGGCCCCATGCGCTGGTTGCCGGCACGACCGGTGCCGGCAAGAGCGAGCTGCTTCGCAGCTGGGTGGCGGCACTCGCTGCGAGCTATTCGCCGGCGGTGTGCAACGTGGTCCTGCTCGATTTCAAGGGGGGAAGCGCCTTCGACGCGTGTGCCTCGCTGCCCCACACGGTGGCGGTGGTCAGCGACCTCGACGGTGATCTCGCCGGCCGGGTGCTGCAGTGCCTGCAGGCCGAGTTGCGCCACCGCGAGCACGTGCTGCGCGAGGCGGGGGTCGGGGATCTCATCGACCTGCACGAACGCGAGGCGGCTCTGGGTGGTTCACCTGGGCTGGCCCGCTTGGTCGTGGTCGTCGACGAGTTCGCCACGCTGGCCGCCGAGCACCCCCGTTTCCTGGAGTCGCTGGTGGGCATCGCCCAGCGGGGCCGCAGCCTCGGGGTGCACCTGGTCCTGGCCACCCAACGGCCGGCCGGGGTGGTCAGCGAGCAGATCAAGGCCAACACCAACATCCGTATTGCCCTGCGCGTGCAGGACCGCTCCGACTCGATCGATGTCATCGAGCAGCCTGATGCGGCCGACCTGTCCCGGCAGCGTCCGGGTCGGGCCTACGTTCGGCTCGGTCGTCACGACGTCACGATCGTCCAGACGTGCTTCAGCGGCCGCGCCGGGCGGGCGGAACCCTCCGAGGCCGTGGTTGCCGTCGATCACGCCGATCACGCCGAGCCTCGATCGGCTGGGGCCCGACCGTCCGGCTCCGAATCGGCTGAGCCCCCTGGACACGATCGTCCCGGCCCCGATGGCGAGCGCGATCTTGACCTGGTGGTCCGTGCGGCCCGCCGCGCCGCAGCCGACTCGGGTTTGCCGCCGCCACGCGTGCCCTGGCCCGACCCGCTGCCCGATCGGGTCGGCGACGCCGAGCTCGCAGAGGCCCGACGGGCGTCGTCGCCGACGGGGTTCCGTCCTTTCTTCCTGGTCGACGACCCCGACCGTCAGCGTCGCATCTGCGGCGGTTGGGATCTGCGGCAGGGCAACCTGCTGATCTTCGGGGCCACCGGGAGCGGTGCGACCAGTGCCTTGCTCGGCTGCGTCGCTGCTGCGGCTGCCGCCGCCCCGGACCGGCTGCACCTACAGCTCATCGCTGATGACCCGGTTCTGGTGGGTCTCGATCGGCTCCCTCATGTCGGCACGGTGGTCCGACGGTCCGACACGGAGCGACGTACCCGGCTCCTGTGGTACCTCGACGGCGAACTGCGACGCCGTCGCCACGATCCGGACGGGCCGACGGGGGCCCGGCCCAACGTCGTGGTGGTCATCGACGGACTGGGTTCGCTCTTGGCGGAAATGAACTCGGCCGCGCACTCGGCCGAGGACGCCGACCGACTCGGTCGCCTGCTGGTGGACGGCCCGGCCCATGGGCTCTACACGGTGGCAACGGTCGAACAGGCGTCGTCGGTGCGCCACGGACTGCTGGCCTCGGTCACGCAGCGGATCGTGCTGCGGACGGCCGATCCGCTCGATGCCCGTCAGCTCGGGGTCGTCCCTGTGTCCGGCCCTCCCGGACGTGGCCGGGAAGCCGGTAGCGGCCGGTTGCTGCAGATCGTGCATCCAGAGGTCGCCCAGGCCTCGCTGGCGGTGGCGGCCACCCGTTGGTCGGGCGCTGGTCGAGCCGCAGGATGCTTCCCGTTCTCGGCCGGGCGTCTCCCCGAGGTGGTGTCTGCGGAGGATTGTCGTGACGGCTGGGCTGCAACCGGGCGCGCGGCCCGGAGGGAGGCCGGTGCTGCTCGCACAGCGGAGTGGACGGCGGGCGCCGGGAGCCTCTACGCCACCCGGGACATGGCCTGCGGTATCGCCGGTTCGGCTGCGGTCGGAGGTGCCGAGGACCCCGGGACGCTCGCCGGTCGGGGTCGGGACGGTGGTTCGGCTCGGTGGACGCCGGTCGGGGTCGGCGGTCCCGACCTGTCGGTGCAGGGCTGGTGGTTGACACCGGGCTCGGCAGCGCTGGTGGCCGGCCCGCGTCGGTCGGGCCGCTCGACGGCATTGCTGCAGTTGGCCCGACGGATCGGGTGCGACGGGCCGGGTGCCGGCCTGGTCCTCTGGACGCCGCGGCCGTCCCCCCTGCGGGCGCTGCAGGCCGCGTTGCACGTCCACCGCGACCAGCTCGATGCGGACGTGATCGCCGGCCTGACGTCAGGTCGGCATGGGCCGCCGCCGGTGTTGTTGGTCGACGACGCCGAGGACACCGGCGATCCGGCAGCCATCGTGTCCGCAGCCCTCGGCGCCGGTTGGGTGGTGATCGCTGCCGGTCGATCCGATGCGCTGCGCTCGACCTTCGGCCACTGGACCCGTCAGGTGCGCAGCTCACGGCAAGGTCTGTTACTGCAGCCCGACGTCGATCTCGACGGTGAACTGCTGGGTGTTCGGCTCCCGAGGCGGGCCGAGGCCTCGTTGCGTCCGGTCGGTCGCGGCTACCTCGTGGCCGACGCCGAGCCGGTGCTCGTGCAGGGATTCCTACCCGAAGTCCCGGATCGTAACTCTTGGTAAATCATGTGCGCTATCACCCCATTTCAGTAATTATGAACCCCGGCGCAACGAGGCGCCGGCCAACTCATGGAGGCGGAACACATGTCAACGATCATCAAGTCCACGCCCGAGGCCATCGGAGCCATCGCCACGATGGCGGCCATCATCAACGGGGGCCTCGCCGAGCAGGTTCAGGCGCTCGCCGGTGCGGGTGACACCGCCGGTGACGTGGCCAACTGGGACGGCCCACTCGCGCAGCAGTTCCGATCGGTCTGGGGTCAGACCAAGGCCGATCTGCAGCGCCTGCTGGCTGATCTGGCCGAGCTGCGCGAGCGGCTGGCGGTCGTGCAACAGAACATCCAGGCCGCCGGTGGTGCCGGCTGAGTCGATGGGCCTGCGGACTGCCGGCAGCGGGTCAGAATCGATCGTCCGGCCCGGTCGGCCTGGTCCACTCCTGGCGTCGGGCCTCGTAAAGGGCGATGGCCGTTGCGGCCGCCACGTTGAGCGAGCCCACCTTGCCGACCTGCGGAGCAAAGGTGAACGCATCGCAGCCCTCGAGCATGGCCTTGGAGAGGCCCCGTTCCTCGTGGCCGACGACCAGGGCAACCCCCTCGGTCAGATCGACGTTGAACAGCGGTTCGGCCGCGGGGTTCAACTCGACGCCGATGGGCCGGAAGCCTGCGTCGCGGGCAGCACGCAGCGCCTCGCCCGGGGTGGCCACCACCGACCACGAGACGAATCGCTCCGTGCCCATGGCGGTCTTGTGGAACCGGGGGTGGTCGAATGCCTCGGGGGCGCCGACCAGCCAGGCCTGTTCGACCTTGTAGGCCGCGGCATGGCGGACGATGGTGCCGAGGTTGAACGGGTTTGCCACCCCGTCGAGGATCAGGGCCAGTCGGCCGTTGGTCTGGCGGCGCCAGGTCCGGTGCAGCCGTTTCAGCCCGGTGGGGTCGAGCGGCTTGCGAGCCGGGTCGAGCGCCGTCGTGGGCTGCTTGGTTCGCCGTTCGTTCATGACAATGGCTCCTCGGCAGGGCGGGGTCGAACCTCGAGCAGGCGGTAGCCGAGGCGGGAGCCGAGCCGAACGGTGCGGTAACCGCGCTGTTCGAGCCAGGCCTGGAGGGAATCGGAGCCGAGGTGTTTGTGCACCACCAGCACCGCGTACCCGTCGGGATGCAGACGCTCCAGCCAGCCGGTCAGCAGGTCGTGCAGCGCCACCTTCCCGATCCTGATCGGCGGGTTGGCGTAGATGGCGTCGAGCCGCTGGGCGGGGTCGACCTCGTCGGGCCCGGCCACCTCGACATTTTGCAGCGCTGCACGTGCGGCGTTGTCCCGGCACAGTTCTCGAGCCCGGCGGTTGACGTCGACCGCGAGCACCCGCGCCTGCGGACACCGCCGGGCAAGGGTGAGGGCGATCGGTCCGTAGCCGCAGCCGACGTCGGCGACGGTCACCGGGTGGTCGACCGGCGGCATCGGGGCGTCGAGCAGCAGGTAGCGGGTGCCGACGTCGACCTCATCGGCGGAGAAGACCCCGCGGTCGGTACTCAGAACGAGCTGTCCGTCGGGGAGGTGCAGCACGACCTCCCGTCGTTGCGACACCGTCCCCGGATCGTCGGCGAAGTAGTGCTCGGGCTGTTCGGCGGCGGAGCGCTCGGTGGGGGACATGTCGGCGCCACGCTAGTGTCGAGCAGTCGTGGACCACCCACTGCCAACCCCACCCGCCCGTTGCACGCGCCTGGTCTATCTCGGCTCGCCGGAGCTGGCGGTACCTCCGCTGCGTGCCCTGGTTGCGGCCGGTTTCGAGGTGTCCCTGGTGGTGTCACGGGCCGACCGACGCCGTGGCCGGGGGGCCGGGTTGTCGCCGAGCCCGGTCAAGGCGGCTGCGCTCGACCTGGGGCTCGACGTCACCGACGACGTCGATGCGCTGCTGGACGTGCGGGCCGATCTCGGTGTGGTGGTGGCCTACGGCCGGATCATCAAGCCACACCTGTTGGCCCGCATCCCCTTCGTGAACCTGCATTTCTCCCTGCTTCCGCGTTGGCGTGGCGCGGCTCCGGTCGAACGAGCGCTTCTCGCCGGCGACGAGCGCACGGGCGTGTGCGTCATGGCCCTCGAGGAGGGGCTCGACACCGGTGCGGTCTACCGCTCCGCGGAGGTCCCGATCGGGCCCGACGACACCCTCGAGGGACTGCGTGGCCGCCTTGTCTCGCTCGGAACCGACCTGCTGCTGAGCTGCTTGCGGGACGGCTTCGGAACGCCTGTTCCGCAACGTGGCGAGCCGGTGTACGCCGCCAAGATCGACCCGGCCGAGTTGCAGCTGGCCTGGTCCCGCCCGGCAGTCGAGCTGGTGCGGACGGTCCGTGTCGGACGGGCCTGGACCACCTTCCGGGGTAAGCGCCTGCTGGTCCACGATGCCACGGCCGCACCGGAGCAGTTCGTGAGCGGCTCCGGTGCAGGTGCCGGCACGGACCGGGCGGGTACGGAGCCTGTAGCCGGCGCGGCTCGGCCCCTGCCGGGTGAACTGTCACTGGTCGACGGCACGGTCCGGGTGGCGGCCGGTCGGGGATGGCTCGTCCTCGGCCAGGTCCAGCCCGAGGGCCGGGCCCGGCTCGACGCGACAGCCTGGCGCAATGGGGCGCAGCCTAAGCCGGGGGAGGTCCTCGGTTCATGAGCCCTGCAGGTTCCGCCGCCCGTCGCCTGGCCATCGACGCCCTCGTGCGCATCGACCAGGGCGGCGCGTACGCCAACCTCGTCCTGCCCCGGCTGCTGGAGCAGAGCCGGCTCGCTCCTGAGGACCGGCGTTTCGCCACCGAGTTGGTCTACGGCACGACCCGCATGCGCCGAGCCTGTGATGCGGCGATCGAGCCCTACGTCCTGCGGCCCCTCGATCCGCCCACCCGGGCGGCGCTGCGGGTCGGTGCCTACCAGTTGCTGTTCCTGGGGACCCCGCCGCATGCCGCCGTGAGCGCCACCGTCGATGCCGTCGGCCGCAAGACCAGTGGCCTGGTCAATGCCGTCCTGCGCCGCCTCGCCGCCCACCCGCCGCACTGGCCGGACACGGCGACCGCCCTCAGCTATCCCGACTGGATCGTCGAGCGGCTGACGCTCGACCTCGGCCCCGACGACGCCGTGGCCGCCCTGACGGTGATGAACGAGCCGCCGCCGGTCACCGAGCGAGGCGACGGCTACGTCCAAGACCTGGCTTCGCAGTGGGTGGCCGCTGCGGTGGAGGCAGACGACGCCGTCCGGGTCCTGGACGCCTGTGCCGCCCCGGGGGGCAAGGCCACGGCGCTGGCCGCGGGGCGTTCGGCGGCGCTGCCGGAGGTGGTGGCCGTCGAACTGCGGCCGGCACGCGCCCGGCTGATGCGCCGCAATGTCGAGCGGCTCGGCAGCCGGGTGGCCGTCATCGGGGCCGACGGGGCGCAGTTGCCGTTCCGTGACGGCCGGTTCGACCGGGTGCTGGTCGACGCGCCGTGCAGCGGCCTCGGTGCACTGCGCCGGCGGCCGGACGCCCGCTGGCGCATGGAGGCCGATGCGCTGGTGCGTCTGGCAGATCTGCAGCGACGCTTGGTCGACGAGGCGGTGCGCGTCCTGGCGCCCGGTGGCCTGTTGGTCTACAGCGTCTGCACGCTCTCGGCCCTCGAGACCAGGGGCGTCGACGACCACCTTGCCGCGGCCCACCCCTCCCTGATCCCGGCGGATGGCCTCGACAGCCCGTGGGTGGCGTCTGGGCGGGGATGGTTGTTGCTGCCGCAGGCTGCGGGTACCGATGGGATGTACGTTCTGCGGCTGCGCCGGCCGCACGGCGACGACGTGCCGGCCGTCGACATCGATGTGGGCGGGGAAATCGATGTGGCCGGGGAAATCGAGACGGATCCGACGGCCACGACGGGCCAACCCGGGTGAACTTGCCCGGCGGACGAGTAGGGGAGAGCGAACCATGTCGACGACGCGACCGGCCGAGGGTTTGGCGGCCAAGGTGCTCACCGCCTCCGACGGGGTCGTGGCCGGCACCCGGGTCGATCGGTCCGGCGAGGTGCTGGTTTCGTTGCTCGAGGACGCCGGTTTCGCGGTCGTCGATCGCCGGGTGGTCGCCGACGGGGTGGCGTCGGTCGGCGACGCACTGTCGGCGATGGCCGAGGGCTTCGCCGGGCTGATCGTGACCACCGGCGGCACCGGATTCGGTCCGCGTGATCTCACCCCCGAGGCCACGCGCACCGTGATCGAACGTGAGGCTCCCGGCCTCGCAGAGGCGACGCGTGCCGTCAACCCCGGACCCGGCCGGTTGTCGCGTGGGGTCGCCGGGACCGTCGGCCGGACACTCATCGTCAACACCCCCGGTTCGCCGAAGGGAGCCGAAGAGTGCCTCGGTGCCGTACTCGACGTGCTGCCCCACGCCCTCCGCCTGCTCGCCGACGAGCCGACCGAGCACTGAGGGCCTCGCCGACCGGAACCGTGACAAGGCCGGGACCCGGGTGTGACGAATCTGCTTCGGTTGCGCGTCGGTCCGGCCGGTAGGGTGCCGCCGTGCTGAAGTTGGTGCTGCCCAAGGGTTCATTGGAGAAGGCAACGCTCGAGTTGTTCGAGGCTGCCGATCTGGCGGTCAATCGTTCGTCCTCGGTCGACTACAAGGCGACCGTCGACGACCCCAGGATCATCGACGTGCGCATCCTGCGCCCACAGGAGATCCCGGTCTACGTCGCCGAGGGCCTGTTCGATCTCGGCATCACCGGCCGCGACTGGGTCGAGGAGACCGGCTCCGATGTGGTGTCCCTGGGCGAGCTGAAATATTCGAAGGCCACATCCAACCCGGTTCGCATCGTCGTTGCGGTCCAGCAGGACTCACCTGCCACCTCGGTCAACGACCTCCCGCACGGCCTGCGGGTCTCCACCGAGTACCCGAATCTCACCCGGCGCTTCTTCGCCGAGCGCGGCATCGACGCCGACATCCGCCTGTCCTACGGCGCCACCGAGGCCAAGATCCCCGACATCGTCGATTGCGTGGTCGACATCACGGAGACCGGTCGGGCCCTGCGGGCCGCCGGCCTCAAGATCATCGATACCATCGTCACGTCCTACACCGAGCTTGTGGCGAATCCGGCGGCCGCCGCCGATCCAGCCAAGGCCCATGCCATGGCACAGATCCGTACGCTGCTGATGGGCTCGCTCGACGCCCGTGGCCGGGTTCTGCTGAAGCTCAACGTGCCCAAGGATCGCCTCGACGCGGTCATCGCCGAGATGCCGGCGGCCAAGTCGCCCACCGTGAACGAGCTGTACGGCGACAGCGGTTACGCCGTGGAGTCGGTGGTGCCCAAGGCCGGGATCAACACCCTCATCCCGCGGCTGCTCGAACTCGGGGCGAGCGACATCCTCGAGTTGCCGATCCTCAAGATCATCCCGTGAACGTCGGCGGCGACGGTCGGCTCGGCGTGGTGAAGGCGTTCGATGCGGCTGTCGGGCTCGGCCAGATCGCCGGTGACGGCGAGGACATGGTCGGCTTCCACTGCGTAGCCATCGCCGACGGCAGCCGCACCATCGACGTCGGAATCGCGGTGACCTACCGGCTGGTGGCCGGTCTGCACGGTCGTTGGGAGGCGGCGGGCATCGTTCCCGCCGCCGGGGTCAACCCGACCGCTGCTCGCTGACCCAGTTGGCGACGCTGACGAAGGCCATCTGCAGCTGAACGCGCGCATCGACCAACGTGGCCTCGTGCTCACCGAGGCGCCCCTTGCAGGCGTCCATCGCCCCGCCGAGCGCGTCGATGGCCAGCCGTGCCGAGACCAGGTCCGGGTCTTCCCGGTTGAGGTGGATCGCCGCCAACTCGTAGAGCCCCATGACGTGATTGGTGACCACCATCTCGACCGGGGCGCCGAGCAGTTGCTGGCGCACGGCGGCCATCTCGGTGGCGGCATCGGCCAGTGCCTGTTCCTGCTCGGCGGTCAGGCCGGGGTCCTCGGTCGGCACCTGACCGGGGCCCCCATCCACCGGATGTTCGCCGCCGGGTGTCCACAAGCTGCTCATGGTGCTACTCTACGCAGCAGACCTTGTCGGCGTTCCTCGCCGGTAGGGTCCACAACTGAAGAATCTTTCGGAAAGTGGGGAGCCTCGGTCCAGGTCCCCCACCCGGCCACCGGGCGGTGCGCCGGGTCGATGTTTGCCAGGGGTGCCGGTCCGTCGAAGGCGGGTCGGTTCGCTGCGAGCGTCGGTTTTCCGACGCTCGTTCGTCGTTTTCGGCGTACGGGTTGGGCCGTATCCACAACCAGACGCCCGATCGATGGAGGAAAGCGCGTCGCTTATGAGGAGTGATCAGCAATAGCACCGCCGCCGGTGAACGAGCCCAGGGTCAACGAGCGCATCCGAGCGCGTGAGGTCCGTGTGGTGGGCCCTGACGGGTCCCAGATCGGTATCAAACCGCTGCCGGAAGCGTTGTCTCTGGCTCGTGAGTTGGACCTCGACCTGGTCGAAGTGGCGGACAAAGCCACCCCGCCCGTGGTCCGGATCATGGACTACGGCAAGTTCAAGTACGAGGCTGCCCAGCGTCAACGGGAGTCGCGTCGCAACCAGACCGCCGTGGTGCTCAAGGAGATGAAGTACCGACCCAAGATCGGGAAGGCCGACTTCGAAACCAAGACCCGCAACGTCGAGAAGTTCCTGCACGAGGGACACAAGGTCAAGGTGACCATCATGTTCCGAGGCCGGGAGATCTACCACCCGGAGATCGGACGGAAGATCCTCGAGGACGTGGCCGAAGCTGTCGGGCATGTCGGACGGGTCGAGGTGCAATCCAAACTCGACGGACGGAACATGACCATGGTCCTGGCTCCGGACAAGAAAGCCCAGGCCGCCTGGGAGGCTCAGCGCCGTAAGAGCCCTGAAACGGGCGAGGCGGAGGGTCCCGACGGTGAGGGCATCAGCGAAGACTCGGTCGGCGACTCCGTCGGCTGATCACGACGAACTCGCTCGGGAACCTGCCCCCGGCGGGGACCCCGATGGCAGCGCGCTGCCACCACCTGCGGGTGAAGGAAAGGTTGAATTCTCATGCCGAAAATGAAGACCCATCGCGGGGCGGCGAAGCGCTTCAAGGTGACGGGCACGGGCAAGATCAAGCGTCGCCGTGCCTTCCGTAAGCACCTGTTCGAGAAGAAGCCGACGACCCGCACCCGTCGCCTGAAGCCGATGGTCATCGTGTCCGACGGGGACACGTCGTCGATCAAGCGCCAGCTGGGCATGTAGCCCGCCTGTCGGCGTGGATTTCCCGCCGGCACCCCCCCTAGACCATCAGCTCGACTCCCGAGGAGGCTTCCCCATGGCACGTGTGAAGCGCGCCGTCCACTCGAAAAAGCGCCGCCGCGTCGTCCTCGAACGCGCCCGTGGCTACTACGGCCACCGCAGCAGGAACTACCGGGCCGCCAACGAGGCGGTCATGCATGCGCTGCAGTACTCGTTCCGTGACCGCCGGGCCCGCAAGGGTGACTTCCGGCGGCTGTGGATCACCCGCATCAACGCCGCTTGCCGCCAGAACGGGATGAGCTACAGCCAGTTCATCGCGGGGATGCGTCTCGCCGGTGTCGAGGTCGATCGCAAGGTGCTCGCCGAGGTGGCTGTCACCGACGCTGCAGCGTTCACTGCGCTCGTCGATGCTGCCCGCGCCGGGCTGGCTTCGCAGGCCAAGGCCTCCTGATCAGGACCTGCTCCTGACCGAGGGATTGTCACCACGCAACCCCCGCCTGGCGGAGGTTCGCCGGCTGCTCGGGTCGCGGGCAGCCCGCCGGGAGCGTGCATGCATGGTCGTCGAGGGGCCTCGGCTTCTGGCCGAGGCCCTTGACGCGTCTCTGCCCGTCCACGAGGTCTTCGTCGAGGTGGAGGGCGATTGGCCCGGCGCCACCCTCGTGCGGGCCGGAACCCTGGACCGGCTCGGCGACGCCGTGACCAGCCAGGGAGTTCTCGCCGTGGTGGGAGCGCCGGCGCTTGCCCTGGAGGAGCCCGCGACCGCCGCGGGGGCGGTGCCGGGACAACCGCTCGAGGCTCGGTGGACGCGGTCCGGGGCGCCGTTGGTGTTCGTGTTGGTGGACATCAACGATCCGGGCAATGCCGGCACCATCCTGCGCAGCGCCGAGGCCGCTGGTGCTGCCGGCGTCGTGTTCGCCGGCCGTTGTGTGGACCCGCTGTCGCCCAAGGTGGTCCGTGCGGCGGCGGGGGCGCTGTTCCGTCTGCCCATCGCCGCCGAGGAGGACCTCGACGCCGTGCACGCCTGGCTGCGGCGCAAGACGTTGACCACCTTCGCCACGGTCGTCGCCGGTGGTGAGGACCTCTATGCCAGCGACCTGCGCGGCCCCACCGCAGTGCTGTTGGGGAGCGAGGCGCACGGCTTGGATGCCCGCTCGGTGACCGCCGCCGATCGTCGCCTCACCGTTCCGATGGCGGGGTCGGTGGAGTCGCTCAACGTGGCGATGGCGGCCACCGTCATCGGGTTCGAGGCGTGGCGCCAACGCCGGGGCTGACCGTCATCGGCGGCGCTCGTCCTCTGATCTGTTTCGCCGTCCGATCCGCCGCCATCAGCAGTGTGGGACGATCCGATCCCGGTGGCATCGGGCGGGCCGTGGTGCTCGAAACCCCGGAATTGGACGCTCCACCGGCCAAAGGGCAGGCTCTGCAGCCATGACCACCGAACTCGACGCCGTCGAACGCGCCCGTGTCGAGGCCCTCGCGAAGGTGGCTGCCGCCGCCACCTTCGCAGAGCTGGCCGCCGCGGAGACCGAGGTGCTCGGGAAGCGGTCGGTGATCGTGGAGCTGCGCAAGGCGCTCGGCGGGCTCGACGCCGAGGGCCGCCGGGTGGTCGGCCAGGCGCTCAATGCCGCAATGACCGAGATCGGCGACGCGGTGACCGACCGCCGAGCCGCCATCGAGTCGGTCGAGCGGGTAGCGCGACTCGAGACCGAGCGCCTCGATCTCACCGAGTTCTCGCCCCGCCGTCGACGTGGGCACCTCCATCCGTTCACCGCTGCCTGGGAGCGTCTCGAGGACGTCTTCGTCGGAATGGGATTCCAGGTGGCCGAGGGCCCCGAGATCGAGACGGAGTGGTTCAACTTCGGCGCCTTGAACTTCCCGGCCGGTCACCCGGCCCGGGAGAGCCAGGACTCGCTGTGGGTGGACTGGGGTGATCCGGGTGCCACGCTGTTGCGCACCCACACCTCGCCGGTGCAGGTCCGCACGATGCTGGCCCACGAGCCGCCGATCTACGTGGTGTGCCCGGGTCGCGTGTACCGCCAGGACACCCCCGATGCCACCCATATGCCGGTGTTCCACCAGATCGAGGGCCTGGTCATCGACAAGGGCATCAGCCTCGGCGACCTCGCCGGCACACTGGATTCGTTCGTGAAGGCGTTCTTCGGGGGTGCGTTCTCGTCGCGTCTGCGGCCTTCGTACTTCCCGTTCACCGAGCCGTCGGCCGAGTTCGACGTCCGTCGCCCGGACGGGTCATGGCTCGAGCTCGGCGGGTGCGGGATGGTACACCCCAACGTATTGCGGGCCGGGGGTATCGATCCCGAGGAGTGGTCGGGGTTCGCCTTCGGGTTCGGGATCGACCGTTTCGCCCTGACCCGCCACGGGGTCGATGACCTGCGCGAGTTCTGGAGCGGCGACGTCCGCTTCCTGAGTCAGTTCTGAGCACGAGGAAGGACGTCCGACCATGAAGGTCCTGCTGTCGTGGCTGCGCGAGTTCGCGCCGATCGAAGGCGATCCCCACTGGCTGGCCGACCAGCTCAGCGCGCTCGGCCTCGCCGTCGAGGGTGTGGAGCTGCTCGGGGCCAACCTCGAGGGCATCGTCGTGGCCAGGGTGCTCGCCACCCGACCCCATCCCAAGGCCGATCGCATCCAGCTCGTCGACGTCGACCCCGGTGACGGTGAGCCGCTGCAGGTGTGCTGTGGCGCCTTCAACATGGCGCCGGGCGATCTGGTGCCCTTCGCCACGTTGGGTACGACCATGCCCAACGGCATGCTCATCGAGCGGCGCAAGCTGCGCGGCGAGTGGTCCAACGGGATGTTGTGCGCGGCGCGCGAGGTGGGGCTCGCGGACCTGGTGGACGGGATCATGATCCTCCCCGCCGACTTCGCGGTGGGCGCCGACTTCCGCACGGTGATGGGCATCGAGAGCGATGTGCTCTACGACCTCGACGTCACCGGCAACCGGCCGGACGCACTGTCGGTGGCGGGCGTGGCCCGCGACCTCGCCGCCTGGTTGGGGGTGCCGTTCTCGATGCCCGATCCGGTCGTCGAGTCCGATGCCTCGTGGCCGGCGGCCGGCAAGGCGACGGTGGACATCGTCGACGGTGACCTCTGCGGACGCTTCGTGGCCCGGCTGCTGCGCGACATCACCGTCGGGCCCTCACCGCAGTGGCTCGCCAACCGTCTCACGGCCCTGGGCATGCGTCCGATCAACAACGTGGTGGACGTCTCCAACTACGTGATGCTCGAGCTCGGCCAGCCGTCGCACACCTTCGACCTCGGTCGGGTGGCCGGCCGGCACATCCGGGTTCGCTGGGCGCGCGACGGTGAGACGGTGGAAACGCTCGATGGGCAGGAACGCGCTCTTACCGGTCGGGACGGCGCAATCTGCGACGGTGCCGACGCGGTGATCGGCATCGCCGGGGTGATGGGCGGAGCATCGACGGAGATCTCCGACACCACCACCGAGGTCCTGCTCGAGATGGCCTGGTGGGATCCGATGTCGATCGCCCGCACGGCGCGTCGTCTGGGTCTGCGTTCGGAGGCGTCGACCCGCTTCGAGCGTGGTTCCGACCCCGAGGTGATCGACGTCGCGATGCGCCGCTTCGTGCAGTTGCTGCGCGAGAGCAGCCCGGTTCGGATGGCCGCCGGGGAGATCGTGAGCGAGGGCAATCTCCCCGCTCCGGCCACGGTGACGCTGCGGACCTCCCGGGTGAACGCCATGCTCGGGGTGGACCTCGACCGTGACGCCATCGCGGCGCTGCTGGCCCCGATCGGGTTCCGCAGCCGCGTGGTCGGTGACGACCTCGAGGTGCAGGTCCCCTCTTTCCGGATGGTCGACACGTCCACCGAGATCGACGTGATCGAGGAAGTGGGTCGGCACTTCGGGTTCGAGAGGATCCCCAAGCGGGTACCGCGGCCCACGGCCCAGGCCGGTGCGCTCAGCGAGGTCCAGCAGGACCGCCGTCGGTTGCGCCACGCTCTGGTCGGTTTCGGGCTGACCGAGGTCATGCCGTTGCCGTTCCTGGCGCCGGGCGATCTGGCCCGGGCAGGCCTCGATGCCGACGCCGTGCGGGTCACCAACCCGCTCGTCGAGGCGGAGTCGGTCATGCGGACCTCGCTGTTGCCCGGGGTATTGAAGACGCTGGCCTTCAACGCCTCGCACCGCAATCCCGATCTGGCCTGCTTCGAGATCGGCCACGTGTTCCTGCCGACCGATCGATCGGCGTCCCTGCCCGACGAACGCGAGCAGCTCGGCGTGGCGCTCTCGGGTGCCGAGGCCCCGTCTGCGGTCGAGGTGTGGCAGGTCGTGGCCGACGTGCTGGGCGTGGGGGACTGGGTGCTGCAGGCGGACGCCCCTGCCGGCATGCACCCCACCCGCAGCGCCTACATCGAGATCGATGGCACGGTGGTCGGAGCGGTCGGCGAGGTCGATCCCCAGGTCGCTTCGGGCTACGGGGTCGAGCGTCGTGTGGCCTGGCTGCAGGTGGACCTGACTGCGCTGTTCGTACTGCCCCACGGCGCTCGTGCCTACCGCCGGGTCTCGAGGTATCCGTCCTCGGACGTCGACCTGGCCTTCGTGGTGGCCGAGTCGGTTCCCGCTGCAGCGGTGGCGGCCGCGCTGCGGGCCGCCGGCGGCGAGCTTCTCGTCGACCTGCACCTGTTCGACGTCTATCGCGGCGATCGCGTCGAAGCCGGCAGCCGGTCGCTGGCATACCGACTGCGTTTCCAGGCCGCCGATCGCACGCTGACCGATACCGAGGTCTCCGCGGCTCGGCTCGGCTGCATCGAGGCGGTCACCGGCACCCTGGGCGCAGTGCTGCGCGGCTGACCATCGTCGGGGCGGCCACAGCACCTGCGCGGTCGGACGGGTCATCCGTGACCAACCGGGTTCAGCGCAGCGCATCCCCGTAATGCGGGTCGAAGTTCGCGTGCCAGCCACCGGTGTGCCAGAACACGATCGGTCGTCCACCGTGGCGACTCGAACGGGCCAGCTCCACGACCGCGGCGAGGCCCTTGGCCGAGTAGACCGGGTCGGCCACGATGCCCTCGGTGGCGGCGAGCAGCCGGATCGCTGCCACCCCCTCCTCGGTGATGCTGCCGTAGGCCGGGCCGGCATAGCCGAGCTCGACGGCGATCTCCTCCTCGGCGAAGTGGCGATCGAGCCCGATCATCGCCGCCGCCTCGGTCGCCATCCTGGCCAGGTCTCGTGCCGGGTCGGGCAGCACACGGCCGGCGTCAACGCCGATCGGGCGGGGTCCACGGCCCGACAGCTCCCGGCCGACGACCAGCCCGGCATGGGTGCCGCCGGAGGTGCTGGTATGCACCAGCAGGGGTTCGGTGGCGTCGCCGTGCTCGCCGCCACCGAGGCCGGCCTGACGGAGTTGGTCGAGCAGCTCGCGGTACGCCAACGCAAAGCCCAGCGATCCCAATGGCGACGAGGCGCCGACCGGGGCGACATAGGGCTGTCCGCCGGCCCGGGTGACCTCTGCCGCGGTGGCGTCGAGCACCGGAGCGAGCTCGGACCAGGCGAGCCTTCCCACGAAGCGGACGTCGGCGCCGAAGAGGTCGTCGAGCAGCAGATTGGCCCGGCGTTCAGCGGGCGGCTCGCCGGTGAGCACCAACACGCAGCGCAGCCCCAACTGGGCCGCGGCCGCTGCACCGGCCCGCGCCGAGTTCGACTGCAGCGCGCCGGTGGTGATGAGGGTGTCGGCTCCCTCGGCCAGTGCCTGCCCCAGCAGCAGTTCGTACTTGCGGACCTTGTTGCCGGCGAGAGCGACGCTGCCCATGTCGTCACGTTTGATCCAGACGTCGGCCCCGAGCGCTTCGGAGAACCTCGGCAGTCGGTGCAGCGGGGTCGGCAGCGGGGTCAGGGCGATGCGGGGGAGGGCCTCGAGGCGTCGGATCGCGTCGGCGGGGGTGTCGTGCCGGGGTTCCATCGCCCCGCACGGTACCGGGCCAACGGGCCACCGGTTCTTGAATATCTATGCACCGTGTCGTATTGTCTTTGGGTGCTTTCTGCCGCCATCATCGGTGCGTCGGGCTATACGGGGGCGGAACTGCTCCGTCTGCTGGCCACGCACCCGAACTTCGACGTCGAGCTGGCCACCGGTGATTCCCAGGCCGGCACACCGATCGCAGGCCTGTACCCGAGCCTCGCCGCCGTCTATCGGGACCGCTGTTTCGATGAGGTCGACATCGCCGCTGCGGCCGGCGCCGACGTCGTGTTCCTCGGGTTGCCCCACGGCGCCTCGCAGGGCATCGTGCCGCAGCTGCGGGCTGCGGGAGCCAAGCGCATCGTCGATCTCGCTGCGGACTTCCGGCTCAAGGACCCAGGTCTCTACCCCATCTGGTATCACGACGAGCACCAGGCCCCCGAGCTGCTCGGCTCCTTCGTCTACGGCCTTCCCGAGGTCTACCGGGAGCAGTTGCTCGGCGCCGACCTGGTGGCGTCGCCGGGGTGCTACCCGACCGCCGGGACCTTGTCGTTGCTGCCCGCCGCCAGGGCCGGGCTGATCGACCTCGATGCGGTGATCGTCGATGCCGCCAGCGGGGTGTCAGGGGCGGGCCGTCCGCCCAAGCCGAACACCACCTTCTGCACCGTCGACGAGGACTTCACCGCCTACGGTCTGCTCGACCATCGCCACACGCCCGAGATGGAGATGTTGCTCGGCGCCAAGGTTCTGTTCACGCCTCACCTCGCGCCGATGAATCGCGGCATCCTGGCCACCTGTTACGCCCGGCCGGCTGCAGGACGCCAGGCCGAGCTCAGCACCGAGAGCCTGCTGCGTCTGTACCGCGAGTACTACGCAGACGAGCCGTTCGTCGTGGTGACCGACGGTTCGCCGTCCACCAAGGCCACGCTCGGTTCCAACGTCGCCCAGGTGACCGTGCGCTACGACGCCCGGACCGGCTACGTGCTCGGCATCTGCGCCATCGACAACCTGACCAAGGGAGCCTCGGGTGCGGCCGTGCAGTGCGCCAACCTGATTTGCGGGCTTCCCGAGACCACCGGCCTGCCGGTGGTGGGAGTGTACCCATGACCGACGACGGCACGAGCACGACTGCCACGAGCACCACGACCGCTTCCGTGCTCGCCCAGGCCCTGCCCTACATCCAGCGCTTCCGGAACAAGGTCGTGGTGGTCAAGTACGGCGGCAACGCCATGAACCCGGGGGGAGGGGCGGCCCAGTTCGCCGAGGACATCGTGCTGATGCAGTCGGTCGGCCTCAAGCCGGTCGTGGTCCACGGTGGCGGTCCCCAGATCACCGAGATGATGAGCCGGCTCGGCAAGAAGGCCGAGTTCCGCAACGGTTTGCGGGTCACCGACGCCGAGTCGCTCGAGATCACCCGCATGGTGCTGGTGGGCAAGGTGAACCGTGAGCTTGTCTCCGACATCAACCGCCACGGTCCGCTCGCGGTCGGCGTGTCCGGCGAGGATGCCGGGCTGATCACCGCCGTGCTGCACGATCCCGATCTCGGCTTCGTCGGTGACGTTGCGCACATCAACCCGTCGTTGCTGCTGCGGCTGCTCGAGCAGGACCTCATCCCGGTGATCGCCACGATCGGCGTCGACGACACCGGCCAGGCGTACAACATCAACGCCGACACCGTGGCCGGCGCCATCGCCGTCGCCCTCGATGCCGAGAAGCTGGTGTTCCTCACCGACATCGAGGGCCTTCGGCGCGACGTGGCGGATCCGGCCACGCTGATCTCGCACATAACGGCAACCGAGCTGCAGCCCCTGATCGAGGACGGCACCGTGGCCTCCGGGATGATTCCCAAGGTCGAGGCCTGCCTGAATGCGGTGGGCGCCAACGTGCGTTCGGCCCACCTGATCGACGGGCGTGTCGATCACGTGTTGCTGCTGGAGCTGTTCACCGACAGCGGTATCGGCACGATGATCACCGGGGGCTGAGCCGGTCTTCCGGCGACGACGCCCCGGCCCATCGACGCGGTCCTGCCCAACCGTCCGACTGCGCCGACCACCGTCTTACCACGTAGCCGTCCTACCACCGAGCCGTCGTGCCGCCCCGTGCGGTCATCATCATCGCCACAACCCGCCGACCCGCCTCGTGGCCGGTCACCCATCAGCTCATCCACGCCTTGCCCAGGGGGAACCACCATGTCGACCCACTCCATCCAGATGGACGCACCGGACGATCTCGTTCGCTGCCCGATCATGTCGAACTTCGCCGCGCCGTCGGTGATGTTCGTGCGTGGTGAGGGCTCCCGTCTGTGGGACAACCACGGCAAGGAGTACCTGGATTTCCTGTGCGGCCTGGCGGTCACCTCGCTCGGGCATGCTCATCCCGAGGTGGCCGATGCGATCGCCGAGCAGGCGCGCACGTTGCTGCACGTGTCGTCGATCTTCGCCACCGAGCACGCCTGGCAGGTGGCCCGCACCATCGATCGTCTGATCGGCGACGGAAGCCCCGCCGGTGGCCAGGTGTTCTTCTGCAACTCCGGTGCCGAGGCGAACGAGGCAGCCATCAAGTTGGCCCGCAAATGGGCCGGCCACGGTCGTTACGGGGTCATCACCACCTACGGCAGTTTCCACGGTCGGACGCTCGCCACTCTGGCAGCGACCGGGCAACCGGCCAAGCACGAGCCGTTCGCGCCGATGCCCGAGGGTTTCCGTCACGTCGCCCTCGGCGACATCGAGGCCCTCGAGGCAGCGATCGATCCCACGGTCGCTGCGATCCTGCTCGAGCCGATCCAGGGTGAGGGTGGCGTGTTCCCGGCGTCGACGGAGTATCTGCGGGCAGCGCGACGTCTGTGTGACGAGCGTGGCCTGCTGCTCATGATGGACGAGGTGCAGACCGGGTTCGCCCGCACCGGACGGTGGTTCGGCTTCCAGCACCACGGCATCGAGCCCGACGTGGTCTGCCTGGCCAAGGCGATGGGCAACGGCATGCCCATCGGGGCGATCTGGGCCCGGGCCGACGTCGCTGCGTCCTTCCAGCCCGGCGATCACGGCTCGACGTATTCGGGCCAGCCCATGGCCACGTCTGCGGTGCGCAAGGTGCTCGAGATCATGGAACGCGACGACCTGCCCAGCCGGGCGCGCGAGAAGGGCGCGTACCTCACGGCGAAGCTGGAGCAGATTCCCCAGGTGGCGTCGGTGCGTGGCTCGGGTCTGATCCTGGCCGCGGAGCTGGCTCCCGGCCTGGACGCGAAGGCCGTGTACGCGGCCTGCCTCGAGGCCGGGCTGGTGGTCAATGCCATCACGGCGAGCGCACTGCGCCTGACGCCACCGTTGAACATCAGCGAGGCCGACATGGACGCCGCGGTCGACATCCTCGGCCGGGTGCTGCAGTCGCTGTGATGCGTCATCTGCTCGAGATCGACGATCTGCGTCCCGACGAACTGGCCCGCGTGCTGGAACTGGCGGCGATGCCCGATCCGCCCCGTGTGCTGGCAGGAGCGGGCGTGGCGCTGGTGTTCGAGAAGCCCTCGGCGCGTACCCGGCACTCGATGGAGATGGCGGTCGTGCAGCTCGGTGGACACCCGTCCTACATCAGCGGGGCCGAGGTAGGGCTCGACCAGCGGGAGTCGGTCGAGGACGTGACCAGGACCCTGGCGGGCTATTACGGCACCATCGGCGCCCGGGTGTTCGACCACCGCACGGTGCAACGAATGGCCGACGTCGGCGTGGCCCCGGTGCTGAACCTGTTGTCGGACCGTTCCCACCCGATGCAGGCCCTCGCCGATCTGCTCACGATGCAGCAGGAGTGGGGGAGTCTGGCGGGGCGCACCGTGGCGTACGTGGGCGATGGGAACAACGTCTGCCGCTCGCTGGCGCTCGGCGCGGCGATGTGCGGGATGCGGATGCGGGTTGCCAGCCCCGCCGGTTACGGCCTCGGGGAAGAGGCCGCAACTCGGGTCGGGGCCCTCGGCGGCAGTCTCGAGGAGACCGAGGACCCCGTCGAAGCCGTTGCGGGTGCCGACGCCGTCTACACCGATGTGTGGGTGTCCATGGGCGAGGAACGGGTGGCCGACATCAAGCGGGCGGCGTTCGCCCCCTTCGAGGTGACGGCCGGTCTCATGGGCCACGCGGCGTCCGATGCGGTGTTCCTGCACTGCCTGCCGGCGCATCGGGGCGAGGAAGTCTCGGCCGAGGTGATCGACGGTGCGCAGAGTCGGGTCTGGCGGCAGGCCGAGAACCGGATGCACGCCGCACGTGGCCTGCTGGGTTGGCTGTGGGCGGAACGAGGCCGACCATGACCCTGTCCAAGGCACAGCGCCAACACCGCATCGCCCGGCTGCTCGAACACCACACGGTGACGAGTCAGGTCCTGCTGGTCGAGTTGCTGGCCGCCGAGGGTGTCGCCGCCACCCAGGCCACGGTGTCGCGCGATCTCGAGGATCTCGGAGCGGTGAAGGTACGCATGCGCGGTGGCGAGGCCGCCTATGCCATCCCCGAGTTGCCCTCCGAGCAACTCGCCCCGCATGAGCACTTGCGACGGGTGCTCGGGGAGTGGGTGGTGGAGGTGGCACCGTCGGGCAACCTGGTGCTGCTGCGCACACCGCCGGGCTCCGCCCACGTGGTGGCCTCGGCCTTGGACCGCTCCGGGTTGGACGGTGTCCTGGGAACGGTTGCGGGCGATGACACACTGTTGGTGGTGGTGGCCGAGGGCCGAACCGGCACCAGCATGGCCGAAGAGTTGGCAGAACTGGCCGGGTTGGCCGGCGAGGGATCGAGATGACGAACCAGAACATGCCCACCAACGAGCCGCGCAGCGGCGATCCCGAGGGTGGTGATCCCAACCCTGCAGCGGCACCGCTGTGGCACGGACGATTCGAGCAGGGCCCCTCCGACGAACTGTGGGCGTTCACGGTCAGCCTCCCCTTCGACCGCCGGTTGTGGCTCGACGACATCACCGGTTCGCGAGCCCATGTCAAGGGCCTGGCCAAGGTCGAGTTGATCAGCGCCGCCGAGGAGGCTGCCGTGCTCGACGCCCTCGACCAGGTCGAGCGCGAGATGCGCTCGGGGTCCTTCACGTTCCTGGCGACCGACGAGGACATCCACACCGCGGTCGAACGTCGTGTCACCGAGATCGCCGGCCCGCCCGGCGCCAAGTTGCACACCGGCCGCAGCCGTAACGACCAGGTGGCCACCGATCTGCGGTTGTACACCCGACGTGAGCTGATCGACGTGGCCCGGCGGGTCACCGTGCTCCAACGCACGCTGCTGCATCGGGCCAAGGAGGCCGGTGAGACCTACGTGCCGGGCTACACCCACCTGCAGCGGGCCCAGCCGGTGCTGCTGGCTCATCACCTGCTGGCCCACGGCTGGGCATTGTTCCGCGATGTCGAGCGGCTGCTCGATGCCCGACGCCGGGCCGATGTCTCGCCGCTCGGGGCCGGGGCGCTGGCCGGCTCCTCGCTGCCGCTCGACCCTCGGTTCACCGCGAACGAACTGGGCTTCGCCCGGGTCTTCGACAATTCGCTCGATGCGGTCTCCGACCGTGATTTCGTTGCGGAGTCGCTGTTCTGCTGCACGCTTCTCGCCGTGCACCTGTCACGAATCGCCGAGGAGATCGTGATCTGGTCGAGCGAGGAGGTGGGCTTCATCCGCCTCGATGATCGCTACTCGACCGGTTCGTCGATGATGCCGCAGAAGAAGAACCCGGACATCGCCGAGCTGACGCGGGCCAAGGCCGCCCGGCTCATCGGCCACCTGACCGGGCTGCTCGCCATGCTCAAGGGCTTGCCGCTGGCCTACAACCGGGACCTGCAGGAGGACAAGGAGCCCTTCTTCGACGCGGTCGATCAGCTGAAGCTGGCGCTTTCTGCGATGAGCGGCATGATCGAGACGTTGCGCTTCGACCGCAAGCGCATGGAGGCGGCCGCGGACTCGCCGTACCTGGCGGCGACCGACCTCGCCGAGTGGCTGGTGGGTCGGGGCACCCCCTTCCGTGATGCTCATGCACTGATCGGTGCCCTCGTCCGCGATTCGCTGGAACGCAATGTCGGCCTCCCGGAGCTGGTCGCGGCCCATCCTCTGCTGGGGGAGGAGGCGGCGGCGTTGTGCGCTCCCGGTCAGGCCGTGCAGCGACGGTCGAGCCCGGGTGCGGGGGGACCCGAGCAGGTCGCCAAGCAGCTGGTGAAGTTCCAGAAGCAGCTCGACACGTCCATGACCAGGTTGCAGGACGCCTGAGCTGCGGAGGCCGGGTCGGGCGGAACGGAACCACCGGGTCGATGACGGTGGCGAACGCAGAGTTGTCCGGCGCGGTCCTGCCGCGGTCGTTCTTTGCCAGGCCGGCGGTTGAGGTCGCGCCGGAGTTGCTCGGGTTGTGGCTGTGGCACGGGCGGACCGCAGTGCGCATCGTCGAGGTCGAGGCGTACGAGCCGGATGATCCGGCCAGCCACAGCTTCATCGGGCCGCGGCCCCGTACCCGGTCGATGTTCGGCCCGCCGGGACACCTGTACGTCTATCGGTCCTACGGTGTGCACTGGTGCGCCAACGTGGTGTGCGATGCGCCGGGTGTCGGATCCGCGGTGCTCTTGCGGGCCGGCGAGCCGATGGTCGGTGCATCGCTGATGGCGCAACGGCGAGCACCTGCGTCGGCGCTGCGGCAACTGTGTTCGGGGCCGGGGAAGCTTTGTTCGGCCCTTGCGATCGACGCGACGCAGGACGGCGTGGATCTCTGCCGTCCCGGTGGCTCGCCGCGCCTGTCGGCCCCGGTCGGCATCGATCCGGGCCGTGGGCCGACCGGATGGGTGCCGAACCCGACCGATGTCATCCGAACCACCCGTATCGGCATCTCCAAGGCGATCGATCAGCCGTGGCGCTGGCTGCTGACCGGCAGCCCACACGTGTCGCGTCGGGCGGCGCAGGGCTAACGTCAACGGGCGTGTCCCTGCTCGCTCCGGCGGAGTTGTCCCCCAGCAGTCTCTTGGCCCGTGCCCGGGCCGAGATCGTCGGGGCGCTGGACGGTGATGCCGACCACGAGCGGCATCGGTCGATGATGCTGCGGTTCATCGACGAGCACCACGACGCCCTGTTGCGTAGCTGTGCTCCCGGGCACCTGACTTCGTCGGCCCTGGTGGTCGCCTCCGACGATCGCCGGGTGCTGCTGCTCGAGCATCGGAAGTTGCGCCGCTGGTTCCAGCCGGGCGGTCACGCCGACGGCGAGGCCAACCTGGCGCGCTCCGCTTGGCGGGAGGCCACCGAGGAGAGCGGCATCGAGTCCTTGGTGGTGTTCGGCCCGGCGATCGACCTCGATGTGCACGAGGTCCGACCGCCGAACGAAGCGCCGCACCTGCACCTCGACGTGCGGTACCTCGTCCTGGCGCCGACCGGTGCCGTGGCACAGCACAATCACGAGTCGACCGCGCAGAGCTGGGTCGAAGGTGACCAGTTGGCGGCATACGATCCTGACGACGGCCTGCGTCGTCTGGTGGCGCGCGGCCTTGCCTTGGTCGACGCCGGGCTGGTCTGAGAATTCCGAGCGGTCGCGACGCTCAGACGTCGCCGGGTGTGGCGCAGGACGTCATGGCGTTGACCGTGGCCAGGTTGTCCATCGACTTGGTGTAGAACTCCCCGTCGGCCGAGGTGAGGACGAACTTGGCGTCGGTACCGGTGGCGAGGATGTCCCGGTAGGCCGTGCGGTCGGCGAGGTACTGATCCCAGTCGGCGAGCCATTTGGTCACGATGTACTGATCGGCGGCGTTGTCGGGGCCGATCGTGCGCAGGGACGCGACCATCCGGGTCAGCGAATCGGTGGCCTCCCCGAGCACGACGGCGCGATCAGCGGCGGTCCTCGAGGCCGGTGCCGGCGGCAGCGCATCGACCAGCGCCCGGTACGGCGCGCAGACGGCCTCGGCCCGGGCGGCGTAGGCCTTGTCGGCGAGCGTGTCGGGCGGGTCCTTCTTGGCGAGCCCGGAGAAGGCATAGGTCCACAGGGCGAACGACGCAGCGACCACGGCGGCGGCTGCCAGCCCGGACGGCCGGCGGAACCACGGTCGGCGGGGGACTGTCGGGTCCACCGAATCGGCAGGAGTGACGGAAGTCGTAGGCGTGCTCACAGCGGCGCGTGCTCTGCTTTCCCACCCGGTCGACAGGGTGGCTGGGGGCATGGATGGCTAGGGGGCGAGCCGACAACGGGATGGCTGGCCGGGGCGACGGGCGGGCGACGACGGAGGAGGACCTTCAGCCACCACCACTTCGTGCCGCTGCCGTCGTCGAGACCGGAGGTGGGCCGGAGGTGCTCGTCGATCCGGTCGTGGTGGAGGACACCACGGTGGTGGTGACCGACGTCGTGGTCACACCGGTCGTGGTGGTCCCGCCGGAGCGGGTCGTGGTCGTGGCCACCGTGGTGGCCACCGGCGCAATGGTGGTCGAGGGCATGGTCGTCGACGTGGGGGCCGACAAGTACGCAGCGACCTTGGTCGGCGGGGGAGGGAAATCGACCTCCTCGAGGTCGGCGGTGGCCTCGCCCATGTACGTGCGCCAGATGTCCGCCGGCCACGATCCTCCGGTCACGGTCAGCGGGGTCGTCGGCGGAACCATCGGTGTCTGCTCCTGCGGGTAGCCAACCCAAACGGCGGTCACCACCTGCGGGGTGTAGCCGACGAACCAGGCGTCGCGATACTCCTCGGCCGTGCCCGTCTTGCCGGCGATCGGCCGACCGATCTGTGCACCGGTGCCTGTTCCCCGCTTGACCACCTGTTGGAGGGCGTAGGTCACCTGGTCGGCGCTCTCCTCCTCGATGGCCCGAGTGCGGTCCCTGGGGGCTTCGTAGAGCACGTTGCCGCCGGCGTCGGTGATCAGCGAGACGAACACCGGGGGAACGTGGATGCCGCGGTTGGCCAGTGTCCCGTAGGCGCTGGCCATCTCGAGGACCGTGACGTTCTCCGTGCCGAGCACCGCTGCCGGTACCGGCAGCAGCGGCGAGGTGATGCCCATGGCATGGGCCACGCTCACCGCAGCATCGGGGGTCACCTCCATCATGAGCTGGGCGAAGACCGTGTTGTAGGACCTGGTGGTGGCCTCGAGCAGGTTGGCCTGGCCGCCTCCTGACCCCCCGTAGTTACGCACCACCCAGGTGTCGCCGTTGTCGAGTTTGAAGTCCATCTGTGGTGGTGCGGCGTAGATCTTGGCGAGGGGGACTCCCTTCTCGACCGCGGTCGACAGCACGAAGGTCTTGAAGGTCGACCCTGCCTGTCGTCCGTTGCCCATGGCCAGGTTGACCTTGGCGTAGGGGCTGGAGCCGAAGTAGTCCCGCCCACCCACCATGGCCAGCACCTTGCCGGTCGCAACGTCCATGCTCACCAGCGCAGCGTCGGGCTCGGTCTCGGGGTCCGGCAGGATCTCGGCCACCGCTCGCTCCGCAAGCGCCTGCAGGCGGAGGTCGATCGTGGTATGGATCCGCAGGCCACCTCCGAAGAGCAGGTCGCGCCGGGCGCGCTCGGTCTCGCCGAAGGCGGGGTCGGTGAGGACGAACTGCTTCACCTCCTCGACGAAGTGCGCGGCCGGGAAACGGTCCGCTTCGGTGAACTCGGGGCGCAGGCCGAGCGGTGCGCTGCGCGCAGCAAGCGCCTCGCTATCGGTGATCCGCCCGTCGGCGAGCATCTGCTCGAGCACGACGTTGCGCCGGGCGAGGGCGGCCTCGGGGTTGACGTACGGGTCGGTGGCGCTGGGCGACTGGATCAGACCGGCCAGCAACGCCGATCCAGGCAGACTGACCTGCGTCACCGGCAGCCCGAAATACGTCTGGGCCGCCGCTTGCACGCCGTAGGCGCCGTGCCCGAAATAGATCGTGTTGAGGTACAGCTCGAGGATCAGCTCCTTGGAGAAGTTGCGCTCGAGCTCCAGCGCGAGCGACATCTCACGCAGCTTGCGGTTGACGGTCTGTTCGGGGTCGAGCAGTGCGTTCTTGACGTACTGCTGGGTGATGGTCGATCCGCCCTCGGCGATCCCGCCGGCCTCGGCGTTGGCCTTGGCGGCGCGAAGCACCGCCTGAAGGTCGACGCCGTTGTGCTCCCAGAACCGCTTGTCCTCGATGGACACGACCCCGTCGACCAGGGTCTTTGGTAGCTGCTCGAACGTGACGAGCTCGCGGTTCTGCTCGGCGTGCAGCACGGTCAACAAGCTGCCGTCGGCGGCAAAGATCCGAGACGACTCCGACATCTGGGGGATGACCGGCGTGACCTCGGTCTGGCGGTACGAGCAGGCAGCCACGAGCGTGGCGAGCAGGGCGAGCAGCGCAGGGACCACGACGCCGGAACGTCTGGGAACCCGCCTGTGGCGCTTCATGGGCCGAACCATGGTTCCCATTGTCCTATGCCGGAGGGCCTTCTGCAGTGCAGGGTCGGAAGAGCAGCTGCCGCCAGGTGTGCTCGAATCGCCTTCTACCCACGCTTTTCGCTGCATGCCGATCGGCGACCGCACGGCCACCTACCAGATCACTTGGACCCACTACACGGCCTGGGGCAACCTGGCGACGTGACGCACAAGGGATCCGCAGTCCTCGACGACCTGCAGGCACGTGGCCTCATCCACGACAGCACCGACCTGGAAACACTGCGACAGCGGCTCGACGATGGTCCGATCACCGTCTATTGCGGCTTCGACCCGACCTCGGACAGCCTGCACGCCGGCAACCTGTTGATGTTGCTCAATCTCCGTCGGTTCCAGGACGGTGGCCATCGGCCTATCGCGCTCGCCGGCGGCGCCACAGGCATGATCGGCGATCCGAGCGGCCGATCCGAGGAACGGAACCTGCTCGACGACGCCCAGTTGGCGGCCAACCTCGAGGGGATCGTGCCCCAACTGCGTCGGTTCCTCGACTTCGACGGCGGGAGCCACCCCGCTCGACTCGTGGACAACCGCAGCTGGACCATCGCAACGAGCGTCATCGACTTCCTCCGGGACGTGGGCAAACACGTCACGGTCAATCAGATGTTGGGCAAGGAGTCGGTCCGTAGCCGCCTCGAGAGCTCCTCGGGGATCTCTTACACCGAGTTCAGCTACATGCTCCTGCAGGCCAATGATTTCTACGAGCTGCATCGTCTCGAGGGATGTGAGCTGCAGATCGGCGGAAGCGACCAGTGGGGCAACATCGCGGCCGGCATCGATCTCATCCGCCGACGCACCGGCGCGCACGCCTTCGGCTTGACCAGTCCCTTGCTCACACGCAGTGACGGCACCAAGTACGGCAAGTCTTCGAGCGGCGAGAACCTCTGGCTCAGCGCACAGAAGATGAGCCCGTTCCGCTTCCACCAGGCGTGGATCGGGACGCCCGATGAAGACGTCAAGAAGCTCCTCCTCCAGCTGACCCTGCTCGAGGTGGGCACGGTTGACGACCTCGTGGCTGCGCACCAGCAGGCACCGGAACGACGAGTTGCCCAGCGCCGACTCGCTCGGGAACTCACCGCACTGGTGCACGGGGCTGATCAGGCGCACGCCGCCGAGGAGGCTGCCGATCTCCTCTTCGCCGGAGGCGATCCTCGGCAGGTCGAGGCAACCTCCTGGGAGATGCTCCGCCGCGAGGTGCCTCTCGCAACGCTCGATGCTGCGCGCCTGGCGGGCGACGGTGCCGTGCCGGCCGAGCTCTTCGCGGATCTAGGACTGGCCGCATCACGCTCGGAGGCACGACGTTTGCTCGAGCAGCGGGGGTGGTTGGTCAACGGCCGGCGGCTCGAACCCCAAGATCGCCTCACCCCGTCAGACCTCATCAGGGGGCGATACATCCTGGTCAGACGGGGTAAGAGCAGCTTTCACCTGCTGTCCGTCGACTGAAATCCGAAGAAATTGCCGCGAATCTCAAGAAAACGCTTGACGCTCCGGCAGACCTTCCCTATAGTGTCTCCTCGCCCCAGCGGTTCGCCGCATTCGGGCCGCAGCTCTGAAAGCCTCCGGGTTTCTCACCTGCAACGAGCAACACAGAGCCTAACAGGCACTGCGTTCCTTGAAAACGGAAGAGAGGACGAAAACGGCTAGTGCGGATAAGCCGCATCGGGTCCGCCCGATCGGTAAATCCATGTCGATTCCGAGTGCCTCATCGATCTGCCTTCGGGTAGAGAATCGAGGCAAATGGTCAGGTCGTCACACCTCGGTGTGACACTGGCTCTCAAATGATCGTTCATCCGGGTAACCGGAAGACACGATTTCGATGGAGAGTTTGATCCTGGCTCAGGACGAACGCTGGCGGCGTGCTTAACACATGCAAGTCGAGCGAGGGCCAACCAGTGGCAACACTGGGGAAGCTCTAGCGGCGAACGGGTGAGTAACACGTGAGGAACCTGCCCCAGACTCTGGGATAACTCGGGGAAACCCGAGCTAATACCGGATACCGTCACCGGAGGGCATCCTTTGGTGACGAAAGAATTTCGGTTTGGGAGGGCCTCGCGGCCTATCAGCTTGTTGGTGGGGTAATGGCCTACCAAGGCTTCGACGGGTAGCTGGTCTGAGAGGACGATCAGCCACACTGGGACTGAGACACGGCCCAG
>CAIXPF010000179.1 GCA_903921205.1 uncultured Acidimicrobiia bacterium | reverse complement strand
CTGGCGACGGCCTGTTCGGCAGCATCTGCGCCTCCGAGATCGATCTCACGACTGGGCTCGTCTCGGCTTGGGCCGATCCGCGGCGCGAGTCGTGGGCCGGCGCCTGGTAGTTCGGTTTAGCCGGTGACGGCGCTGGGACGATTGGGCTTCGGCTTCGGTGCCTGCACGCGTGGGAGGACGAGAGCCTTGGTCGACGCGATTGTCGTGCCGTCGGCGAGGGTGAGCGTGGTAACCAGCGTCACGCGCAGCGCCCCGCGCCTGCGGATCGCCTGAGCGCCGCGGGTGAGCGTGCAGGTGAGGGTGACCCGACCGGCCTTCGTCACGGCCTTGGTGGTGCTGCAGACGGCGACGCCGCCCGCGCGAGTGAGGAGACGCGCGCGGGTGGCGCTCTGCACGACGGTGCCGGGAGCCGCAACGGTGAGGGTCGAGACGATCGCCGTCGCGGTGGTGCGCGTGTGCACGACGAGCGGTCCGCGGGGGGTGACGGCGGCGGAGGTGGGGGAGGCGCCGGACGTGCCGGTGACGTTCGTGGCCGTGGCGGTGAAGGTGTAAGCGGTGCGGTTGGTCAGGCCCGTCACCAGGCAGCTCGTGGCCGGGACCGTGATGGTGCAGGACCGTCCGCCGGGGGAGCTGGTGACCGCATAGGAGCTCGCCGGTCCGCCCGAATCCGTTCCCGCAGTCACGCTGACGGTCGCCTGGCGGTCGCCGGCGGTCGCGGTCGGCGTGGAGGGCACGGCCGGGAACATCAGGCCGCTCGTCATCACGCGGTTGCCGGTGCCGCTGATGGCCACGGCGACGAATACTCCGTCGCCGTACGCGATGGCCCGCCAGTCGTTGTCCACCGCTGCCGTCTGCGCGTGCCACGTGATGCCATCCGGACTCGTCATCACCACCGGGAGGCCGGCCTCGTACAGACCCACCGCGACGAACTGTCCCTCGGCGTAGACGAGCGACCGCCATCTGGTTGCGAACGCCGCAGCCCGCGGCGTCCAGGTGATGCCGTCGGGGCTGGTCATCACCTGGTCGCCGAACGGCGAGTTGCCGGACAGCGCGACGAACAGTCCGGCCCCGTACGTCACGGCGTACCAGTTGTTGGAGGTGACGCCGGCGACCTGCGTGGTCCACGTGATGCCATCGGAGCTGGTCATCACCCGCTCACCAGTGGTGGGCGGCGCGCCGCCCACGGCGACGTACACGCCGTTCGCGTACGTGACCGATCGCCACGTCACGTCGGCCGTGGAGGCACGGCTGGTCCACGTGATGCCGTCGGGGCTGGTCATCACCCGATTGCCGGTGCCGGACACCGCCACTGCGACGAACTGGCCGCCGCCGTAGGTCACAGCACTCCACTGGTTGTCTGCACCTGCCGTGCGACTCGTCCACGTGATGCCGTCGGGGCTGGTGATCACCCTGGCGGTCGCGGTGCCCACAGCACCGCTGAGGGCGACGAACAGTCCGTTGCCGTAGGCGATGGCGTTCCAATCGCCGGCCGGCGCCGTGCGGGCCGTCCACGTGAAGCCGTCGCGGCTCGTCATGACGCGGTCGCCGGTGCCGGCGTCGGCCACCGCGACGAACGTCCCATTCCCGTAGGCGATCGCCGACCACCTGACGTCGGCCGGCGTCGTCCGCGACGTCCAGTCGGCGCCCGGCGTGGCGAAGGCCCCCGCGGCGGCGGTGGCGTAGCCGTCGGTGTTGGTGGCGGTGAAGGTGAGGGTGCCGTTGTTCGGGGAGGCCGCCATCGCCTTGTGAGGATTCCCGAGCAGGCCGACCAGCGCCACGCCGATGATGGTGGCCAGTGGCCACGCGAGGCGGTGACGGCGCGCGCGCATACGAAGATCATAGGCAATTAGTACTCTTCGGGTAGAGATTTCAATCTTCGCGTCACACCAGCCCGCTGAGTGTCACTCCACGCCGCTATCGTTGCTTTGACACTGAGATCTCTTCTTGCCCCCTTCTTCTCCCACCAAAAGCCGACAGAGCGCCTACCTTGCGCGCCGTCGCGCAGCGCTCTTGCGCTCGGCGCAGCAGGTCCTCGCCACCTCGGGTCCGCACGCCACGATCGACGAGTTCGCGGCGGTTGCCGAAGTCTCGATCGCAACGCTCTACAAGCACTTTGGCTCAAAGGAGGGCCTCATCCTCGCCGCGCAGCTCGATGCGCAGGCCTCGTGGGAGGCGTGGATGAACGAGACGGTGTCGGCAGTCAACGACGAACTCGAGCAACTCGTGCTGTCGTTTCGACTCCTGCTCCGCATCGGCGAGACGCACCCACAGTCAGCGCAGATTGCGGCGCGTTCCTTGGTGGCCGGCCCGATTGATTTTGGACTCTTCACGAACGACGTTGGTCAGCGAGTGATGCGTTTGGTGGCGACGGGCGTCGTCAAGGTCGACCACGTCGAGCTGCGCCTCCAGAATGTGATTGCTGGCTTGCTGGCAGAGCTCGCGCGTCAGTTCATGACCGGCAAGCCCAATGCTGCGGCGGCTGATGTCGCCGTCGAGATCGCGATCTCTCTGCTCGGCATTACTCCAGCCAAGGCCCGCAAGCTGGCGCACGCTCCATTGCCGTCGCTGCCACCAATTTCCGCGTAGATCGTCGCGCCGTGCTCTTAGGTGCGCGGTATAGGCTCGCTGAGCAACCTCAGTGCCATCTGCTTGCCGAGTCGCTCGTTCAGCGTCGGCGGAGCATCACCAGCGCCGACGCCGTTTGCGCTGAACCACCGGTCGGCGTGAAGGTCGTCATCAGCATCGCCTTGATGGCCTGCCTGCGGAGTGCCGTGCGCGTCGCCTTGGTGAAGGGGCAGACGACCTTGACGGTCCCGGCAGCACCGACTTTTTTTGTCGCTTTACAGACGACGAGCTGCTTGGATGCGCGGCTGCCACGGGCGATCGACCCGCGGGCTGTGACGACGATCGTTCCCGGCCCCGTGACGTTCAACGTGGTGGTGATCGCGGCCTTGGAGGCACGGCTCGACGCGATCCGCACACTCGGTGTAGAGGATGCTGGTGTTCGCGAGGCGGGAGTGTCGGACGTGGCTCCGCTGGGTGTTTCGGGCGTTGGGACTCCACTCGGTGTTCCCGGGGTGGGGGGTTCGAGGTACGCCTGAGGCGCCCCGAAGTACAGCGTTCCGATGCTGGGCCAATTGGATGCACTGGCGTAGCGGTAGACCGTGGGATTGTTGCCCCAGAAGGAATACTCATTGCACAGCGGACAGGCCGGAGGATCACCGAGGAATTCGACGCGGGTCAGCGCGCCGGTGGAGTAGAAGGTTCCCCACCCCATCGTGGTGACGCTACTTGGGATCGTGACGCGCTGGAGATGCGACGCGATGGTGAAGGCGCTGTCACCCAGCGTGGTGACGGTGTCAGGGATCGTGTAACTCGTAGCGGTCTTGCCATAGGTGTAATTGAGGAGCGTGGTTTTGGTCTTGTTGAAAAGTGATCCGTTGGAGTCGCTGCTGAAGTTTAGGTTGTTCGAATCGACGTCGAACTGCTCGAGATACATTGCGCCATAGAAGGCTCGCTCGCCAATCGTGGTGATGCCGCGTGGAATGCTGATGCTCGTCAAGTGCGCGCCGTAGAACGCCATGCTCGCAATCGTGGTTACGCCGGTCGGGATCGTGAAGGTCGGGACGCGCGTGTGGCCGAACGCCCCATCTCCGATCGTCGTGACACCGCTGGGAATTGCGAGTGTCGTGAGGTTGTCCGCCGTCCAGAAGGCGTTGTAGCCAATTGTCGTGACGTTGCTGGGGGGCGTGAAGGTCACGGCTGTCAGGGTCGTTTGGTTCTGAAAAGCGGTATCTCCGATATGGGTAACCGGGTGCAGGACACCTCCACCGATGTCGAGCGTCGCCGGGATGGTGAGCGTCGCTGGGCACGTGGCGGTGGCACAGCCGGTGATGGTGACGCGGCTGCCGTTATCGCTCCACGCAAAGTCGCCAGTGGTTCCCGTCGTGGTCGCGAGAGCAGGGGCCGCAAAGCAGAGGGCTCCGGCGAGCACAATTGCGAGTAGCAGCAGGGTGCGGCCGGGGAGCGCTATACACGTGGTCATTCAGAGATAATCGCGAAAGATCACGAAATGGCCTAGCGAATTTTGCACGTGTCCAGTTATCCCCACATGGAGCGTGGCGACGCGATATCTGAGCAGCGCTTTTACGTACGCGGCACGAGCTCGCCGAGCAGCACCATCGCCATCCGCTTGTCGAGCGGCTCGTTGAGGCT
>CAIXPF010000178.1 GCA_903921205.1 uncultured Acidimicrobiia bacterium | reverse complement strand
TGGTCAGGCTCGGCGTCCCGCCTCCGAAGAAGACCGTCTCTACCTTGAAGTTCCGGGCGGCGGGCGCCCAGAGCTCAAGCTCGCGGATGAGCGCGGGCGTGTAGTCCGGCACCAGGTGGCCGAGGCCCTCGTAGGAGTTGAAGTCGCAGTAGCCGCACTTCGCCGTGCAGAACGGGATGTGCAGGTACAGGGCGAGCGAGGGCGTTGCGGTGGTCACACGTCCAGCGTACAGGCCGCACCCGCACCGGGCCACCGCTCCGGGGCTACTGGACGACGACCGTCCCCGCCATGAACGGGTGGATCGAGCAGACGTACGCGAACGTTCCGGCGGCATCGAAACGCGCGGAGTAGCTCTGACCGGGCTCGAGGATCGGCGAGCGGAAAGAGCCGTCCTTGGCGACGACATCGTGCTGGACCGGGTCGCGATTCACCCAGGTCACGCTGCCGCCTCGCGTGACGGACGCAGGCCCGTAAGCGAAGCCGGAGATGTCGGATGAGGCGTTGGTCGGCGCGGGGGGCGGCGGTGCCGACGTCACGATGGGGGCGGGTGCGCGCTGCGGCTGCACCGCAGGAGCGGCGGCGGTGGGCGCAGCGGGCGTGGCGAGCACGACGGCTGCGGTCGCAGTGGCACTCGCAGTCGGCGTGGGCGTCGCGGCCCCCGAGGTGGCGGTCGCGGCGGCACTTCCCGTCGCACTCGCCGTCGCAGCGGCCGTCGTCGTCGGTGCCGAGGACGTGGCCGTCGAGGTCGGCTTCGCCTCACCGCCGGTGCAGGCGAGGACGAGGAGCAGTGCCGCCGATGCGAGCGGGACGAGCAGGCGGGTGAGGCGTGCGGTCACGGTGCCCTCCAGTCGGGGACGTGAGGAGGGCCGGGAGACGTCCCCCGGCCCTCCACGTGCGGTCGAGGTGGCTCCTCGGCTAGCGCGTGCGCCCGGAGAGGACGCGCGTGCCGGCCAGGAGCGCTGCAGCGACCAGCGCCAGCGTGGCGGCGACGGTCGCAGACTCGGTGGTGAGCATGCCTGCCGAACCGGTCTTCGGGGGCGTGATCTGGGCGGCTGCGACGTTGATCGTCCCGCCCATGCCCTGATCGACGTGCAGGATGCAGATGAACGGGAAGTTCCCGGCCTTGCTGAACTTCACCGAGAACGTCTGGCCGGGGAACCCGACACCGATGACCCCGGAGTTCACATAACCAGTGCCGTCGTAACCGGCAGCCGGGGCCGGAGTCGGCCCGAAGATCTTCGGATCCTCCAGGCTCGGCGGGAAGGGCATCGGCGTGCCGCCCAGGAACGTGACCGTGTGCGGGGTCGGCACGGTGGACTCGAATACCACGGTGTCGCCGACGCGCACGTTCATACCGGCGGGGAAGAACTGCTGGACGTCCGAGGGCGGGACGAAGCCGCCGATGGTGTTCACGCGGAACGTCGTGGTGCCATCGGCATTTGTGGTCTGCGTGACCGGCTTCGCGGCCAGCTTCGCGGCCTCGGCCTTGAGCGGCGTGAGCGCGGCGGAGAAGCCCTGCTGCGCGCCCGCGTCGGCCTGCGCCTGCGTGGTCGCGGCTGCCGAGGCGGAGACCTCGACGGTGCCGTTCATGCCGGGGTGGATGATGCACAGGAACGGGTAGCTGCCGGCAGTCGGGAACGAGATCTGCCAGACCGGCGACCGCGACGTGATGAAGCCGGAGCTCACGTACTGCGTGCCGCTATAGGCGACGACCTGCCCGGGGTGGCTCGGCACCGGGGCGGTCGGGTCGGACGGCGCAGGCGTGGGCCGACCGCCGAGGAACGTCACGGTGTGGGGCTCGAACCAGTTGGTCTTGAAGCCGACCGTCGCGCCGACCGGCACCGTGACCTTGTTCGGGCCAAAGAGGTTGACGGCGTAACCGGCCTCACCAGTCCCGGCCTGGACGACGAGCGGCGCCGCCGTCGAGGTGGTCGTGGCGGTGGCCGTGGGGGTCGGGGTCTGAGCCTCGACCGGCAGCGTGGAGACCGCGAGCATGCCCGCGATCAACCCCGCCACGACCGTGAATCGTGGGAGCAAACGCATCAGAAGGAACCCTTCTATTCGCCGAGCCGGGACGCACCGGCTCCGGCGCGGACGATTCCCCCTCGCGCAAGCGAAGTGCCACGGCGGCGGCTGGCGCTCGGTTCGAAGCTCGTCGCGGAATTGCAACCTTTCAGCCCGTCCCGTTGACCCGCCCAGCCCGCGTCGACCGTAGGCTGGCATCTCCGTGCGAATCGCAGTCAATCTCCCCGCGCACGTCGATTGGGCCGCCCGAAGCCGTCTCCGGCTCCGAGGTATTGGTGCGCGCCTGTTCGCGCTAGGCCTGGGCGTGTCGTTCCTGCTCGTCATGGCCCTCGCGGGGCAACTCCTCGCCAGCGCCGCGCACGCCTTCGAGGATGCTCAGCGCCCGACTCCGACCGTCGCGGCAGCGGTGGTGACCTCGACACCCACGCCGACCCCGACCGCCGCGCCGCCGCCACCGCCCCCGACTCCCACACCAACGCCGCTGCCGCCG
>CAIXPF010000177.1 GCA_903921205.1 uncultured Acidimicrobiia bacterium | reverse complement strand
GCCCGGAAGTCCGAGAACCCGTCGATCACCCGGGACGTCTCCGGTGAAGGTGTCCAGCAGGCGCTGCTGAAGATTCTCGAGGGGACTACTGCATCGGTCCCGCCCCAGGGTGGCCGCAAGCACCCCCACCAGGAGTTCATCCAGATCGACACCACCAACGTGCTGTTCATCTGCGGTGGTGCCTTCGCCGGCCTCGACCAGATCATCGCCAACCGGCAGGGCCGCAACTCGGTCGGCTTCGGCGCCCGGATCAAGAACCCGGAGGAGCGTAACCTCGACGATCTCATGTCGAAGGTGCTCCCCGAGGACCTGCTGAAGTTCGGCCTGATCCCCGAGTTCGTCGGTCGTCTGCCGGTCATCGGCGCGGTGTCGTCGCTCGACAACGAAGCCCTGATCCGCATCCTCGTCGAGCCGAAGAACGCCCTGGTGAAGCAGTACCAGAAGTTCTTCGAGCTCGAGGACGTGGAGCTCGCCTTCACCGACACCGCGCTCAACGCCGTGGCCGAGCAGGCCCTCCTGCGTGGCACCGGTGCCCGCGGGCTTCGGGCCATCCTGGAGGAGGTGCTCCTCGGGGTGATGTACGACCTGCCCTCCGAGAAGGACGCCGTCCGCGTCGAGATCGACGAGAACCACGTGCGGGAGAAGGTGTACCCGACGGTGGTGCGCCGCTCGCAGCACGTCCGTACCCAGCCCCGTCCGCGCCGCGCCGCTTCCTGATCGCGCCGACCATCCGGTCGACCCAGTCACCCCCGGCATCCCCACCGACCACGACACAAGGCACGCGGTGAACTTCGACGAGGCCCTGGCCTACCTCGACGCCCACATCAACCTCGAGGTGCGAACCGGGGTGTACGAGGGCTTGTCGCTCGACGCGATGGCCGACATCGCCCGGCTGTGGGGCGATCCCCATACCGCGTATCCGGTGATCCACATCACCGGCACCAACGGCAAGGGTTCCACTGCCCGGATGGCGACCCGCCTGTTGATGGCCCATGGCCTCAAGGTCGGCACCTACACCAGTCCTCATCTCGAGCGGTACAACGAGCGGATCCGCATCGACGACGTCGAGATCGACGACGGACGTTTCGCCGATGCGGTCGAGCAGCTGTCGATGCTCGAACCGATGCTGCAGCACCGGCCCAGCCACTTCGAGTGCTTGACCGCGTGCGCCTTCGCCATCTTCGCCGACGAGGCGGTCGACGTGGCGGTCATCGAGGTCGGGGTGATGGGGCGCTTCGACGCCACGAACATCGTCACTGCCGACGTCGCCGTCATCACCAACATCGGCCGCGACCACACCGACTTCGTGGGCGACTGGCGCCGCCGTATCGCCGAGGAGAAGGCCGGGATCATCAAGCCGACCTCGACCCTGGTGCTCGGTGAGACCGACCCGGTCCTGCGTGAGGTCTTCCTCGGCGAGGGTCCCGCTGCGGCCCTGGTGGCCGGCGAGGACTTCGAGCTCGAGGCCAACCGGCTGGCCGTCGGTGGGCGATTGATCGACGTGCGCACCCCCTTCCAGCGGCTCACCGAGCTGTTCGTGCCCCTGCACGGCGCCCATCAGGGCACGAACGCCATGCTGGCGCTGATGGCCACCTCGGCCTTCTTCGACCGAGCGCTCGACCCCGACGTCGTCGCCGACGGCTTCGCCGCTGCGGAGGTCGCCGGGCGCTTCGAGGTGGTGCGCCGCAACCCGCTCGTCATCCTCGACGGGGCCCACAACCCCGACGGCGCCGAAGCCGCCGCGGCGGTGCTCGAGGAGGGCTTCGCCGTCGAGGGTCGCCGCATCCTGGTGTGCGGCATGCTCGAAGGGCGCGACCCCCACACGATGTTGCAGGCGTTGCGCGCCGACCGCTTCGACATGGTCATCACCTGCACCCCAACCTCGCCTCGAGCCCTTCCGGCCGACGAACTGGCCTTGGCGGCTTCGTCGTTGGGCATCGTGTGCCGCGTGGCCTCCACCATCGAACAAGGTGTCGGCTGGGCCCTCGCCGCGGCCTCGCCGTCGGATCTGGTCCTGGTCACCGGTTCGCTGTACCTGGTGGGCTCGGCGCGCTCGGTGCTGCACTCGAGGGTCGACGAGCAGCGCTGAAGGCGGCGGGACCCGTTGCGGGTGTACCGGCCCCCGGTGCAGCGCCCCTCGACCCGCTAGCTTGGCGTCCTCGTGGACCGAACTCTCGTCATATGCAAGCCTGACGCCGTTGCCCGCGGTCTCGTCGGCGAGATCATCAGCCGCTTCGAACGACGTGGCTTGCGTATCGCGGCCATGGAGTTGCGCCGGCTCGACGAGGACACCCTCGCCCGCCACTATGCGGAGCACGTCGGCAAGGGCTTCTACGGTGACCTGGTGGCCTTCATGTCGAGCGGCCCCGTGGTCACCCTGGCGGTCGAGGGCCCCCAGGACACCTTCGAGGTCGTCCGAACCATGATGGGAGCGACCAATTGCCGCAAGGCCGATCCGGGGACGATCCGGGGCGACCTCGGCATCGACTTCACCCAGAACCTCATCCACGGCTCGGACTCAGCCGATTCCGCCGTGCGCGAGCTGGACATCTTCTTTCCCGGGCTGGGTCAGAGCAGCTGACGGTCCGTTCCCCTTGTGGACCGCGCAGGCGCCCCGTAACCTCTGCGCTGTCCTTGCTCGCCAGATCGGGCGGTTGCCATGGCTGACAGGCTGACCGGATTCGTAGGCCGCGACATGGCGGTCGACCTCGGAACAGCGAACACCCTCATCTACGTGCGTGGCCAGGGCATCGTGCTCAACGAGCCGTCGGTGGTCGCCATCGACGTGCACGACGGCCGGCCGCTGGCGGTCGGGACCGAGGCCAAGCGCATGATCGGTCGGACGCCGAGCCACATCCAGGCCGTACGTCCGCTCAAGGACGGCGTCATCTCGGACTTCGACATCTGCGAGAAGATGCTGCGCTATTTCATCCACAAGGTGCACCACCGCCGTTGGGTGAAGCCGCGCATGGTCATCGCCGTACCGTCCGGTATCACCGGGGTGGAACAGCGGGCGGTGCTCGAGGCCGCCGAGTACGCCGGGGCGCGCAAACCCGCCCACATCATCGAGGAGCCGATGGCCGCGGCGATCGGTGCCGGCCTGCCCGTCCAGGAGCCTGCCGGCAACATGATCGTCGACATCGGCGGTGGCACCACCGAGGTGGCGGTGATCTCGCTCGGCGGGATCGTCGCCTCCGAGTCGGTCCGCGTGGGCGGTGACGAACTCGACGAGGCGGTCATCCAGTACATCAAGAAGGAATACAGCCTGGCGTTGGGGGAACGCACCGCCGAAGAGGTGAAGATGGCGCTCGGCAGCGCCTGGCCCTTGGCCGAGGAGCTCCAGGCCGAGGTGCGCGGTCGCGATCTCATCTCGGGTCTGCCCAAGACCATCACCATCACCACCGGCGAGATCCGTGAGGCTCTCGCCGAGCCGGTGTCCTCCATCGTCGACGCCGTCCGGGTCACCCTCGACAAGACGCCGCCCGAGCTGGCTGCGGACATCATGGAACAGGGCATCACCCTCGCCGGTGGTGGGGCCCTGCTCAACGGGTTGGACCGCCGACTCGCCCACGAGACCGGGATGCCCATCCGCATTGCCGCCAACCCGCTGTACTGCGTGGCACTCGGGTCCGGCCAGGCGCTCGAGGAGTTCGAGGCGCTGAAGAACGTCCTGTTCTCCTCGGCGTTCACCTGAGCGGACAACCCAGCGCCGCCCGGAGTGGCATCATGGACGACCCGTGCTCCAACCGACGCGTAGCAGCCGTTCCCGCTTCGTGCTCCTGCTGATCATTGCCACTGCGTTATCCCTGGTCACCCTGGATTTTCGAGGCTTTGGTCCGCTGGGGACGGTTCAACGCGCCGTGCGGAGTGTGTTCGAGCCGGTGGTCGGGATCGGCGATTTCGCCGTCTCCCCGTTCCGCAATGCCTGGCGCGGGGTCACCGACTACAGCGACCTCGAGGAGGAGAACGCCGCGCTCCGGTTGCAGATCGAGAAGCTCGAATCGGACCCGCTGCGCGCGCAGAACGCACAACAGCAGCTCGACGAGCTGAAGGCCCAGCTGCAGATCGTCACCGCTGCGAACACCGACGGGCGGATCGCTCGGGTCATCTCCGGCCCGGTGGCGAACTTCGAGAACAACGTGCGCATCGACAAGGGCGCGTCGTCGGGGATCCGGCCCGCGATGGTGGTGGTGACCCAGGCCGGTCTGGTCGGTCGCATCGCCGAGGTGACCGACAGCCAGGCCGTGGTGGAGCTGGTCGACTCGCGCAACTTCGGGGTCGGGGTGCGGCCGGCGTCTGCGGTCGCCCCGACCAACTTCGTGCTGCGCGGCCAGGGGGCGGGGCGGCCGCTGCAGGTGCAGGGCGAGCTCGCCGCCGACTCGGTGCACGTCGGTGATGCCGTGGTGACGTCCGGGCTGGACGGCAGCGTCTTCCCGCCCGACATCGTCGTCGGTGCGATCAGCCGGGTCCCCGAGCCCACCGGTTCGGCGGGCGGCCGGAACCGGGTGAGCGGGGTCGAGGTCGAACCGGTGGTCGATCCGGCGAGCCTGTCCTTCGTGACGGTGCTGCTGTGGGAGCCGAAGGGGTGACGGTCGACCGGGCCCTGCTGCTGCTACGGGGTGCTGCCGTGGTGCTGGTGGCGATGATCGTGCAGGCCGGTGTGGTGAGCCACCTGTCGCTCTTCGGCGTCCGCCCCGAGCTCACCCTGCTGCTGGCGGTGTCGGCAGGGGTCGCCCTCGGGCCCGACCGCGGCGCGGTGGTGGGGTTCGTCCTCGGTGTTTCCTACGACCTTTTCCTGCAGACCCCGCTCGGGTTGAGCGCTCTGATCTACGCCCTGCTGGCCTTCGCCGTGGGGACGATCCAACTGCAGATGGCGACCCGTCGCCGGTTGGCCCGAATGCTCTTCATGGGGGTGGGGACCGCCGTCGGCATCGTGGTGTGGGTGGTGGCCGGTCGGCTGCTCGACGCGGTGTGGGCCACGCCGGGCACGACGATCCGGGTGGCGCTGGTCGCCGGGCTGGTCAACAGCGTCCTCGGCCTGCCGCTGATCCGGGTGTGGGGCTGGGTCTTCGCCCCTGAGGCGCCCGTCCGTGTGCCGACCTGAGACTGTTGCGGACCAGCGCATTCGCGGCCGTTCGGCGAGCCGATCCCGTTGGCCGTCGCCGCTCTGCTCAAATGGACGGTGATGTCCGCCGAGCAGCCTGCCCTTCGCGTTGCCCTCGTCGGCATCGTCGTGGTGTCGATGTTCTCGGCGTTGTTCGCCCGGCTCTACTACCTCCAGGTGCTGCGCAACACCACCGTCGAGGAGGTCTTCGGAGGGCCACGTCTGCGCGAGGTGACCTACGAGGGCGTACGGGGGCGCATTCTGGACCGCAACGGCAAGGTGCTCGTCGACAACCGCGAGTCCATCGTCATCACCATCGACCGGCAGCAGTTCGCCGAGCTCGACGACCCCGAGGGTCTCGAGTTGCGATTGGCCCGGGCCCTCAACGGCGCCGGGTACCCGACCAAGGTGTCCGACGTCGCCGCCCGGATCGAGGACCCGCGCTACGACCCGCTCAAGCCCGTGCCGATCGCGGAGGACGTCAGCACCGAGCTCGAGACCTACCTGCTCGAACGGCTCTACGAGTTCCCCTCCGTCGACGTGGTCCGTGAACAGATCCGGACCTACCCACTCGGCACCCTTGCGGCGCACGTCGCCGGCTACACCGGTGCCATCAACAGCGAGGAGCTGAAGGCCCGCGAGGAAGACCCCAAGGCCTACGAGCCGGGCGACGACATCGGCAAGGCCGGGGTGGAGCGGATCTTCGAGGGCGAGCTGCGCGCCACACCGGGCCGGCGAACGATCGAGGTCGATGCCACGGAACGCGAGATCGGCACGCGCTCCGACGTGCCGTCGACGCCGGGTAGCGATCTGCAGCTGACCATCGATGCCGACCTGCAGCAGCACGTCGAGGTCAAGCTGCAGGAGGCCTTGATCGCCGCTCGCAAGCAGACCAAGCGCCGACCGACCGATCCGGAGCTGCGCGCCCCGGCGGGGGCGCTCGTGGTGCTCGACGCCGCCAATGCCGAGGTGTTGGCGATGGCGAGCTATCCGACCTACGACCCGTCGGAGTTCATCGGCGGCATCAGCGCCTACCGCTTCAACGAGCTGAACGACCCGGCCGCGTTCTTCCCCTTCACCAACCGGGCGATCCAGAGCCTCTACTCGCCGGGCTCGACCTTCAAGCCGTTCACCGCGGTGGCGGCGCTCGAGCGCGGGGTGATCGCCGCCGACGAGGTGATCACCGACAACGGAAGCTACGAGCTCGAGGACTGCACCGACACCTGCGTCTTCCAGAACGCCGGCGGCACCCGTTACGGCAAGATCGACCTACGACGGGCCATGACCGTCTCCAGCGACGTGTACTTCTACCGGCTCGGCGAGCAGATGTGGGTCAAGCAGGGCTCGTTCGGCCAGTCCGCCATCCAGGACACCGCCCGGGAGTTCGGCCTGGGCACCGTCACCGGGGTGCAGCTGCCCGGTGAGGCATCGGGGCTGATCTCCGACCCGGCGTTCAAGAAGGCCCGCCACGACGACAACCCGACGGCCTTCCCCTTCGGGGAGTGGTTCACCGGTGACAACGTCAACCTGGCCATCGGTCAGGGCGATGTCGGCGTCACGCCGCTGCAGTTGGCCAACGCCTACGCCGCCCTGGCCAACGGTGGGACGCTGTACGCCCCGTCAGTCGCCAAGGCGCTGCTCGACCACGACGCCGGGAGCGTGCGACGTTCCTACGCTGCCCGCAAGATCGGGGCCGTGAGCCTGCCCGGCACCGTCCGCAACCCCGTCATCGACGGTCTGTCCGGGGTGGTCAGCGACAAGGACGGGACGGCGTTCGGGGCCTTCCAGGGCTTCCCGCTCGCCTCGTTCGAGGTGGCCGGCAAGACCGGTACCGCCGAGGTGCCCCCGAAGGCGGACACGGCCATCTTCGCCGCGTTCGGCCCGGTCCCCGACGCCCGTTACGTCGTGGTCGCCGTCATCGAGGAAGCCGGCTTCGCCTCGGAGACCGCAGCACCTCTCGTCCGGCAGGTCTTCGAGTGGCTGGCGGGTATACGCCCGGTGCCTGCGCCGGTGCCGGCCGCAGCACCCGCCGGCCAGCCGGGGGTGTCCGTAGGGACCGCCGTGGCGCCGGCAGCGACGACGGTCCCACCGCCGGCGACTGCACCGCCGGCGACTGCCCCGGCCACCACGGTGGCGCCGACGACGGTGGCGCCGACGACGGTGGCCACCACCACACCGCCGTCTTCGTCGACCGTGCCGCCCACCACGGTTCCGCCCGGCCCGGGCACCACGGCGCCGCAGCGGGCCGCCGCACCGTTGTTGCTGTTGCCGGTCAGTGCCGCCGTCGGTGCCGCGGCCCGGCGTCGGTCGCGTCGCCGCGATCGCTCGGCAATCGTGGCCGGGAGGTCGTCGTGTCGATCCTGACCAGGCCGTCGCCGTCGGTGGAGTCGTTGCGCCGGGACCCCGGCGCGCCTCACCGCCACCTCGACTGGAGCCTCCTCGGGCTGAGCCTGGTGCTCAGCTGCATCGGGCTCGCGGCCATCTTCAGCGCCACCAAGGGCAGCGGCCCCGATCCCCATACCGGGATGGTCGCCCGGCAGCTGCTCGCCCTGCTGCTCGGGTTGGGCCTGATGGCCGGCTTTGCCTTCGTCGACTACCGCAGGCTGCGCGAGTGGGCGGTGGTGTTCTACCCCGGTGCGCTGATCCTGCTGGCCGGGGTGCTGGTCATGGGCCAGAACGTGAAGGGGGCGCAGGCGTGGTTCGGGTTCGGTCCGTTCCAGCTGCAACCGTCCGAACCGGCGAAGCTGGCCCTGATCATCACGGTTTCGGCCTACCTCTCGAGCCATCGCCACGAGTTGACGCCGACACGGGTGATCACCGCCCTGGTGATCGCCGGCCTACCCATGGGCCTGATCCTGCTCCAGCCCGATCTCGGCACCGTGCTGGTCTTCGTGGTGGTGACGCTGACACTGCTCGCGGTGGCGGGGGTGCGTGCCCGCTACCTCGTGGCCTTGCTGGTGCTGGGCATGGTGGGCACGGTCGCCGTGCTCAACAGCGACCTGCTCGCCCAGTACCAACGCGACCGGCTGCTGGTGTTCATCGAACGTTCCTCCGACCGTGACAGCGGCCTTGCCGAGAGCTACAACGTCGATCAGTCCGAGACGGCGATCAGCCTCGGCGGGCTCACCGGACGGGGCTGGGGCAACGGCCCCCAGACCCAGGACGGACGGGTCCCCGAACAGCAGACCGACTTCATCTTCACCGTGGTGGGGGAGGAGCTGGGTTTCATCGGAGCGTCGACGGTACTGGCGTTGTTCCTGGTCCTGTCGCTACGGGTGCTCCGGGTGGCACAGTTGGCCCGGGAGGACTTCGGGACCTTGCTGTGCTGCGGGGTGCTGGCGATGATCATGTTCCAGGTGTTCGAGAACGTCGGCATGAGCATGCGGATCATGCCGGTCACCGGCATCCCGCTGCCGTTCCTCAGCTACGGGGGCTCCTCGATGTTGACCACCTGCGCCGGCATCGGGATCGTGCTGTCGGTCCACATGCACCGGTTCCGCTAGCTGCCGGCTACCGACCGGCCGGGCAGCCGCAGCGTCGGCGGTACGGTCGAGTAGCCTGAGCCGGCAATGTCGACCGTTTGGCCCCGCCTCGAACCGCTGCTTTCCCGGGTAGAGCGACCCGCACGCTACATCGGGTGCGAGGACGGCGCCCAGAGCCCGGTCCACGCCCCCCACAAGGCCGCCTGGCTGCTGATCTACCCCGACACCTACGAGGTCGGGCTGCCCAACCAGGGCCTACAGATCCTCTACGAGATCCTCAACGAGCGCGACGACGCCGTGGCCGAGCGCACCTATGCCCCGTGGACCGATCTCGAGGCCGAGCTGCGTACGCACCGTGTGCCGCTGTTCTCCCTGGAGAATCATCTGCCGGCGGGCACGTTCGACGTCCTCGGTTTCAACCTGGCGGCGGAGCTCACCTACACCAACCTCCTCAACTGCGTGGACCTCGCCGGGGTGCCGGTCCGGGTCGACGAGCGCCGCGAGGAACACCCGTTGGTCATCGCCGGCGGCCACTGCACCTACAACCCCGAACCGCTCGCCGATTTCGTCGATGCCTTCGTGCTCGGCGACGGCGAGGAGGTCGTGTCAGAGATCAACGAGGTGGTGGCCGACTGGAAGCGGTCCGGTCGCACCGACGGTTCCCGGGTGCAGGTCCTGCGCCGGTTGGCGTCGGTCCCCGGGGTGTACGTGCCGTCCATGTACACGGTCACCTACGACGGGCCGCGGTTGGTGGCGATCGAGCCCCGCTACCCCGACGTGCCGGCCCGCATCGAGAAGCGGACCATCGCCTCGCTCGAGGACTGGCCTTACCCGCGCCAGCAACTGGTGCCGCTCACCGAGGTCGTGCACGACCGGCTCAACGTCGAGGTCTTCCGGGGCTGCACCCGGGGCTGCCGCTTCTGTCAGGCCGGCATGATCACCCGCCCCGTGCGCGAACGCTCCGCCGAACAGGTCCGCAGCATGGTCGCCAGCGGGTTGCGCCGTAGTGGCTACGACGAGGTGGCGTTGACGTCGTTGTCGACCGCCGACTTCTCCGGTATCGAAGCCGTGGTCGGCGGCATCATGGCCCTCGACGACAACATCACCGTCGCCCTGCCGTCGTTGCGGGTCGATGCCTTCACCGTGGGCATCGCCGCACAGCTGCAGCAGGCCCGCCGGGCCGGGCTGACCTTCGCCCCCGAGGCGGGTACCTGGCGGATGCGTCAGGTCATCAACAAGCTCATCCGCGAAGAAGACCTCTACGCCGCGGTCGACGGGGCCTTCTCGAGCGGGTGGCGGCGGGTCAAGCTCTACTTCCTCACCGGGCTGCCCACCGAGACCGACGAGGACACCCTCGGCATCACCGAACTGGCCCGTAACTGCGTGGCCATCGGCCAGAAGCACCAGAAGGGGACCTCGGTCACCGTCTCGGTCGGGGGGTTCGTCCCCAAGCCGTTCACCCCCTTCCAGTGGTTCGGCCAGAACACCGTGTCCGAATTGGACCGCAAGATCAGCTTGCTGCGTAACGACGCCCGCCGGTCGCGGGGGGTGCAGCTGCGCTGGCACGATCCCAAGGCCACCCTCATCGAGGGCCTCATGTCGCGCGGCGATCGCCGGGTGGGTGCGGTCATCGAAGAGGTCTGGCGCAACGGGGGCACCTTCCAGGAATGGACCGAGCACTTCCGGCTCGACCGTTGGGTCGATGCGCTCGCCAACGCGGGCCTGTCGGCCGACTGGTATGTCCATCGGCACCGTACCGAGGATGAGGTCCTCCCGTGGGATCACCTGTCGGCGGGTCTGCACAAGGACTTCCTCTGGCAGGACTGGCGTGACGCCCTCGACGCCGTGGGCCTGCCCGACTGCCGCTGGACCCCCTGCTACGACTGCGGGGCCTGCACCGGCTACGGGATCGAGCACGTCGTCGCCTCGGCGGTGCCGCCCGCAGGTGGGAGCCAGGGCACCGGTCAGGACCTCTCCGTCGGCCATGTCGTTCCGGTCTCGCTGCTCGGCCGTCGGGCAGCGTCGGCGGAGACGTCAGCGCCGCCGGAGCCGGTCGAGGTGGGTAGCGCATGAGGGTGCGGGCTCGCTTCACCAAGCTCGGCAAGATCCGGTTCGTGTCCCATCGCGACCTCGCCCGGATCTGGGAGCGGGCGTTGCGGCGGGCCGATCTCCCGGTCGCCTACTCAGGTGGGTTCTCGCCCCGGCCGCGGTTCCATTTCGGTCTGGCACTCTCCGTCGCCCATGAGTCCTGGGCCGAGTACCTCGACGTCGACCTGGTCGACGACATCGATGAGCTCACCATCGCGACGCTGGCCGACCGATTCAGCGCCGTGCTGCCGACGGGGGTGGATTGCACGGCCGTCGCCGTGGTTCCCTCGGCCGGTGGAATCTCGCTGCAAGAGGCCGTCACCAGCTCGACCTGGTCGCTCGGTCTCGACGGCGGCTCGCTCGACGAGGCTGCCGCAGCGGTGGATGCGTTGCTCGAGGCGCACTCCGTCTTCATCACCCGCGAACGAAAGGGCAAGACCGTCAACGATGACATCCGGCCCTACGTCCGCTCCCTGACCCTCGATAGCAGCTACTCCGGTTGCGTGCTTCCCGATTGCGCCGGCGCGGCCTGCGATCACGTCCCGGGTGACCCGGGGGTGGTCCTCCGGGCCGAGATCGGAACCCAGCCCCGGACCCTGCGGCCTGCCGAGCTCATCGGCGCCCTCGGACCGATGTGGCGGGAACGTCGGGTGGTCAGGCTTGCCCAATGGATCGACCACGAGGACGGACGGCAGGAGCCCCTTGCGCTGCCTGCCGGTCCGCTTCCGTGGCTGCGCACCGAGACGTGCGCCACATGAGAAGGAACGCCCATGTCAGAGGTCCCGGTCACACCTGGATCCGACCCCGCACCGATGTCGGTCACGCCGACGACGGGGTCGAACACCCACGTCCCCACCAGCGAGTCTGAACCGGTCGCAGCGCCGGCCGCTGCCACCTCGAACGGCGACGGCGACCCGACCGAGGACTCGCCGAGCCGGCGCCGACGCACGACGGCGTCGTCCGATGCCGGCGATCCCGACGCCCCTCGGGCCGCGGGCTCACGATCCCCGCGACCGGCCCGGTCCGGCGCCGGCGGTGACCCGGGGACGCCACCGGCGGACGCGGCAGCCGGCGCCGGAGAGGACGCGACCACCGCCGGGGACCGCGACGACGGCGGGTCACGTCCGGGGCGCCCGGGCAGCAGCCGTCGCCGAGGCGGCCGCGGACGGGGCGGCCGGGACGGCGCCACGAGCGAGTCCGGTGACGCCGACGGGCCCGACGGGGCCTGGGAAACGGCCACTGGGCCTGCTGAACGTGCGCCGGCGCCTGTCGGCCGTGTTGCGCCCGAGGGGGCCGGGCTCGACGATGCCCGCAACCCCGAGTTGCCCGACCGCCATTTCGAGGGCAAACCGCAGTCGGTCGAGGCCGCCGAACGCGCCCTGGTGCCTCGCAAGCCGCGGATCGGTGACTCCATGCCGGCCCCGGTCATGCCGGCCCCGGTGATGCCGGCACGCACCGAGCCCGAACGGGCCGACGCAGAGGCCGCAGGCGACGTGCAGGACGGCCCCGCCCGGCGGCGACGCCGCGGTGGCCGTGGTCGTGGCGGCAACAAGCGCGAGGGCGGGGGCAACCGAGCTGCCGAGCCTCGTCAGGCTGCGTCGCGAGGCGGGCGCAACCAGGCCGAGCCGCTCCAGCCGGTCGAGCAGGTGCTCTACGACGACGACCCGGTCGAGCTCGACGAGCGGGCGCTGCGCCGCCGTAAGGGCAAAGAGCGCAAGGGGCGTCCGGTCGGCCGCTATGTCATGTGCGTCCACGTCGCACCGAAGGCCACCCAGATCGCCGTACTCGAGGGCCGTTCACTCGTCGAGCACTACGTGTCCCGCCCGGCGGACGATGTCACCGAGATCCACGGCAACATCTACCTCGGCAAGGTCCAGAACGTGCTGCCCGGGATGGAGGCCGCCTTCGTCGACATCGGTACGCCGAAGAACGCCGTGCTGTACCGGGGCGACGTGCAGTACGAGAAGGAGGATCTCGAGGGGCCTGCCTCGGGTCCGGGGGGCAAGCCCCGCATCGAGCAGGTGCTGCGCGCCCGCCAGACCATCCTCTGCCAGGTCACCAAGAACCCCATCGCCCACAAGGGTGCCCGCCTCACCCAGGAGGTGTCGCTGCCGGGCCGCTTCGTGGTGCTGATCCCGAACAGCTCGACCTACGGCATCTCCAAGCGACTGCCGGACAACGAGCGCAAGCGCCTGCGCCACATCCTCGACCAGGTGAAGCCACCGCAGCACGGCGTCATCGTCCGCACCGCCGCCGAGGGGGTCACCGAGGAGGAGATCGAGCGCGACGTGCGCCGTCTGCTCGACCAGTGGACCGCCATCGAGTCCCTCTCGAAGCGATCGACCAGCCCGGCCCTGCTCTACCGCGAGCCCGACCTGGCGCTGCGGGTCATCCGCGAAGAGTTCAACGACGAGTACCGCAGCATCATCATCGACGACCGTGCCCTCTTCGAGGAGGTCAGGTCCTACGTCGCATCGATCTCGCCCACGTTGGCCGACCGTGTCGAGTTCTTCGACACCGCCACCGAGACCCTGCCGCTGTTCGAGCGTCACCACGTCCACGAGCAGCGACTGCGGGCCCTCGATCGCAAGGTGTGGTTGCCCTCGGGCGGTTCGCTCATCATCGAGCACACCGAGGCCCTGACGGTCATCGACGTGAACACCGGCAAGAACGTCGGCAAGTCCAGCCTCGAGGAAACGGTCTTCCGAAACAACCTCGAGGCCGCCGTCGAGATCGCCCGTCAGCTGCGCCTGCGCGACATCGGCGGCATCATCGTGATCGACTTCGTCGACATGGAGATCCGGGACAACCGCGACGAGGTGATCCGGGCCTTCCGTGAGGCGTTGGGCCGGGACAAGACCCGGACCCAGGTCTTCGAGATCTCCGAACTGGGCCTGGTCGAGATGACCCGCAAGCGCATCGGTGAGGGCCTCATCGAGTCGGTTTCCTGCTCCTGCCCCCACTGCTCCGGCCGAGGCGTGATCCTCGATGAGGACCTCGTCGGGGAGGATGCGTGAGCGTCGCTTTCCGTTCGGGCGTCCGGACCGACTACGATGGCCGACCGCTATGTATGCCGTGATCAAAACCGGGGGCAAGCAGTACCGGGTGGAAGAGGGCCAGCGGCTCGCGGTGGAGCTGTTGGGCTCCGACGTCGATGCCGAGGTCAGCTTCTCCCCCGTGCTGGTGGTAGATGGTGACAACGTGAAGGCCACTCCTAGCCAGCTCAACGGGGCCTCGGTCACCGCGCGCGTGGTTGGCGAGACCAAGGGCCCGAAAGTCGTTGGTTTCACCTACAAGTCAAAGGCCAACGAGCGTCGCCGCTGGGGCCATCGTCAGAAGTACTCCACCATCGAGATCACCTCGATCAAGGGCTGAGGAGCGTTTCGCCATGTCGAAGACCAAAGGCGGCGGTTCAACCCGTAACGGCCGCGATTCGAACGCCCAGCGACTCGGGGTGAAGGCATTCGCCGGAACCCAGGTCAAGGCGGGCTCCATCCTGGTTCGCCAGCGCGGCACCCGTTTCCACCCCGGTGAGAACGTGGGTCGGGGTGGCGACGACACCCTGTTCGCCACCGCCGATGGCAAGGTGGCGTTCGGTACCGCCAAGGGCCGTCGGGTCGTCAACGTCTTCGGGGACTGACCACCGTCATCGCACCGGATTGTTCGGTTCAGAGGACGACTCCGCCCCTCGGGGCGGAGTCGTCCTCGTTCCCGGGCAGATATCATGCGGCCGGGGTGACCTCGAGCTTGAAGGTCACGGTCTGACTGCCGTCGGTCAGCGTCACGTAGGTGGAACCGGTGTGCAGGTCGGTCAGGCCCGGGTTGTACGTCGCCGATCCGTCGCTGCGACCGGGTACGAACGTGGCCACCGACGGGTTGGCCACCGTTCCCTTCCAGGAGACGGGATTGTTGGCCTTGAGCACCACGTTGTTACCGGCGCCGGCTCGCACGGTGGTGCCGTTGGCGGTGGCGACGTCGACGATGACCGGGGCGATGACCTTGCCGGCCGCGGTCGTCGCCGCGGGTTCATCGGAACCGGAAGAACTCGAACAGGCCGCAGCGGTGAAGGACAACGCCGCGGCGAGGCCGATGGCGAGGAAGCGGTGGTGGCGGATCGCCATGTCGGAAAGCTCCTGTCGGATACTCGGCTGAAATCCGGCGCACGGTAGCGCACCCGAACTCGGCGCGAGTGGCAGCGCGAGCTGCGGGTCAGGTGGCGGGCAGGTCGATACCACGCGGTAGCCGGTCGGGGCGCCATCCGAGCAGCTGCACGGCCTTGTCGAAGGCATAGCGGTCGGTCATCCCGGCGACGTAGGACACCGCTCTGCGTACTGGATCGACCTCGGCGGCCGTGCTCGGCGGCATCGCCTCGGGATGCTCGGCGAGGTGGTCGACGAGCGCGCGCAGGATGTCGATGACCGCAGCGCCCTGGGCCACCGATTCCGGCCGCATGTAGATCCGCTCGTAGTTGAACGCCCGCAACGCCGCCAGTCCACCCGCCGGCCCGGCGTCCATACCGACCACCCCGTGGTCGATGATGGAGGCCACGAGTGCGTTGACGAAGGTGCGTAGCTGTTCCGAGCGGGTGCGCCCCACCACGTCGACCACCTCGGCGGGGAGGTCCTCGAGCCGCACGATGCCGGTGTGCACCGCATCTTCGAGGTCGTGGGCGCTGTAGGCGCAGCGGTCCGCCCAGCTCACCACCGCTCCCTCGGGTGTCGCCGGTGTGGGTAACGACCACGAGTGGTTGCGGATCCCGTCGAGGGTCTCGGCGCACAGGTTGAGCGGAGCGAGGACCACATCCGCCCCCCAGATGGCGTGGTTGTAACCTTCGGGGAGGTAACGGTCGAAGGCGTCCTCGCTGGCATGGCCACCGGGCCCGTGGCCACAGTCGTGGCCGAGCGCGATGGCCTCGGTCAGCGCCACGTTCAGCCCGACGGCCCGTGCCACCGCGGTCGCCACCTGGGCCACCTCGAGTGCATGGGTCAGCCGGGTGCGTTGATGGTCGGCGGGGAACACGAACACCTGGGTCTTGCCGGCGAGGCGCCGGAAGGCGTTGGCGTGCAGGATACGGTCGCGGTCACGTTCGAAACAGGTCCGCAGCGGGTCGGGTTCCTCCGGGCGGAGGCGATCGCCGGCACCGGTCGAGCGGGTCGCTCCCTCGGCGAGGGCATGTTCCTCGTGGGCTTCGCGGTCCTCCCGGACCACCAGGCGACCCTGCACGGGGGGCGGCGGCGAGCTGCGATGGGCGAGGACCAGGCCGGCGTCGGTGTCGATGCCCCGCATGGTCGCCGCCCACACGTGGTTCCGTGGCCGCTCGTCCTGCGGCGGCCGGTGGGGGTCGGGTCGCCGGCTGCCGTCGGGCTGTTGCCGGTCGTCGGCTGCGCTTCGGTCGGTGGCTGGGCGTTCGTCGTCGCGTGTGATGGCGGGTTCCTCCTCCTCGGCGGGCGGTCGGCCAACCGGCACCGCGGAAGGTGTGTGCCTCCATCGTAGGGACCGTCGCTGACACTCCGACGCCGTGCCCCGGTCCGTTGCGACGGACCCGTGAACGGGCGGCGGGGGCGCGGCGCCTATCCTGGGCAGCCGTGTCGTCCTTCATCGACGAATGTGGCATCAACGTGCGGGGAGGTGACGGCGGAGCCGGCTGTGTGTCGTTCCGTCGTGAGACCTACGTACCCCGAGGTGGTCCCGACGGCGGTGACGGGGGCAAGGGCGGCGACGTCTGGCTGGTCGCGGACCGAAACGTGAGCTCGCTCATCGCCTATCGCGACCATCCGCACCGCCGAGCCGGCGATGGGGTGCACGGCAAGGGCAAGAAGCTCAACGGCAGCACCGGCAAGGACACGGTCACCCACGTACCGGTCGGAACGGTGGTCAAGGACCGCGACGGCACGGTGCTGGTCGATCTGGTCGGCGACGGCGATCGCTGGCTTGCGGCCGAGGGCGGCCGGGGCGGTCGGGGCAACGCCTCGTTCCTGTCCAACCACCGCCGGGCCCCGACCTTTGCCGAGCAGGGCGAGGAGGGCCAGGAGCGTTGGCTGCGGCTCGAGCTGAAGCTCGTCGCCGACGTGGCCCTGGTGGGGTATCCGAACGTCGGTAAGTCGACGTTGATCTCCCGGGTCTCTGCTGCCAAGCCGAAGGTCGCCGACTATCCCTTCACCACGCTCGAGCCCAACCTCGGTGTGGTCCGGGTGGGGGACAGCCGTGACTTCGTCATGGCCGACATCCCCGGCCTCATCGAGGGTGCCGCCGAGGGGCGGGGCCTCGGCCACCAGTTCCTTCGCCACGTCGAGCGCGCCCGGGTGCTGGTGATCCTGCTCGATCTGGCCATGATCGACGGCACCCCGCCCGAGGAGCAGCAGCGGGTCCTGCTCGCCGAGCTCGGCGCCTACCAGCCGCAACTGCTGCACCGTCCCCGGCTCCTTGTCGGTTCCCGCGCCGACCTCGAGGGCGCGGTCGGTGAACGGCACGAGGACTTCACCGATCTCCGGGTCTCCTCGGTGACCGGCGAGGGGCTCGACCTGCTCGTGTTCCGCCTGGCCGACCTGGTGGACGAGGCCCGCCGGGCCGAGCCCGAACGCGATGGCTACGTGGTGCACCGCCCGGTGCCCGAGGGGTTCCGTATCGAACGCGACGACGACGGCACCTTCCGGGTGTTGGGACGCCAGGCCGAGCGGGCCGTCGCCCTGTCCGACCTGACCAATCCCGATGCCGCCGATTACGCCCGGCAGCGGCTCAAGCGGCTCGGTGTCGAGAAGGCCCTGGCCCGCGCCGGCGCTCACGACGGGGACACCGTCCGCATCGCCTCCTTCGAGTTCGAGTACTCCGAAGACGGACTGTGAGCCAGGCGTGCGCGTCGTCGTCAAGATCGGTACCTCGTCGCTGACCGACTCACTCGGTCGCATCGACCAGGCCGCAGTGGTCAAGCTGTGCGCCGAGATCGCCACGGTGCGTAAGCAGGGCCATCAGGTGCTCGCGGTGTCCTCCGGTGCGGTCGCAGCCGGCATGGCTGCCCTCGGTCTCGCCGAGCGACCCCGCGACGGGCGGACCCTGCAGGCGCTGTCCGCGGTCGGCCAGAGCCGGCTGATGCAGACCTACAACGAGGTGCTGGCGCCGTGGGGGCTGGTGGCCGGTCAGGTGCTGATCTCACCGCTCGACTTCTTCGAGCGGGCCCAATACGTGCATGCCAAGGCCACCCTGCAACGGCTGTTGGATCTCGGCGTGGTGCCTGTCATCAACGAGAACGACGCGCTCGCCGATGCCGAGATCCGTTTCGGCGACAACGATCGCATCGCTGCGCTGGTCGCCCACCTGGTGAGCGCCGACCTGCTGGTGTTGCTCACCGACACGCCGGGTTTGTTCACCGCCGATCCGCGCCTCGATGCGTCGGCCTCGCTCATCGAGGAGATCCGTCAGGTCGACGCCGAACTCGAGGCGCTCGCCGGCGGTAGCGGCACCGCCCGCGGCAGCGGCGGCATGGCCTCGAAGTTGGCGGCGGCGAAGATCGCCGCCTGGTCCGGCGTGCGGGCGGTGATCGCTGCAGCAGGTCGTCCCGACGTCCTGGCCGATGCCGTGGCCGGCGTCAGCGGGGTGGGGACGGTGGTGCTCGCCCATGAACGGCGGCTGTCGGCCAAGAAGCTGTGGATCGCCTTCGCGGTGGCCGCTGACGGCGCCGTGGTCGTGGACGCCGGTGCTCACCGGGCCTTGTCCAAGGGCGCCGGATCGTTGCTGCCGGTCGGGGTGGTCGAGGTGCGGGGCCAGTTCCACCGCGGCGCGGCCGTGGAGCTGCTCACCCCCGGCGGTGAGGTGTTCGCCAAGGGCCTGTGTCGGGTCAGCTCACGCAACCTCGAGCGGATGAAGGGCCTTCGCACCGAGGATCTCGCGGCTGACGACCCGGTCGAGGTCATCCACCGCGACGAGCTCGTCCTCACCCCCTGATCGGCCGGACGCTCCTCCGGCACGACCGGAGGCCGGGCCGTCCTGCGGTCAGGCCCCGGGGCTGACCTCGCCCTGGGGCGGGGCCGCCTCGGGTACGGCGTCGGTCACCGCCGTCGGCTGGAGGCCGAGCTGAGCCCGGATCTCGGCCAGACGGGTCGACGCCTCGCTGTTCTGGGCGGCCTGCTCGATCTCGAGCATGTGGGACTCGACCGACTCGCCGGCCAGTTCGGCGGTGCCGGTGGCCTTGGCGTAGCGGGCCTCGATCTTGTCCCGGATCTCGTTGAACGTGGGCACGTCGGCCCCGACGGTCTCGCTGAGCGAGGCCATCGCCTTGTTCATCTGCTCCTGCATCTTGGCCTGCTCGAGCTGACCCATGAGCTGGTTCTTCTCGGCGAGCTTCTTCTGCAGCACCGAGGCGTTCTGGGCGACGGCCGCCTTGGCCTGGTCCGACGCCTGCGCGGACTGCAGCGAACGGGCTTTGAGGTCGTTGACCTCGGACTCGAGGCCGATCAGCTTGGTGGCGATGGCCTCGGCGGCGCGGGTGTAGTCCGCCGCCTTGGCGGCGTCGCCACGCTTGGTCGCATCGTCGGCCATGATCACCGCCTGGCGGGCCTGGCCGGTGACCTTCTCGAGTTCGTCGAGCTTGCGGTTGAGCTGCAGCTCGGTCTGCTTCTGGATGGCGATGACGTTCGCCGCCTGCTCCTTGAGCCGCGTGTGCTGTTCCTGGGCCTCCAGGATGGCCTGCTCGAGCTGCACCTTGGGATCGGCCCGCTCGTTGAAGGAGCCGGTGAGCTTGGCAGTGACGTACTTCCACCAACGACGTGCGAGCTTCAGCATGGGCCGAGCTTATCGACCCCGACCGACGCCGGTCGGCCGACTTCAGGCGCCGGCAGGTCCCGTACCACCGAGCCGGTTGGTCTCCTCGAGGGCGAGCCGTAACGCCTCCATCTGCATCGCCACCTCGGCGATCTCGGTCTCGATCCCGCTCAGCCGGCCGGCATCGCCCGCCCGCACCGACAGCTCGGCGGCCTGGGCCACGGCCTCGTCGAGTTGTGCGGTCATGAGCTTGAGCTTGGACTCGGCCTCGGCGCTCACGGCATCGAGACGTGCAGCGGCCTCGAGCTGGGCCTCCAGCGACCGGGCAGTGGCCTCGGCGTTCGGATCGGCCTCCCGACGCACCTTCTCCAGCTGGCGCCGGACCCCGGCGACGTCGACGGCGCGCCGGGCGTCGCGGAGCCGCTGGCCCTGTCGGGCGGTGTCCCACGTCGAGCGCACGCCGGCATCGAGCGAGCGGGCGATCTCCTGCAGTCGCTCCCGTAAGGGCCCGTCCGCAGCGGCGGCCACGGCATCGTCGAAGCGGGAGCGGGCCTGCAGGGCGTTCTGCACGAACCGTCGCCACGGCTCGTTGATCGTGAAGGGGTCGATGGCATCACGGGCGGAGGTCGAACCGGGACGGCCCGGGGAGCCGTTGCGGCGCAACGCAACGACCCCGACGCCGCCACCGACGAGCAGCAGGACCAGGATGACGACGAGGGCGGCGGTCATGGGCCCACGGTAGACGGCGCCCGGTCTCCTGCCGGGCGGTGCGTCCCCGGGTGGCTCAGCGATCGAGGGTCTCGGGGATGTCGGCCTCGAGGAGGGTGGACAGCTGCTCGTCGCTGGCATGGGCGAGCCCGACCACCCGGGTGGCGTGGTTGGCCACGGCCGCCTCGAACAAGTTGCGGGCCAGACGGGCGTTGCCGAAGCCCTTGTCGCGGGGTTGGGCCTCGAAGTACGCCTGCACCTTGGCCGTCGCCGCCTCGTCGGGGGTGTAGCGGTTGCGCTCGCCCAACCGACGGAAGATCAACACGAGCTCGTCCGTCTCGTAGTCGGGAAAGGCGATCGTCTTGGGGAAACGCGAACGAAGCCCGGGGTTCGCCCCGACGAACTCGGCCATCTCGTCGGGGTACCCGGCGGCGATGACCACGATGCGGTCCCGCCGGTCCTCGATGAGCTTGACGATGGTGTCGATGGCCTCCTGGCCGAAGTCGCGTTCACCGCCCCGGGCCAGCGTGTACGCCTCGTCGATGAGCAGCACGCCTTCGTCGGCGGTGTCGAAAATCGCCGTCACCTTCAACGCGGTCTGGCCGACGTAGCCGGCGACCAGGCCGGCTCGGTCGGTCTCGACGAGGTGGCCGCGCTCCACGACCCCGAGGGTCCGGTAGATCTCGGCGAGCAGGCGAGCCACCGTCGTCTTGCCCGTGCCGGGGTTGCCGGTGAACACGAGATGACGGCTGGCCTCGAGCGCGGGCAGCCCGCGCTGCAGGCGGAGGTTCTGCACGGTGAGCAGGTTCGCCACCAGCTTGACCTCGGCCTTCACCCCCGCCAGGCCGACGAGTTCGTCGAGTTCATGCAGCAACTCCTCGATCGGTCGGGCCGGTGGCAGCTCGGCCGGTTCCGGCACTGGTTCGGCGCCGGCGCCCGCCGTCGCCGGGGCCACAGGGGCACCGGCCGCGCCTGTTCCGGCTTGGTTGGTGCCGGTTCGGCCGGTGCCGGTTCGGCCGGTGCCGGTTGGACCGGTGCTGCCGGGGGAGGCGGCGCGGAGCAGCATGCCCCGCATCGCCTCGATCGCGTGCAGTTCGCGTTCGGAGGTGACCAGATCGACGGCGGCGAGGGCGAGGCCCAGCCGGAACGCCCGGTTGGCGTAGGTGCGGGCATGGGTCGATCCGCGGTGCCCGTCGAAGGCCCGTAGGGTCTCGAACAGCTCCGACGGCTGTTGCAGAAACGACGCCCGGCCGTCCACCAACCCCGCATCACGCACCGTCTGGGGTGTGGCCCCGGCCAACCGGGTCTCCAGCCGCGGCGCGAATGCGGTGATCAGGGCCCACAACTCGTCGTCCCCGTGGCGGCCGTCGGTGTCGAGTACGGCACAGGCCAGCGAGAACGCCTCGAGCGTGGCATCGGCACGGGCGAGATCGGGGTCACCGGTGCCCGTGGCGCTCATGGCATCGGCGAGGGCGGCGCCGACTTCGGTCACGAAATCGGCAACGGCGTCGTCGAAGGCGGAGGCCACGGGCTCACCGTAGCCCCGCTCGCATGCGGCCGGGGTCGGCGGGGCACAGGCCCGATCCCGTATCTCACGCCCGCTGTCTCCCATCTCCCATCTCCCATCGAGTTGACGACAACGTCAGAAGAGATTGCGCCGGCGGCGCGCCGGGACCGTATGCTCCGGGCATGGCTTCTCGTTTCGAATCGGTCCCGGTGGTCCGCGAAGCTCTCGGCAAGGTGGACTACCTGGCCGACGAGGGCATCGCCGGTGTCGTCTATCTCGCTGACCGCCTGGGCAAGCCGGTGCTGGTCGAAGGTCCCGCAGGCACCGGCAAGACCCAGCTGGCAAAGTCCGTGGCCGACATCCTCGGTGCTCGTCTCATCCGTCTGCAGTGCTACGAGGGGCTCGACGAGGCCAAGGCACTCTACGAGTGGAACTACAAGAAGCAGTTGCTGCGCATCCAGGCGGAGCGCAACTCGAAGGAGTCCGGCCAGAGCTGGGACGAGATGTCCGACGACATCTTCTCCAACGAGTTCCTCATGACCCGGCCGCTGCTCGAGGCCATCCGGGCCGATGACCCGGTCGTGCTGCTGATCGACGAGGTCGACCGCGTCGAGATCGAGACCGAGGCGCTCCTGCTGGAGATCCTCTCCGACTACCAGGTCTCGATCCCCGAGCTCGGCACGATCACCGCCAAGCAGATCCCGCTGGTGTTCCTCACCTCGAACAACACCCGTGAGCTGTCCGAGGCACTCAAGCGCCGCTGCCTGTTCCTGCACATCGACTACCCCGACATCGATCGGGAGCGCCAGATCGTGCTGACCAAGGTTCCCGACATCTCCGAGCACCTCGCCGATCAGGTGGCCCGCATCGTGCGCACCATCCGCAACCTCGAGCTGAAGAAGGCGCCGTCGGTGTCCGAGACGCTCGACTGGGCCAACACGCTGGTGCTGCTCGGCGTGCAGAACATCACCGAGGCCGAGGCCGTGGACACCCTGCACATCCTGCTGAAGTACCAGACCGACATCGCCAAGGCGGCGAAGGAACTCACCAGCACCCCGTCGAAGTTCCAGAAGACGTCATGACCGTCATCGATGACGGGCCCGCCCCGGCCGGGCTCGGGCAACCGATTCTGGAGCTGCTGAACGGGTTCGTCATCGAACTTCGGAATGCCGGTATTCCGGTCAGCCTTACTGAGAACCTCGACGCCATGCTGGCGGTCAAGCACATCCCGCTCGAGGACCGCGAGGCCTTCAAGTACGCGCTGGCCGCCACCATGGTGAAGAACCAGAGCCACTGGAAGGCGTTCGAAACGGTCTTCGAGATCTACTTCTCGATCCGTGGCAGCGAGTACGACCTGAAGAACCAGGGCGATAACGCTGAAGGCGACGACCAGGAGAACCAGGACGAGGGCGACGGCGAGGGTGAGGGCGAGGGCGAAGGCCCCGGTAGCGGTGGTGGTGGCGGCCGGCAGATGACGCCGGAAGAGCTCGCGCAGATGCTCTACAACGCCCTCATGACCGGCGATCAGGGCCTGATGCGCATGGTCGCCAAGGTCTCGGTCCGGCGTTTCGCGGGCATGGAGCCCGGTCGGCCCGTCGGTGGCACCTACTACCTGTACCGCACCTTGCGGAACCTCGATCTCGACGGGGTCATGGCCAAGCTCATGGAGCAGGCCAGCGAACAGGTCGGCGGGGAGATGACGCCGCTCGAGCAGCGTCTGGCCAACGACGAGTACGAGTCCCGGGTCGAGCAGCTCCGTAAGGAGATCGAGGCCGAGATCCGACGTCGGCTGGTCGCGGACCGCGGTGTGGAGGCGATGGCCAAGACGCTGCGCAAGCCGCTGCCCGAGGACGTGGACTTCATGCACGCCTCGCGGGAGGAGATGGTCAAGCTGCGCCGCGCCATCTACCCGCTGACCCGCAAGCTGGCGGTGCGCCTGCAGCGCAAGCGTCTGCACGGTCGCCGTGGCGCGCTCGATTTCCGCAACACGGTCCGTCACTCGCTGTCCTACGGCGGCGTGCCGGCCGAGCCGAAGTTCCGCCGGCCTCGTCCGAAGAAGCCCGAGATCATGATCGTGGCCGACATCTCGGGTTCGGTGGCTGCATTCGCCCGCTTCACGCTGCACCTGGTGTACGCGATCTCGGGGCAGTTCTCCAAGGTGCGGGCGTTCGTCTTCATCGACGGGCTCGACGAGGTGACCAAGTTCTTCGAGGGCACCGAGGACATCGTCGAGGCGGTGCACCGGGTGAACACCGAGGCCGACGTGGTCTGGGTCGACGGCCACTCCGACTACGGCCACGCGTTCGAGGTGTTCTGGGAGCGTTACGGCAAGGAGATCACGCCTCGTACGACGGTGCTGATCCTCGGTGATGCCCGGAACAACTACCACTCGTCGCAGAGCTGGATCATCAAGGAGATCCGGTCCAAGGCCCGCTCGGTGTTCTGGCTGAACCCCGAGCCCCGGTCCTACTGGGACACCGGCGATTCGATCGTGGGCGAGTACGGCCAGTACTGCAACGGCACCTTCGAATGCCGCAACCTGCGCCAGCTCGAGGGTTTCGTCGACAACCTGGCCTGAGGACCGACTGAGGTCCTCACCGTTCTGCCGGAACCGGCGGGTCGCCTTCGGGTGGCCCGCCGTTTCTGCTTATCTGGAACGATGTCCTCAGAGGAACTGCTCACGACCCGCTTGTTGCTGGTCCGCCACGGCGAGTCGATGGTGACCGTCGAGCGGATCGTGGGCGGTGCGGCATCGTGCACCGGGCTGTCCCCGCTGGGGCGGGCACAGGCCGAGCGGTTACGGGATCGCCTCGCCGCCGGCCATGAGCCAACGGTGCAGCGGCTCTACTCGTCGACCATGCCCCGGGCCATGGAGACCGCCGAGATCCTCAACGAGGCGTTGTCGCTGCCGGTCGAGCTCGACGCAGACCTCGAGGAGCACCGACCCGGTGACGCCGACGGCCTGCCGTGGGCCGAGGTGCAGGACCGCTTCGGCGTCTACGAAGGGGAGAAGTACCCGCACCGCCGGCTGGCACCCGGGGCTGAGAGTCCGGCCGAGTTCCACCATCGGGTCGGGGTGGCGCTGCACCGCCTGGTCGAGGAGAACCTGGGCTCGACCGTGCTGGTGTCCTGTCACGGCGGGGTGATCGACGTCGTGTTCCGGGCGGCGCTCGGGTTGCCGTTGCGACCCGCCTACGACCTGTGGACGCTCAACACGTCGATCACCGAGCTGGCGGCCACGCACCCGGTGGATGTCCATCCGCACCGTTGGCGGCTGGTCCGCTACAACGACGCCGCGCACCTGGCCGGCCTGCCGCGCGCCACCGGGGCCTGAACGCGAGCGCCCGGTGACGCTGGTGCACGCAGACCCCGGTGGCCGCAGTGGTCGCGGGTCCCGCAGCCGGGCCGACCCCGCTTCCCGTGCCGGTCTAGGGTGAGCCCATGACGACAGGGGACCAAGAGGGCAAGAGTGTTTCGATCGCCGGGTCGACGGCGCCGGGCGGCTACGACTGGCCGGGCCTGGTGGCCGATCTCAACCGGCTGCTGCGGCTGCGCACGACGCCGATCGGGATGAAGATGTTCGCCACCACGGCGGAGATGGAGGCGATCCCGAAGATCCGGCGACCGCAGTCGATCCACACCATGGACCAGATCGTGTCGATGGCGTCGCGCATCGGCTGGACGGTCGGCGCGACCCGGGAGAACTTCGTCGGTGACCAGTGCGGCGCCGTCGTCGGGCTGCACCCCCGTGACGACAAGTGGCTTTCGGGCGAGCGTATGAAGGGGGTGTGGTACGAGACGATCGAGGACACCACGGCCCATCAGCACGCCATGCACACGGTGCCCTTCGGCCTCTACGAGGCGGTGGCGGTGTCGCCGTTGACCGCCGGCCGTCTCGATCCACCCGACATCTGTCTGATCTACGCCAACCCGGCCCAGATGATCCTGATGATCAACGGTCTGCAGTTCTCGGGCTACAAGAACTTCGAGTGGGGCTGTGTCGGCGAGTCCGCCTGCGCCGACTCGTGGGGCCGTGCCCTGAAGTTGCGTGAACCGTCGGTGTCGCTGCCCTGCTTCGCCGAGCGCCGTTACGGCGGGGTGCCCGACGACGAGATGCTGATGGCGACCCCGCCGGAGTTCGTGCCGAAGATGATCGCCGGCCTCGAGGCGCTGTCGCGCAACGGCCTGCGCTACCCGATTCCGCCCTATGGCGTCCAGAACGACGCTCGCGCCGGGCTCGGCTACAGCTACGGCGGATGACGTCACGGAGCGCCGGCGGTGCATCGACAGTGATGCGCCGCCGGTCGAGCCGCTGAGCCGCTCGGCCTACTCGGCCAGGTCGTTCAGTTGCCGCCGAGCAGCTCGGAGACCCGGAACGCCAGGTCGAGACCCTGCCGGGCGTTGAGCCGCGGGTCGCAGATGGTCTCGTAACGGGCGTCGAGGTCCTGGTCGAGGATCCGCGAGCTGCCGCCGAGACACTCGGTGACGTCGTCGCCGGTGAGCTCCACGTGCACCCCGCCCGGCCAGGTCCCGACCTCGCCGTGGGCGGCGAAGAATCCGGTGACCTCGCTCATCACGTCATCGAGATCGCGGGTCTTGCGGCCCGTGCCCGAGGTGAAGGTGTTGCCGTGCATCGGGTCGCACACCCAGGCGACCGGGTGGCCGCTGTCACGCACCGCCTCGAGCAGCGGGGGCAGGGTCGACCGAACCTTGGTGGCACCCATACGGGTGATCACCGTCAGCCGGCCGGGCGTGCGCTGCGGGTTGAGTGCCTCGCACAACCCGAGCACGTCCTCGGGCGTGGCGGTGGGGCCCAGCTTCACCCCGATCGGGTTGCGGACACCCCGGAGGAACTCCACGTGGGCGCCGTCGAGTTGGCGGGTTCGCTCACCGATCCACACGAAGTGCGCAGAGCAGTCGTAGAAGTCCCCGGTCAACGAATCGCGTCGGGTCAGGGCCTCCTCGTAGCCGAGCAGCAGCGCCTCGTGGCTGGTGAAGAAGTCGACCTGGTGCAGCTGCGCCTCGGAGCTGGTGTCGATGCCGCAGGCCTTCATGAAGCGCAGGGCTCGTTCGATACCCGAGGCGATCTCCTCGTAGCGCTGGCCCTCTGCCGACGAGGCCAGGAACTCCTGGTTCCATGCCTGTACCCGGGCGAGGTCGGCGAAGCCGCCCTTGGTGAACGCCCGCACCAGGTTGAGGGTCGCGGAGGACTGGTGGTAGCCGGTGAGCATCCGCTGGGGGTCGGGGTGGCGGGCTGCGGCCGAGAACTCCTCGGAGTTGACGTTGTGGCCCCGGAAGGACGGCAGCGTGACCCCGTCGACCGTCTCGGTGTCGGAGGAACGCGGCTTGCCGTACTGGCCGGCGATGCGGCCGACCTTCACCACCGGCACGCCGGCGGCGTAGGTCAGCACCACGGCCATCTGCAGGATGACCTTCAGCTTGTCGCGGATCTTGTCGGCGGCGAAGTCGTGGAAGGACTCGGCGCAGTCGCCGGCCTGCAGCAGGAACGCCCGGCCGGCGGCGACCTCGGCGAGATGTGCGGTGAGGGCGCGTGCCTCGCCGGCGAAGACCAGCGGGGGATAACCGGCCAGCGTCTTCAGCGCAGCATCGAGGGCGGCGGCATCCGGCCACTGCGGCTGCTGCTGGACTGGACGGTCTCGCCAGGACGTCGGGCTCCACGTGTCGGTACTCACGTGCTAAGCCTCGCCGCTGTCGACTCGACGCGCCAAACGACGTCGCCGGCGTTCAGGCTGCGCTCGCTGCTGCGGTGGCCTGGTCGCGAACGGCGCTGACCGCACGCTTGACCAGCCGGCGGGCGGCCTCGGCGGTCACGCCGAGTTCCTCGCCGACCTCCCGATAGCTGCGCTTGCGGCCGTCCTGGAGCCCGAAGCGTCGTTCCACGGCATAGCGGGCGCGGTCGTCGAGCACGTCGAGGAGGTTCGTGATGAGCTCCTCCTCGGATCGCGCCAGCACCTCCTGCTCCGGTCCGGGCACCGAGTCGGGCAGCAGGTCGATCAACTCGTTGGAGTCGTCGTCGCCGATGGTGCGGTCCAACGAGGTCGGCGTGGTCAGTCGGTGCAGGCGGGCGTGCTCCTCGTCGAGCTCGTCGCCGTCGCCGGACACCTGGCGCAGGGCCGCCCGCAGCGACGCCGAGCGGTCCCCGGGCAGGCGGACCAGCGAGGCCTTCTGATCGAGGGCCCGGCCGATGGCCTGGCGGATCCAGAAGGTGGCGTAGGTCGAGAACTTGAAGCCCTTGCGCCAGTCGAACTTGTCCACGGCGTGCTCGAGCCCCAGGTTGCCCTCCTGGACCAGGTCGAGCAGTTCCATCGACGACGGCAGGGGGTAGCGACGGGCGACGCTGACCACCAGCCGCAGGTTGGCCCGGATGAACCGGTCCTTCGCCACCGCTGCGGCGTGGACCGCGGCCTGCAGCTCGCGGCTGTGCTCGCCGTTGTGCAACTTCTTCTGGGCTCGCTGACCGGCCTCGATGAGCTGGGACAGCTCTCGCTCCTCCTCGGCGGTGAGAAGGGGTACGAGACCGATTTCGTTGAGGTATTGCCCGACCGAATCGCTCATGACAGTCCTACCAACGTTCGCCGCTTGTGCTGGTTACGGGTTGCGCCGGGCCGATTTCACCAACGAAAGGGGCACCGGTGGTCGCTGTCTCACGTACGCTCACCCCGAGTGACGTCCCAGAGGGAACGGCTCGGTGTGTTCGGTGGGACATTCGACCCACCTCATATCGGCCATCTTGTTGCCGCGCTTTACTCATTTGAGGCGATTTCGTTGGATCGCCTGCTTTTTGTCATCTCCAACATCCCCTGGCAGAAGGTCGGTGAGCGGCTGGTGTCGCCCGCCGCTGCCCGGGTGGCCATGGTCGAAGCCGCCATCGCCGCTCGTGCCGGGTTCGAGCTGAGCCGGATCGAGCTCGAACGCGGCGGCGAGTCCTACATGGCCGAGACCCTCGTCGAGCTGCAGGAACACAACCCCCACAGCGACCTGTTCCTCATCCTCGGCGCTGACGCCGCTGCGGGGATCCCGACCTGGCGCAAGGCCGAACGCCTGGCCCAGCTCGCCACGTTGGTGGTGGTCGACCGACCGGGTGCCCCGCCGTTCGAGCTGCCCGGCTTCCGTGTCGAACGGGTGACGATGCCCGCCTTGGCGATCTCGTCCACCGAGTTGCGGGAGCGCCTGCGAACGGGCCGGTCGGTCGACTGGTTGGTGCCCGATGCCGTGCAATCGGTTCTGGACACGTGGCGGCTCTATCGTGATGAGCCGTGAAGGAAGCTCCCGGTGCGCCGCACCTCCGCCGAGCCTCCGCCGAGCCTGACCGGCGGGCGCCGTCGCCGCGATCGGTGATCGTGCCGCCGAGGCGGGAGCCTGGCGGCGCACCCCGATGGTTGCGCCGTGTCATGTTCGTCGTGGCCCTGGTGGCCTTGGTGGCGGCCGTGCCGGTCCTCGCCCGTACCGGGTGGCGTCACGCTCTCGCGGCCAACAACGAGGCTGCAGCCGCGGGCGCGGCCGACGTGAACGCGCCTGGCTACCGGGCGGTGGTGTCACCGACGCCGACCATGCTGGTGGTGCACCGCAGCCCTGAGGGCCGGCTCGCCGGGCTGACGATGCTGGCTCAGACCGGTGACGAGAGCGGCGGGGTGTTGCTGATCCCCACCAGCCTGGTGGTCGACGGCGAATCGGGACGGGTCCGAACCCTGGCTTCGGTGCTCGCATCCGGCGGGGTCGACGAGGTCGCGGCGGCCGTGGCCCGGACGCTGCACGTGGGTTTCGACCGTGTCGTGGCGGTCGATGCCGTCGACTGGGCGGCCGCGACCGGGGCCGCGACCATCGCTGTCGACAACCCCGACGAGCTGACCGGGCCCGATGGCGAGGTGCGCTTCGAGCCCGGACGGTTGACGCTGCGGCCCGAGGACATCGAGCCGTACCTGCGCCTGCGCAAGGCCTCCGAGGAGGACCGGGGGCGGTTGTTCCGGAACGAGTTGCTGTGGACGGCGTGGATGAAGGCCCTGGCCAAGGCACCGGCGTCCCCGAGCAGCGACCCGTTCACGACGATGGTGCACACCCTGGCCAAGGGCGGCGTCGAGGTGGTCGAGCTCCCGGTCAAGCGTGCTGACGCCACCACGGCTGCCAGGGTGGAGACCGGCGTGTCGGCCACTTCAGGTTCGAGTGCGGGCGCTGCGGGGACGAGTGATCGCGAGACCTACTACGTGGTCGACGACGACCCGATGACGGCGTTGGTGTCCACGCTGGTGCCCTTCCCCAGCGCCGCTCGACCCGGCGACCGCGTCCGGGTCCGGCTCCTCGACGGTGTGGGCGATCAGCCGGCTGCCCTGTCGGTCAGCGCCAAGCTGGTCCCCGCCGGTGCCGAGATCACCGTGTTCGGCAACGCCGATCGGTTCGACTACGACAAGACCTCGGTCGAGTTCTTCGACGAGGCCCAGCGAAGCCACGCCACGACCATGGCCGCGGCACTCGGGGTAACCTCGGCGATGTTCAACCCCACCGGCGATGCCACGGTCGATGTGAGCGTGATCGTGGGCAGGGACCTTGCCGGGACCGGCGTCGACCCCAAGGTTGTCGCCCCGGGCCCCACGACCGGCCGCTAGGCCGGGCGACCGGTGTGCGGATCCCGGACGGGGTGATCCTTCCGGTACCGACGACGATGAGGTGACGTGATCGAGAACGAATGGGTCGAACGGCTTTCCGGCCGCGACGGTACGGCTGTCGCGACGGCGACGCCGGCCGAGTTGGCCACTGCGGCGGCGAGGGCCGCCGAGGGCAAGGTCGGACGCGACATCATCGTGCTCGACGTCGGCGACGTGCTGGCGATCACCGACTTCTTCGTGATCTGCCACGGCGGCTCCGATCGGCAGGTCAAGGCCATCGTCGACGAGGTCGAGGCGCAGCTCGGCATCGCCTACGGGCTGAAGCCGGTCCGCGTCGAGGGACTCGACGACCTCAGTTGGGTGCTCATGGACTACGGCTCGTTCGTGGTGCACGTCTTCGACGAGGAGTCTCGAGCGTTCTACGACCTCGAACGCCTGTGGAAGGACTCCGAGCGGCTCGCCTGGCAGGCCTGAACGGGGTCCGGCGCGTTCGCCGGGGTGGCGCTGTCGGCGACGGCTAGGGTGCGCGCATGCGCACCCGGGTCTGCGAGATGTTCGGTATCGAGTTCCCCATCCTGGCCTTCACGCACTGTCGTGACGTGGTCGCTGCGGTCACCAAGGCTGGCGGGCTCGGGGTGCTCGGTGCCGCCGGGGTGACCCCCGACCAGCTCGACATCGACCTGCGCTGGATCCGCGACGAGGTGGGCGACCGTCCCTTCGGCGTCGACGTCATCGTGCCCGCCAAGTACGAGGGCAAGGACGAGGGCGGGCTCGGCTGGACCCAACTGTCCGACATGATCCCCCAGGCGCACCGGGACTTCCTCGAGGACCTGTTGCGGCGCTACGACGTGCCGCCGCTGCCCGAGGCTCCGGCGACGGGTCGTGGGTCGAACCGCCCGGCGCCGATGACCATGAACCAGGCCTCGGGCCTGCTCGACGTGGCCTTCGCCCATCCCATCAGCCTCATCGCCAACGCCCTCGGTCCGCCGCCCAGGGAGATGCTGGAGCGCGCCGGTGAGCTCGGGGTGAAGGTCGCCGCGCTGGCCGGCAAGAAATCCCACGCCGTTCGGCATGTGGCCGCCGGGGTCGATCTGATCATCGCCCAGGGCTACGAGGCCGGTGGGCACACCGGGGAGATCGGCACGATGGTGCTGGTGCCCGAGATCGTCGACGCGGTGGCGCCGGTTCCGGTGCTCGCCGCCGGGGGGATCGGCCGGGGACGCCAGCTCGCCGCAGCGCTCGCCCTCGGGGCGGAGGGGGTGTGGTGCGGCTCGGTGTGGCTGACCACCGAGGAGGCCGAGACCCATCCGACCGTGAAGCAGAAGTTCCTCGCCGCCAGTTCCTCGGACACCCTGCGCTCGCGTTCCCGCACGGGCAAGCCGGCCCGACAGCTGCGGTCGGCGTGGACCGACGAGTGGGAGGGCCCGAACTCGCCCGGACCGCTCGGCATGCCCCTGCAGCCGGTGCTCATCGACGAGGCGTCGCGCCGGGTCGATCGGGCCGCCCACGACCCGAACTCGAAGGCGGCGCAGCTCGCCAACTACTTCGTCGGCCAGATCGTGGGCGAGATGAACCAGGTGAAGCCGACCCGGCGGGTGGTGCTCGAGATGGTCGAGGAGTTCATCGACGCCATGCAGCGCGTCGAGTCGATGATGCAGTGACCCGGCGCCTGCGGGGTGCGTCGACCGCTACGGTTCGTCCATGAGCCGAGAACCCGTCGAGGGCCGTCCGTTCGCCTCGGTCGCCTGGCAGTCCACCGCCGCACTGTGGGGGAGCGGGACCGAGCGACCTGCGGCTTTGCAGACCGCAGGGTACGGGCTGGTGCGCGTCCTGTCGGAGGACTCGGTGACCGGGGCGCGCACCATGCTGATCAAGGAACCGCCGGGCTGGCACACGGCGGCCTGTGAGGCGCACAGCGTCGTGCAGGAGGACATTCTGCTCGAGGGCGACTGCTGGTACGGAGAGCAGCACTTCGAGGGCCCCACCTACTTCTGCTTCCCGCCCGGGCACTTCCACGGGCCGATGTTCACGGAGACGGGCGGACTGTGGCTGGTCACGTTGTCCGGTCCGTTCGACGTGCGCTACGGCGACGTGCGGGCCGAGGACATGTCCTGGTTCGGGCGGGTGCCGCCGCGCTGAGCGCCGGGACGTCGCCGGGCTCCGCCGGTCGCGGCCCCCGGGTACTGTCCGGGCCATGGACGCCACCTACGAACACCTCGTCGTCGAGATCGACGACGGTGTCGCCACCGTCGTACTCAACCGGCCTGCGGTCCTCAACGCCCTCAACCTCAAGATCGGCGACGAGCTGCTCGACGTGCTCGACCGGCTCGATGCCGACCGTTCGGTGCGTGCGGTCGTGCTGACCGGTGCGGGCCGGGCGTTCTGCGCCGGTGACGACCTGCGCGGCCTCAGCACACCGGGGGAGCGGCCGGTGCTGCGCAGCGACCCGATCGAGCAGTACGTCCGCGGCGAGGGACGCTGGCCGGTGATCGTGGCCCGGATGCGAGCCGCCGCGAAGCCGGTTGTCGCCTCGGTCAACGGCCACGCCCACGGGGCAGGGTTCAACCTGGTCCTGGCTGCGGATCTGCGGATCATGGCCGAATCGGCGACACTCGCCGTGCCGTTCGTGAAGCGGGGCATCGCCACCGGGACGAGCCTGTTGCAGCAGTACGTCGGGGTCGGCAAGGCGATGGAGTGGGCGTTGCTGGCGCCGACCCTCAGTGCAGCGGAGGCGCTGCAGTGGGGACTGGCGACCTCGGTCGTGGCGGATGCCGAGCTCGCCGAGCGCACCATGGAGCTTGCGCGACGTCTCGCCGACGGCCCAACCAGGGTGTACGGCTACACCAAGGCGGCGGTGTACCGCGGCTTCGAGGAGTCCACGATCGAGCGGGCGTACGAACACCAGGGACTCGCCCTGCACCTGGCCAGGCAGACCGAGGACTTCACCGAGGGCCGTGCGGCATTCCTCGAGAAGCGTCCACCCCGCTTCACCGGCCGCTGAGCGCTCGTCCCGCTCGGGATCGCGTCGGAACGATCGGAACCGAACCGGGATCGAGGGTGGCCGCCTTTCCCGGTCGGTCCG
>CAIXPF010000176.1 GCA_903921205.1 uncultured Acidimicrobiia bacterium | reverse complement strand
CCCGATCCCGCCACCTTCATCGGCAAGGGAAAGGCCCACGAGGTCAAGGCGCTCTCCGAGCTCTACGACGCCGACACCGTGGTGTTCGACGAGGACCTGACCCCGAGCCAGCAGGTGAACCTCGAGCGGATCCTCGGCCGGACGGCCATCGACCGCACCGCGGTGATCCTCGACATCTTCGCTCAGAACGCCTCCACCCCCGAGGGCCGGGCCCAGGTGATGTTGGCCATGTTGCGGTACCGCCTGCCACGGTTGCGGGGCCGCGGCTTCTCGCTGTCCCAGCAAGCCGGTGGTCGGCTCGGTGCCCGTCGTGGCCCGGGCGAGACCCAGCTCGAGATCGACCGTCGCCGGATCGTGCGACGCCTGCACCGTCTCGAGACCCAGCTCGAGGAGGTCCGCCGTCACCGTCAGGTCCAACGCAAGAGCCGGTCACGCGCTCGATTCGCCCATGTGGCGGTCGTCGGCTACACGAACGCCGGCAAGTCGACCCTGGTCAACCGGCTGACCCAGGCCGGCGTGTTGGTGGAGGACCGCCTGTTCGCCACCCTCGATGCCACCACCCGCCGTCTCCAGTTGCCCGGCGGCGAACAGGTGCTGCTGACCGACACCGTGGGGTTCATCAAGAAGCTGCCGCACGGTCTGGTCGAGGCGTTCAAGACCACGCTCGAGGTGGTGCTCGAGGCCGACCTGCTGGTCCACCTCGTCGACGGTGCGGCCCCCGACCCCGATGGGCAGATCGCCGCAGTGCACGCCGTGCTCTCGGAGATCGGCGCGGGGGACAAGCCCGAGCTCATCGTGTTCAACAAGGTCGACGCCAACGAGGAGGTGGCGGACATGGTGCGGACCCATCCGGGGTCGTTGGCCATCTCTGCCGCCACCGGGGTCGGTATCGACGCGCTGCTGGTCGAGGTCGGTAGCCGGCTGCGGGTGATGACCGAGATCACCGAGCTCTCGATCCCCTTCGCCCGGGGTGACGCACTGGCCATCGCCCACCGCGAGGGCGAGGTCCTCACCGAGACTGCGGACGACGGCGGGTACCGTGTCCGGGTTCGTCTCGAGCCCGCCGGCCGGGCTCGCCTGGCGCAGTTCGTGGTCGGCACCGTCCCGGGAGGCAGAATCGAGCCATGAGTCCGGTCGCATCAGGCGCAGGCACCCCTGCGCCCTACGTCCCCCCGCCCTATCCCTACGACCGGCTCGACGCGTACAAGCCGCTGGCCGAGAAGTTCCCCGGCGGTCTGGTGGACCTGTCCATCGGTACCCCGGTGGACCCACCGCCCGCCGCAGCGGTCGAGGCGCTCGCCCATTCCAACGCCGAGCGCGGGTATCCGCCGTCGATCGGGACCCTGCCGTTGCGCCAGGCGGTCGGCCGTTGGGTCGACCGGCGTTTCGGCGTGACGATCGACCCGGCGCAGGTCGGCGCCTGCATCGGCACCAAGGAGTTCGTGGCCAGCCTGCCGCTGTATCTGAAGTTGCGACGTCCCGACCGTGACACGGTGCTGTACCCCGAGATCGCCTATCCCACCTATGAGATGGGGGCGATCTTCGCCGGCTGCCGTCCGGTCCCGGTGCCGGTGGACGAACACTGGCGGATCCGCCTGGATGCGATCGACCCGGCCGATGCCGCGCGGGCGCTGGTGCTGTGGGTCAACACCCCGGGCAACCCGGCTGGTGGGCTCGACGACCTCGACGCCGCCGCAGCCTGGGGTCGCGAGCGCGACATCCCGGTGTTCTCCGACGAGTGCTACGCCGAGTTCACCTGGCAGGGCCCGCCCCGCACGATCCTCTCCGCCGGTCGCGACGATTCCTTCCGCGGGCTGGTGGCGGTGCACTCGCTGTCCAAGCGGTCGAACTTCGCCGGCTGCCGGCTCGGCTACTACATCGGCGACCCGGAGCTGGTCCACTATCTGCAGGAGGTGCGCAAGCACGCCGGGATGATGGTGCCCGGTCCGGTCCAGGCCGCCGGCATCGCCGCCCTCGACGACGACGAGCACGTGATGCGTCAGCGCGAGATCTACTGGAACCGGCTCCTGCTCGGCCGAGCCGTGTTCGCCAAGCTCGGGGTCGAGGCCCCGCTGCCTGCCGGCGGTTTCTACCTGTGGATCCCGGCGCCCGACGGCGATGCGTGGGCGCTCACCGAACGCCTGGCCCGTGAGGCCGGCGCGTTGATCAGCCCGGGTGAGTTCTATGGGGCTGCGGGTTCCGCGTACGTTCGGGTGGCCATGGTGCAGCCCGACGAGCTGCTGAACCTCGTGGCCGAGCGGGTCGGTGTGGCGTGAGCACGCCCGATCGACGCCACGGCGTCGGCGGCCGTCGTCGGGCGGGTCGCGGTGGGTGAGGTGGCGGTGTCCTCGGACGAGGAGCTCCGCAGCCGTCTCGTCGAGCTGACGGTCGAGTTCATCGACATCCCGTCGGTGAGCTTCGCCGAGACCCCGATGGTGGAACGCCTCGAGCGCTTCCTCGGCGAGTGCCGGCACCTGCAACTCGCCCGGGTGGGCGACAACCTGGTCGCCCGCACCAACCTGGGCCGTTCCCGTCGCCTGGTGCTGGCCGGCCATACCGACACGGTGCCGGTGAACGGCAACGCCCGGGCTCGCGTCGAGGGCGACGTCATCTGGGGCCTCGGCGCAGCCGACATGAAGGCCGGCTTGGCGGTGATGGCAGACCTGGCCCGAACCCAGGTCGAGCCCGACCTCGACGTGACCTACGTGTTCTACGCCCGGGAGGAGGTCGCCTCCGAGCACAGCGGTCTCGAGGAGCTCTTCGTGGCGCGGCCCGACCTGCTCGTTGGTGACGCCGCGATCCTGGGAGAGCCGACGAGCGGCAAGATCGAAGCCGGCTGCCAGGGCACGATGCGGGTCCGCATCACGTTGCGCGGCGCCAGGGCCCACACGGCCCGTCCGTGGATGGGACGCAATGCCATCCATCGCCTCGCCGATCTGCTCGGTGCCCTGTCCACCTTCGAGCCCCGCCAGCCGGTCATCTCCGGGCTGCAGTTCCGCGAGGCGTTGCAGGCGGTGTCCGTGCAGGGCGGAGTGGCCGGCAACGTGGTGCCGGACGAGGTGACGTTGGTGGTCAACCACCGCTTCGCTCCCGATCGCGACATCGAGGCCGCCACCGAAGCGGTTCGGATGGTCGTGGCGCCCCATCTGGAGGACGGCGACGGTTTCGAGCTGACCGAGTTCTCGCCGGCTGGGTTTCCGGCGGTGGACCACCCGTTGCTCGCTGCGCTGCAGCGCCGGTCGGGTGCCGAGGTCGAAGCCAAGCTGGGCTGGACGGACGTGGCCCGCTTCTCGGCCCGGGGCGTGCCTGCGGTGAACTTCGGTCCAGGCGACTCGACCCTGGCGCATCGTGCCGATGAGCGGGTGGATGCGGCGTCGTTGCTCACCGTCTACCGCACGCTCGAGGCATTGCTCGCCGGGCAGAGCTGAACCCGGTCACAGCCGTCGGAGGACGCTGACGACCTTCCCGTAGATGGCGACGTCGTGGGGGCTGAACTCCATCGGGCTGAGTCGGCTGTTGGCCGGCGTCAGCACGACGCGGTCCCGGCGGCGGCTGAAGAACTTCACGGTGGCCTCCTCGCCGGGGATGCCGGCCACGACCATGTCACCGCTCGCTGCGTCCTTCTGGGCCCGGGCCACCACGAAGTCGCCGTCGAGCACCGCCGCTTCGATCATCGAATCCCCGCGGACGCGCAGCATGAACAGGTCGCCGTCGCCGGTGAAGTCGGCGGGCATCGGGACCAGCTCCTCGATGTTCTCCTGTGCCAACACATTCGTGCCCGCGGCAACGTCACCGAGCAGCGGGATGAGCCGCGAGGGCCGGCGTTCCGTGCCGCCGAGCGACGGGTCCTGGCAGACCTCGATGGCTCGCGGCTTGGTCGGGTCCCGGCGCAGGTAGCCGAGGCGCTCGAGGGTCGAGAGGTGGGCGTGCACCGTCGATGGTGAGCCGAGCCCGACGGCCTCGCCGATCTCGCGGACCGACGGTGGGTAGCCCTTTGCGGCCACCTGTCGTTCGATGACATCGAGGATGGCCTGCTGGCGGGTGGTCAGTTTGTGGGTGGGCATGACGCCACTCCTGTGCGGATCGAATCGAACAATTGTTCGCCAAACCTCTTGACTGCGAACAAGTGTACGTGAATATGGTGTCCGTGTGGTGGAACCTGCGTTCGATCCACGCCACGCCTGAGCGGCCCACCGGGGGTCGCCGTGCTCCGGCCGCCGCCGGCGCTTCGCTGTCACACCTCTCGAGGAGGATGCCGTCATGGCCTCGTTGATGCTCGCTCCTACCGCTCTCGCCGGTTCGACCTCGGTCGCAGTTCCGTCTTCGCCCACCACCGGCTCGCGGGGCGAGGTGGTGTCGCTGGCGGACCGTCGGGCGGCCAACGGGTCGTTCTCGGCTGTGCCGTGGCACTTCTACCGTCGGCGGGCCTTGGCGGTGGTGGTCCTCGTGGGCCTGCTCGTCGGTACGTGGCAGCTGGTAGCGGCCTTGGGGGCGGTGCTGGTGGTCTCACCCGCCACCCAGTTCGGTCACTCGCCCGACGTGGAGGTCGTGGTGCACGACGCGGTCCCGGGGGAGACGCTCTGGTCTCTGGCCGTGGCGCTCGGCCCCGACAGCGACGTCCGGCGGTCGCTCGATGAGCTGACCCGGTTGAACGGGGGCAGCGGTCTGGTTGTCGGGCGACCGGTACGGGTTCCGGCCGCCTGGTACGACGCAGGCCGATGAGCCGCCTGATTGCTTCTCCGGCACGGCCGCAGGCCAGTAGCCTCTCTGCCGGTGCGTTGTCCTGCCTGTGGAGCCGAAGACACTCGAGTGGTCGACTCCCGATCGGCCGACGACGGCGCAGCGGTGCGCCGGCGGCGTTCCTGTGGCGGCTGCGGCTATCGGTTCACCACGTTCGAGCGCTTCGAGCTGCGGGTGGTGCACGTTCGCAAGCGTTCGGGCCAACGGGTGCCCTTCGAGCGGCGCAAGATAACGGCCGGCTTGGTGGCGGCAACCAAGGGGAGGCCCGTCGATCGCGACGATGTCGAACGCATCGCCGAGGAGATCGAGGCGTTGGCGGGCAGGGCCGAGCCGCTCATGAGCACCGAGGAGATCGGGCGGGCCGTTCTCGAGCGGCTGCGCCAGCACGATCATGTGTCGTACCTGCGCTTCGCCAGCGTCTACAAGGGTTTCGACGACGCCGAGGACTTCGCCCGGGAGCTCCGTCTGCTCGAGGCCGACGAGGGTCTCGAACCGGCGTAACTGCCCGGCTGCCGACTGCTGTGCGGTCGCGGGGGTGACGCCGAGGCTGCTCCATGGTGGGTACCGCGAGCTCGTGGTTCGGGCGTCGGCAGGTCCGCTCCGGTGTCACCGGCGGGCCACCCTGTGGACACTCCGTCGTTATCCGGAGCTTCGGCCCTCCTATCCCCAGAACTTCCCGGTAATTCACAAGGTCGTCCTCTTTCTGTCCACAGGGCTCCCCACTTAGGGTGATCGGTGCCGAAAGCGGGCTGCGGGGACGGTGACCGGATGGTGGTTGGCGTCTGCATCACGTCTGGGTGGGCGACTCCTGGGGAAGGCCGAGATGACCGATCGATGGGTGCTGAGCCCGCCGGCGGTGTGTGTCGGGCCTTCTGCCTGGTCATCGGCCCCGGGTCCTCTTCGGTTGGTCGTCGTGGACGCTCGTGTCTTGCGGATCAGTTCCGCTCGGTCCTTCGGCGGCCGTTGACACGGCTGCAATTTCAATGCTGTAATTCGCACCGCATCTAGTACGCATTCCTACTCCGACCACCATGGGACACAACATGTTGTGTCTAATGATGGGACGAGACCGGAACCCACGCCGGTCCGGCGCCGGGCAGCAGACGGTCAACGTCGACCGGGGCTGTCCGTGTGGCTGCCGTGCGACACCCGAGTAACCAGTCACCGATCGAGACCTTCAGGAGATCACCCATGGCCGTCGCACCCGAGCAGGTAGGGATCGGCATACGCCGGCACTTCACGGCCGAGGGCATCGACCCCTACAGCCAGGTCGGCTGGGAACGCCGTGACGCCCGCATCACCAACTACCGCGACGGTGCCGTGGCCTTCGAGCAGCTCGGTGTGGAGTTCCCGTTCGGGTGGTCGCTCAACGCCACCAACATCGTGGCCCAGAAGTACTTCCGTGGCCCGCTCGAGGGTCCCGATCGCGAGTGGTCGCTGCGCCAGGTCGCTGATCGCGTCGTCAACACCATCACGGCGTGGGGCCTGCGTGACGGCTACTTCATCGACGATGCCGAGGCTCGGGCGTTCAGCGACGAATTGAAGTACCTCATCGTCACCCAGCGGGCTGCCTTCAACTCGCCGGTGTGGTTCAACATCGGCGTGGAGGGCGTGCCGCAGCAGGCCTCCGCCTGCTTCATCCTCTCCGTCGAGGACACGATGGACTCCATCCTCAACTGGTACGTCGAGGAGGGAACCATCTTCAAGGGCGGCTCGGGCGCCGGCATCAACCTCAGCCGCATCCGTTCCTCGGTCGAGGCGCTCAAGGGTGGTGGCACGGCCTCCGGCCCGGTGAGCTTCATGCGTGGCGCCGACGCCTCGGCAGGCACCATCAAGAGCGGCGGGAAGACACGCCGCGCTGCGAAGATGGTGATCCTCAACGCCGACCATCCCGACGTCGAGGAGTTCATCTGGTGCAAGGCCGTCGAGGAGCGCAAGGCCCGCGTGCTGCGTGACGCCGGGTTCGACATGGATCTCGACGGTGCCGACAGCCACTCGATCCAGTACCAGAACGCCAACAACTCGGTGCGGGTCACCGACGAGTTCATGCAGTCGGTGCTCGATGACGGCGACTGGGCCCTGAAGTCGGTCAAGACCGGCGAGACCGTGAAGGTCATGAAGGCCCGCGAGCTCATGCGCCAGATCTCCACGGCCACCTGGGAGTGCGCCGATCCGGGCATGCAGTTCGACACCACCATCAACCGGTGGCACACGGCGTCGAACACCGGTCGGATCAACGGGTCCAACCCGTGTTCCGAGTACATGCACATCGACAACTCGGCCTGCAATCTGGCGAGCCTGAACCTGCTGACCTTCCTCGACGAGCGCGACCACTTCGACATCGACGGGTTCCGCGCCGCGGTGGAGGTCGTGTTCACCGCCCAGGAGATCCTCGTCGGCAACGCCGACTATCCCACCGAGCCCATCGCCGAGAACTCCCGCAAGTTCCGCCAGCTCGGGCTCGGATACGCCAACCTCGGTGCGTTGCTGATGGCGCTGGGTCTGCCGTACGACTCCGACGGCGGCCGTGCGCTGGCCGCTTCCATCACCTCGCTGATGACCGGCCACGCCTACTACACGTCGGCCCGTACGGCAGCACGGATGGGGGCCTTCGCCGGCTACCACGAGAACCGCCAACCGATGCTCGAGGTGCTCGGCATGCACCGTGCCGCAGCGGCCCACATCGACGAGGAGCTGGTGCCCGCCGATCTGCTCACCGCCGCCCAGGCGTCCTGGGACAACGCCTGTGAGCTCGCCGAGCTGGTCGGCGTGCGCAACTCCCAGGCATCGGTGCTCGCCCCCACCGGCACCATCGGCCTGATGATGGACTGTGACACCACGGGCATCGAGCCCGATCTCGGCCTGTGCAAGTTCAAGAAGCTGGTCGGCGGCGGCACGATGTCGATCGTCAACCAGACCGTGCCCCGTGCCCTGCGCCGGCTCGGCTACCAGCCCAACGAGGTCGACGCCATCGTCGCCTACATCGACGAGCACAAGTCCATCGTGGGTGCGCCGTTCCTCAAGGCGGGCGACCTGCCGGTCTTCGCCTGCTCGATGGGCGACAACGTCATCCATCACCTCGGCCACGTCCGCATGATGGGTGCCGTGCAGCCGTTCATCTCGGGCGCCATCTCGAAGACGGTCAACATGCCCGAGGACGTCACCGTCGAGGATGTGGAGCAGCTCCACATCGACGCCTGGAAGCTCGGTGTGAAGGCGGTGGCGATCTACCGCGACAACTGCAAGGTCGCCCAGCCGCTCGCCACCGCCAAGAAGGACGGGACCGACGGTGAGATCACCGCAGCGGTGATGGAGCCGGTGGAGCGGATCATCGAGAAGATCATCCACAAGCCGGTGCGCGAGAAGCTGCCCCGCAGCCGAGCGTCGCGCACCTTCGACTTCCGGGTCGCCGACTGCAAGGGCTTCGTGACCGTTGCCGAGTACGCCGACGGGCGGCCGGGCGAGCTGTTCATCCGGGTGTCCAAGCAGGGCTCCACCCTTGCGGGCATCATGGACGCCTTCGCAATCGCGGTCAGCTACGGCCTGCAGTACGGCGTGCCTCTGCGGGCGTTCGTCGAGGCCTTCACCGGGATGCGGTTCGAACCGGCGGGCATGACCGACGATCCGGACATCCGCATCGCCACCAGCCTCATGGACTACCTGTTCCGGCGGCTCGCGGTGGAGTACCTCAGCTTCGAGGAGCGGGCCGAGCTCAGCATCTACACGACGGGTGAGCGCACCCAGCAGACGCTGCCCGGCGTCGAGGAGACCGCGGTCGAGACCCGGCAGGGTTCGGAGATCCCGGCCGATCCGCCCTCGCTGCCCTCCGTCGAGGAGCTGCAGCTGCAGCTCGATCGTCCGACCTTCCGCCACTCCGATGCGCCGATGTGCATGCAGTGCGGCGTCCAGATGATGCGGGCCGGCTCCTGCCACGCCTGCCCCAGCTGCGGCACCACCAGCGGCTGCTCGTGATGACGAGCGCCTCCGGGATCTCAGTGGAAGTGACTCGCTGATTTCAGCGGAGTGAGGTCTGAGTTCCGGCCGGTCCCACGGGATCGATGTGACCGGGCACGGCGTGAGAGAGGGGGAGACCGCAACGGTCTCCCCCTCTCTGGCGTCGGGACCCTCGCTGAAGGATCTCCGCCGTCGCCGGGTCGGCGCCACACGCTGGAGCCGGCGCCGTGCGTGCCATCCGCGGCGTCAGCCCGCCGGGTCGAAGCCGGCGGCCGCGGCCTGGCGGTCGACCATGTCGCCCAGGAGGGAAGCGACGGCACGGACGTGCTGGCCGAGGGTGACCTCGGGTGGGAGCTTCTGTCGGAGGGGGCCGTCGAGCAGCAGAGTGGCGAGTCCGTGGGCGCACGACCACAGGGCCGAGGCCCACACGAACGCCACGTCGCCATCCGCCGGCGTGCCGATGATGCGCTCCACCATGCGTTGCAGCTCGAGGTGTGCGGCATCGGCGGCCGCTGCGGTCGCCGCGTGGGTGGTGGCGCCGCACAGGTCCGAGCGGAACATCACCCGGAAATGGCCGGGATGCTCGAGGGCCACCGCAACGTACGCCTCGAGGCAGTGGCGGGAGGGATCGGCCGCATCGGCCATGACGTCCCGCAGCCTCGTTGCGAGGGTGTCGAAACCCTCGGCGGCGATGGCGGCGAAGATCCCGGCCCGGTCCCCGAAGTGGTGATAGGGGGCCTGGTGGCTGACCCCCGCGCGGCGCGCCACCTCACGCATCGACACGGCGTCGGGTCCGTCGATCGCGATGATCCCCAGTGCGGCGTCGAGCACGGTGCGTTGAACCGTCATGGCTGCAACTCTAGGACTTGACGTTGTCTAGACAAGGGTAGACAGTGTCAAGTCATGGGTACTTCCTCATCGCCACCGATCGACCCGCTGCAGCGTGCGGCCTACGAGCGACGGTGGTGGGTGCTGCTCGTACTCAGCGCCAGCGTGTTCCTCGTGGTCGTCGACAACCTCATCGTCAACGTCGCACTCCCGACGTTGCAGCGCGAGCTCGACGCCACCACGACGGCGCTGCAGTGGATCGTCGATGCCTATGCGCTGGTGTTCGCCTGCCTGCTTCTGGCCGCCGGAGGTCTGGGCGATCGGTGGGGGCGCAAGAGGGCCCTGCAGCTCGGCCTCGTGGTGTTCGCCCTGTGCAGCGGGTTCGCCGCGTTCGCCGGGACGAGCGGCGGGCTCATCCTCTGGCGGGGGGCGATGGGCGTCGGCGCTGCACTGGTGTTCCCGGCGACGCTTGCCATCATCACGAACCTGTTCACCGAGCCGGTGGAACGGGCGAAGGCGATCGGCCTGTGGTCGGCGGTGTCGGGGATGGCCGTGGCCTTCGGGCCGGTCGCCGGCGGTTGGCTGCTGGAGCACTTCTGGTGGGGTTCGGTGTTCCTGGTCAACATCCCGATCGTGGTCGTCGCGCTGGTCGCAGGGCACTTCCTCGTCCCCGACTCGCGCGACGAGCGCGGTGGGCCCTTCGACGTCGTCGGCTTCGTGCTCTCGATCCTGGCCGTGGGCGGATTGGTGTTCACCGTCATCGAGTCGCCGCACTGGGGCTGGGCCAGCGCCCGCTCGATCGCCGGGTTCGCCGTTGCCGCTGCGGCCCTCGCCGCGTTCATCCGCTACGAGTCGCGCCGCGCGCATCCGTTGCTCGAGGTGACCTTCTTCCGCAACGCACGCTTCAGCGCCGCCACCGGATCGATCGGTATCGCCTTCTTCTCGTTGTTCGGCTTCACCTTCCTCGTCACCCAGTACTTCCAGTTCGTGAGGGGCTACGACCCCCTCGAATCAGGGGTGCGAACCCTGCCCTTTGCGGTCGGCGCAGGGGTCACTGCCCCGCTGGCGGCGCGGGCCGCGCTGCGCTGGGGTACGACCCGGGTGGTGGCCCTCGGCCTGGCCGCCATGGCCGCCGGCTTTCTGGTCGTCAGCCGGATCAGCGCCGATGCCGCCTACTTCGGCCCGATCCTCGTGGCGATGCTGCTCATCGCCAGCGGCTTGTCGCTCGTGACCTCGCCGAGCACCGAGGCGGTGATGGGCTCGCTCCCGCTCGACAGGGCGGGGGTCGGCTCCGCGGTGAACGACGTCTCCCGGGAGGTCGGCGGCACCCTCGGCGTCGCCGTGACCGGCTCGGTGTTCCTCAGCCTGTACGCCCCGCGGCTGGCCGAGTCGTTCGGTGCCATTCCCGGTCTTGTCGAGGCCCTCCCGCCCGGTGTCGCCGACCAGGCCCGCGATTCCGTCGGCGTGGCCTACGCCGTCGCCGGCAAGGCCCCCGAGGCTGCGCAGGCACAGGTCCTCGCCGCCGTCGCCGACTCGTTCATGCGCGGCTTCGGTACCGCCTGTCTCGTCGTCGCGGCGACGGCGCTGGCCGGATCGGTGCTCGCGTTGCGGTTCCTCCCGCCCCGGGCCACGGTCGACCTCCCGGCGGGCCGGCGGGCGAAGCGGGCCGCACGCCCCAGCACACCATGACCATGCCAGATGGTAGGGAGCCGCCCCCGACCCTGCTGCCGGTTGCGCCCGGACGCGCGGAGCGTCGCCGTGGTCGGCCGGGCCGCCGAGTCGCTCGGCGCGGGGACCGCACGATCCTTCGCCCGATGTCGACGCGGGGTCGGTGGATCGTCTGGCTCCAGGTCGTGCTCGTCGCACTGCTGGGCTACTCGCTGCTGCTGGTCTTCGCCGGCTCGGTGGCCGGAGCGCTGTTCTCGGCCCTCGGGTTCGGGCCGCCGGAAGTGATCGACACCGATGAGGTGCGCGCGTACCTGAACCTGCCGTTCATGGTGCTCGGGGCGGTGCTCGCCGGATGGGCCTTGCTGATGCTCTCCCTCGTGCGGGGACCGCTCCGAGACGGCGCGGCGTGGGTCGTGCCGATCCTGATGCGCTCGCTGGCGCTGTGGTTCGTGCTCGACACCGCCATGTCGCTCGTTCTCGGCGCTCCATTGCATGCGCTGTTCAACCTGCCCTTCGCCATCGCGCTGGGCGTCCCGCTGGTGAAGTTGCGGACGCGGCCCCCACAAGGCCTTGACGGTGTCAAGCCGCAGAGCTAGACACTGTCAACATGAGCTCCGTCCCCAGCTCCGGCGGCAACCGCTACCTCACGGGCAACTACGCGCCGGTCGGTGAGGAGGTGACGGCGTTCGACCTGCCGGTCATCGGCGATCTGCCGCCCGAGTTGAACGGCCGGTACCTCCGCAACGGGCCGAACCCGCTCGGTGCGGTCGACCCCGCCACCCATCACTGGTTCGTCGGTGACGGCATGGTGCACGGCATCCGGCTGCGCGACGGCCGGGCCGAGTGGTATCGCAACCGTTACGTGGGCTCCGCCGCCGTCAGCGCGGCGCGCGGCCTGCCCGACATCCCGGGCCCCAACTGGAACGGCAGCCGTGGTGGACCGAACACGAACGTCGGCGGCTTCGCCGGTACCACCTGGGCACTCGTCGAGGCCGGTGGCTGTCCGGTGGAGCTCTCCGACGAGTTGGAGACCCTCGGCCGCAACGACTTCTTCGGCACCCTGCCCGGGGCCTTCAGCGCACATCCGAAGCTCGACCCCGACACCGGCGAACTGCATGCGATGGCGTACGCCTGGGCCGAGTGGATGGACCATGTCCAGTACGTGCGGGTGGGCGCCGACGGCCGGGTGAACCGGACGGTCGACATCCCCCTACCCGGCATGTCGATGGTGCATGACCTGTCGATCACCGATCGCTACGTCGTGGTCTACGACCAGCCGGTGCTCGTCGACCTCGACCTGGTGGTCGCCGGTCGCCGGTTCCCCTTCCGCTGGAACGGCGACTACGGCAATCGCATCGGCCTGATGCCCCGTCAGGGCACAGCGGCGGACATCATCTGGATCGACGTGCCGGTCGGGTACGTGTTCCATCCGCTCAACGCCTACGACACCGATACCGGCACCGTGGTGCTCGACGTGTGTTTCTACGACGTGATGATGCGCGACGACCTCAACGGCCCGTTCGGCGACTCGCTACCCCGGCTCATGCGCTGGGAGGCCGATCCCGCGGCCCGTACCGTACGGGTCAGTACGGTCGACGAGCGCAGCAACGAGTTCCCCCGCCATCTCGGTTCGCTCACCGGCAAGCCCTACCGCTACGGCTACTGCGCCCGGCTGAACGCCTCCATGCACTGGCCGACCGTGAAACACGACCTCCTCACCGGGGCCAGCGACGTGTTCGACCACGGCCCCGGCCGGGCGGCCGGCGAGCCGGTGTTCGTCGGCCGACCGGGCGGTACCGACGAGGACGACGGTTGGCTGGTGACCTTCGTGCACGACGGCAACGACGACTCGGCCGAGTTCGTCGTCATCGACGCCCGGGACTTCGCCCGCGGCTACGTCGCCCGGGTCCCGCTGCCGCAACGGGTGCCGTTCGGCTTCCACGGCAACTGGGTGCCCGACCGTGGCTGACGAAATCCTTCGTCCACAGGCCAATAGCGAGCCCGCCGACCGGCCGTCTCCTGCCATCGAACGAGAGGGACGACGTTGACCAATGAATCCGACCCGATCGCCGCAGTGGCAGATGCCCGCTGCCTTGCGCTGACGACCTTCAAACGGGACGGCACCGCCGTCACCACCCCGATCTGGTTCAACGTGCTGGGCGGCACGCTCGTCGTCACCACGCCGAGGACGGCGTGGAAGGTGAAGCGGGTCGCCAACAACCCCCGGGTCACCTTCGCGACCTGCACCCAGCGGGGCAAGGTGACCGGCCCGGTGTTCGGTGGAAGGGCTCGGGTGCTCCCCGATGCCGAGCTCGGGCCCGTCATGGCGGCCAAGCGGCGGCGCTACCGCAGCGCCCGCTTCATCCAACTGCTCCCGGGGAACAGCGATCAGGTGGCGATCGGGATCACCCCGGACGCCTGAACGAGCGGTCCCGGGATCTCCCGTTGCGCGTTCCCGGCGTCCCCGTCAGCTACGTGACCACGGTGACGTTGGTGAAGAGATCGGTGTCGAGCACCGAGTTGCTGCCCGAGGCCACCACGAGGCCGAGGGTGATCGTGGCCGCCATGCTGATCGTGCTGGTGGCGACTGTCGCCCAGTTCGCGCCGTCGGTCGAGCGCCTCATGGCCAGGCTGTTGCCCGTCCGGATGACCTGCACCCAGCAGTTGGGTGGGGTCTGTGAGGTCGCCGTGGTGCTCGTGGTCGACCCGCCGGTCGAGGAGCGGCGGACGGCCGCCAGGTTCTTGGTCCCCGAACCACGGCGCACCATCGCCGCGAACTTCGCACCGGTGGCAGTGGATTCGCGGATCATCACACCGGCCACGGCCGCGGCCAGGGTGCCGCTCTGGCCGGTGAGACGGGCCGTCACCGATCCGTCGCCGTAGAGCGTCTGGTACACGTAGCGGAACTGGTCGGTACCGCCGCCCAGGCCCGTGCCCGAACCCTTGATGGTGTAGGTGCCGGTGCTGGTGGACGCGCTGCCGGCGATTCCCACGGGGCCGATGTCCGTCGTCGCCCACGGCGCCGGCAGCGCGATGACGGTGAGCGATGCGGCGGCGCTGACCACGGTGCCGGCCGCGTTGCTGACGATCACCGTGTAGCTGCCGGCGTCCCCGGCCTGCGCAGACGCGATGGTGTAGGTGGCGCCGGTCGCCCCGCTGATGCTGCTGCCGTTCCTCCGCCACTGATACGCAAGCGGCGCGCTGCCGGTGGCGACGACCGTGAACGACACGCTCGAGCCGACGCCGACCGATCGGCTCTGCGGCTGTGTGGTGATGGCCGGTGGCACCCCACCCGGCCCTCCGAGGTACGAGGGTCCGACGTCGGCGAGGGTCAACGGGCGGTTGACCGTGCCGCCCACCGCGTACTCGTCGCACCCGACATCTTTCAGGGTTCGCGTCGCCGGCCGGGTCTGCCCGCTGATGTCGAACAGGAGCGTCGGGTCGTCGTCGACACCGACGATGTCGAGGACGGAGGGATAGCTCGCACTGGCGGCGTCGATGGCCGGGCTCGTCGAGGACAGCCCGTAGTAGCCGTCTGCGTTGCGGACGAGTTGCGGGTCGGCGACGGTCATACCTGGCGGAATGGTGATCCCGAGCGCACCGCTCGCCATGTTTCCCGCCCACGCGGTACCCGCATTCGGGTTGACGAAGATGCTGCCCGACGACTTCGTGAACACGTTGTTCGCCCAGGTGTTGTTGGTCGGGCCCGGCCCTCCGAGGTCGATCTTCCCGCACTCGACGAACGTGTTGTGCACGAAGGCGATGTTCGCCAGGTTGGGGCTCACGTAGTCGAGTGTGACGGCATCGGCCGTGCCACCCACGCCGGAGTTCTCGAAGTAGTTGTTGGAGCAGGAGATGTTGTTGGCCTCCTTCACCCGGATGCCGCCGGCGTTGATGAAGAAGTTGCCGTACGCCGCGTTGTCGTCGCCGTTGCGGAAGACCAGCATGGCGTTCTGGTTGTTCGTGAACGTGCAGTGACGGATGAGGTTTTCGCGGCACTTGACCGAGACGGCCTCGCTGTCGCCGCCGCCGGTGTTGCTCCAGTAGCAGTACTCGACGACGGTTCGGGCCACATACGTCGATTCGGCACCGTTGCTCAGCCGGATCGGTTCGTTGCCGTTGTCGCCACCCGCTCCCGGGATGTCCCGGAACGAGCAGTAGCGCACCTTGTGGTAGCCGACGACCGATGGGTCGGCCCCGATGTGGACCAGGTTCCCGGGCGGGGCGGTGATCGGCTTGTTGCGGAAGTTGCAGAAGGCGATCACGTTGCGCCGGCTGGGCGCCTGGATGTTGATGTACTTCTGCGCCGAGTACCCGTCGAAGTTCAGCTGCGTCAGCAGGTTGTCGTTCCCGCTGACGGTGATGACGATGCCGGCGATGGAGCCGGAGGTGAACTGGAACCCGCTGAAGGTCACCTGGCTGCCGGAGATGGTGATCGAGTTGGTGCCGTTGAGGTGCACCCCACCCGGCGTGGCCGACCGTACGGTGATGCCGCTGACACCGATCGACAGCGCCGTGTCGAGGTAGGTACCGTCGGCGAGCACGATCGTGTCCCCTGCCGATGCGGCGTCGATCGCCGCCTGGAGCGCGGCAATGCCGGTGACGTCGTGGGTGACCGGCAAGCGGGTCGGCGTCGCGACCCCTGACCGTCTGCGACCGACGGCCAGCGCTGCTGTCAGGCCCGCTGCGCCCGAGAGAAATCGCCGCCTGTCCATGGCCCATGTTTGCACGCCCTCCCGTCCGCAGCATGTCCTGCGGGACCGGTCCGGTACCGGGTCCGGCAACGCCGTCGTCGGGTAACACCGTCCCGACGGACTGCTGCGCCCGTGGGCCCTGGCGTCGCAACGGTCTGAACTGCGGTGGGCCGCGGCCTCGCCGCCTGTGGATTGGGCCCGGTTCGCCATGGCCCGCCCGATAATCTAAGGCGGGTTAGGTTCTTCGGCCGATGCCGGGAAGGGACTCGGACATGGGCGCACGGACGGGCGGAACGCCGGCGGAGCTGGACGACATCGTCCTGCACGACATCGACAGCTGGCACCACCACGGCTACCCGTGGGAGGCGTGGGCGCGCCTTCGGCGGGAGGCTCCCGTGTACTGGTACGAGCGGCCCGGCATCGACCCGGCGTGGATGGTGACCCGGTACGCCGACGTGCGGGCCGTGAGCGCCGATCCCTCCACGTTCATCAACGGCGGCCCCCAACTGCGCTACGCCGGCCAGGACTACAACGCCCGGGCCCGCACCGCGAAGCTGCGCAAGGCGGACCTGCACGGGTGGGACCCCGACGTCGCGGACGACATGATCTACCTCGACGCCGCCGAGCACGGACGGCTGCGTTCGCTGATGGCCCGCAGCTTCACCCCGGCCCGTTGCCGGCGTATGGCCGCCGAACTGGACGCCACCGCAGCCGAGATCGTGTCCAGCTTCGACGCCAAGCTCGCCGAGGGCGGCGAGGTCTGCCTCGTCAACGACCTGGCGGTGAAGCTGCCGCTGGCCACCATCTGCTCGATGCTCGGCCTGCCGGCCTCGGACTGGGCCGACATCCACCGCTGGACCGATGCCATGTTCGACGTCGACACCATGCGCTGGGCGCAGCCCGGCGAGGATCGCCGGGCGCTGCGCAAGCGACTGCACGGCGAGTTCCACGGCTACATCGATGACGTCATCGCCCACAAGCGGGCCCATCCCGGCGACGACCTCGCCACCCAACTGGTGCAGGCCCATCCCGCCGGCGACCCGCTGCTGCACCAGGAGCTGCACGGTTACCTGAAGCTGCTCATCTCCGGCGGCAACGGTGCGAAAGCTCTATGCACTAGTTCGCCGGCCGCACCACGGTCCCGGTCGTGGCCGTCGAACAGTCGCCACCGAGGCGGGCGGTCGTCGGGAAGCTCGGCGTCGTCGTCGGACCACCAGCCACGGCACCGAGGGCACCACCATCCCCACCGCCCCACCTGGCCCGCAGCGCAGCAGCGCAGCAGCGCAGCAGCGCTACCGGGCCAGCCGACGAGCCGATAGCGGACGGTTCAAAAGCTACTAGTGGCCTCCCGGTGACGCTGCCAGCCGGCCGGTCATGCGGCGGCGGCCCGGCCAGTCGATGACGTACGAGCACACGGCGATGTCGGCCACCGGTGGGTCGATCCACATGCCGGCACGGACCCGCACGGCCTCCTCCTGGCCCGCACGTTCAGCGGCGACGCGACGGGTTGAGGGGGACCCGTTTGGTGGTTCAGAGCGGGGGTTGGCGGGCGGGTCAGCCCCAGATGTCGACGGCCGGAAGGTTTACGCCCATCTCACCAGACTGGTCGCCGCGGTTGGCGGTGTCGCCGAGCCCCAACTGGCCGGCGTAGTTGGCGCCCCAGCATTTGATGGTGGCGTCGTCGAGCAGCGCACACGTGTGGGTATAGCCGGCGGTGACGGCGGTCGCGGTGCGGCCCGGCCCGAGGTCCACAACCGGGAGGTTTGCGCCCATCTCACCGGGCCCGTCGCCCCGGTCGGCGGTGTCGCCGAGCCCCAACTGGCCGAAGCCGTTCCAGCCCCAGCATTTGACGGTGGCGTCATCAAGCCGCGCACACGTGTGCGCTCCGCCGGCGGTGATGGCGGTGGCGGTGCGGCCCGGCCCGAGGTCGACGGCCGGGAGGTTCACACCCATCTCACCGGGCCCGTCGCCCCGGGTTTCGGTGTCGCCGAGCCCCAACTGGCCGAAGCCGTTGGCGCCCCAGCATTTGATGGTGGCGTCGTCAAGCAGCGCACACGTGTGAACTTCGCCGGCGGTGATGGCGGTGGCGGTGCGGCCCGGCCCGAGGTCGACGGCCGGGAGGTTTACGCCCATCTCACCGGGCCCGTCACCCCGGTCGGCGGTATCGCCGAGCCCCAACTGGCCGGAGCCGTTGTAGCCCCAGCATTTGACGGTGCCAGCACGCAGTGCGCATGTGTGACCGTTGCCGGCTGCAATGACGACACCGGTGATGGGGGTGGCGGTCACCGAGGTGCTGTAGATGCCGGTGCCGGCGGCGTTGACGGCGGCGACCTGGAAGTCGTAGCCGGTGCCGTTGGTGAGGCCGGTGACGGTTGCGGTGGCCGCGGTCGAGGTGCCGTCGGCGAAGGTCGACCACGACCCGGCGCCGGTGACCCGGTACTGCACGATGTAGTCGGTGATGGCGGAACCGCCGTCGGAGGCGGGGGCGGTCCAGGTGAGGGCGACCTGGGTGTCGCCCGCGGTGGCGACGAGGGCGGTAGGTGCACCGACACCGGTGACCGTGGTCGCAGCGGAGAACGCGGACCACAGGCCGGTGCCGTACGCGTTCTTGGCGCGTACCTTGCAGCGGTAGGCCAGGCCCGGCTGCACCACTGCGGTGACCACCGGCGAAACCGTGCTCTTGCCGGTCGTTGTCAGCGTGGTTCCCGACACACAACGTGCCTCGTACTCGGTGATCGCCGAGGTCCCATCCGACACCGGCGCCTTGAACGCGACCCGCAGTCGAGGCCCATCGGCCACGGTGACGGTCAGCCCGTACGGTTTCGACGGCGGACCGGGGACGATCACGAACGTCGACCCGATCGACGCCGGCCCGACCCCGTCCGCGTTCACCGCCCGCACGACACACCGATAGCGGGCACCGCCGGTCAAGGACCCCACCCGGACCGGCGAAGCCGACCCGGCCACGGTCCGCGACACCCCACCGGTGTCGCTCGAACACGTCGCCCGATACCCCTTGACCACCTTCCCGCCGTTGGACGCCGGCGGCAGGAACGACACCGACAACCCGTCGGCACCCGACACCACCGCCGTCACGCCGGTCGGCCGGCCCGGAACCGCCGCCCCCGCCGGACCCACCCCGACCAGACCGACCATCAACACCGTCAGCACACCGGCAAACCCGGCACGCGCCACCCGACCCACGACGTCACGCATCGAACCCCCTCCGGCTCCACGACGCCCGGACCGTAACACCAACCACGGCGACACCACCGGGCCCGCCGTCCCATGGCCCTAGTTGGAACTCGCGGAGACCGCAGCGGAGATATGACCCGCCAGCTCGCCGCTGCTAGCAGCGTTCCAGCATCGACGCTAGGGCCGACTTCTCTGTGGCGGTGACTGTGAGTGCCCAAGTGGCCTTGATGCGCACCCACGCTGTCGCGTACCGGCACCAGGACTGTTGAAGCGGCGGCTTCCATTGGTCAGGGGCCTTGTCCGACTTCGCCGTGTTGACGGGGCCGTGAAGGGCATTCAGTTCATCAGGATCGCCGAGGTTCTGTGCGAACGCCTCCCTGCGGGACCCATCCCACCCCGCTGCGCCCGAACGCCACGCGTTGGCTAGCGGGACGAGATGGTCGATCTGGAAGTCCGACGCCTGCGTCGAGGTGAAGCCGCTCCATGGGTCGGTCCACTGACCGGTAGCGACGGTGCAACCGTTCGGGTTGAAGGTGACGGGAGCAGCCGTCTCCTGCATCAACACCTCGGCCCGAGTGTTGTGGCAATCACGGTCGGCATCAATCCAATCGGGCCCGAATGCATCGCGTCGGTACGTCACCGAGTTGTCGAGCGCGGCCACGGCCAGGCCGTCGAGCGCCGATGGACTGGCCGTCGTGGCCGGCGCCAACAGGCTGTTCGGCACCGTCGAGTCCGATGTCGGCGTGCTCAACTGTCCGAGCGCCGTGCTAGCGGACGGTCCGCCCACACTGGTGGACCCAGCTATCGCCGGGGCATCTGTACTAGCCGGGGATGAGTCGGTGCCCGATGTTGGCGTCCTGCCATCGTCGATACGGTCGGTCGAGACTGGAAGAACCGTCCAGGGTTCGACAGCGCCGACAGCGCCGACAGCGCCGACAGCGACCAAAGCGCCGGTGACATCGCCATGCGAAGTGGCCGACCGGTCCACTGGCTGGGCAACCAAACGGGTGAGACCGCCAAGAAGTACGAGTAGACCTGCAGCGAAAAATACCTGACCCATGACGGGCCAAGCCCTTGACCGCTCCCACCAGCGGCGAAGCATGGAGGGGGGCGATGAGTGCTCTGTGCTTCGGCGTTCCGAACGCCTACTCACAGGCGATGCCGTCGCCATCCCTGTCGAGACTCGACGAGTAGCCGGGCTCGCCCCGGTAAAGCGGCGCGGCGCCAGCAGCACGCACTGCAGCACAATTAGCGTAATAAGTGGTCCGTGGCTGCGTGGCGGGCGGCGCAGTGGCCGGCGGTGCAGCGCCGGGCTTCACGGCCGGCGCGGCGGTCGTGATCGGTGCTGCGGTCGTCGTCGGTGCTGCGGTCGTCGTGGTTGGCCTGACCGTGGTCGATGTCGTTGACGTGCTGGTTGTCGTTGACGTG
>CAIXPF010000175.1 GCA_903921205.1 uncultured Acidimicrobiia bacterium | reverse complement strand
CGACGGGGGCCGCGGCGATGGCCCTGGTGCCGGCCGCTGCGGGCCTCTACTACGCCGTGCCGGCACAGGGGCTGATGAACCGCACGTTCGTCGCCGCGCCGGCCGCGGTGCCCTCCCCGCTGCGTGCCACCTCGGCGTCGACCCCGACCGGCCCCTCCGCCGCCGGTGGCACCCCGGCCGAACCGCTCGGCACCGAGGCCCGCTTCAACGTGCTTCTGGTCGGCGGTGACGCCGGCCAGGACCGCGACGGGCTGCGCACCGACTCCATGAACGTCGTGTCGATCGACCGGGCCAGCGGCGACACCGTCATCATCGGCGTGCCCCGCAACCTCGGCGACGCCCCGCTGCCGCCCGGCCCGCTCGCCGAGCGGTTCCCCGACGGCTACGACGACCTGCTCAACGCGGTGTACGGCTGGGGCCAGGCCAACCCCAACGCCGTGCGCAAGGCGCTCGGACCCACCGACGAGCCGGGCGCCTCGCTGCTCGCGGCCAGCATCGCCGAGTTCACCGGGCTGCGCATCGACGGCTGGGTGCTGGTCGACATGGCCGGGTTCCTCGAGGTCGTCGACGCGCTCGGGGGCGTCGACCTCTACGTGACCCAGGAGGTGCCCTCCCCCGGCAACATCCTGGGCGCCAAGCACGTGACCCCGGAGGTGTACACCGTCGGGCTGCACCACCTCGACGGCACCGACACCCTCGACTACAGCCGTTCACGCGAGGCCGACTCCGACTACGAGCGGATGGACCGCCAACGCTGCGTGCTGGCCAACCTCGCCGCCCAGCACGGCGGTCCCGAGCTGCTGCGCCGCTGGCCGGCGCTGGCCTCGGCGCTGGCCTCGACGGTGCGGACCAACCTCACCGTGTCGCAGATGGTGGGCGTGATCGAGCAGTTGCAGGGTGCGCCCACCGCGCCGCGCTCCATCGGCCTGGTCCCACCCGAGGTGCCCGAGTACGACTGGGACGCCGCCGAGGTCCGGGCACTGGTCGCCGCCACCCTGGCGGGTCCGCCGCCGACGACCACGACCACGACCACGGCGACAAAGGTCGCGGCGCCCACCACCACCTCCACCACCGAGTACCCGGAGGTGGTCGGCAGCCCGAGCGAACCGTTCGTGGTCGTCAGCCGCAACGACGAGTGCGTGGTGCTGTCGGGCCGCTGAGCCGCCGGCGAACCGCCCGGACCTGACCGGACCCCGAGCCACCGGCCCGCACCGCAGTATCGTCCCCCGACCGGCCGGCGGACGGGCCCCGGTCACACGGACCGGTCACACGGACCGGTCACACGGACCGAACGGGAGAGACACGATGCGTTCGTTCGCAGGCAATCGAGTACTTCGCGACACCGGGGCACGCGTCCCGGTCTTCAACGCCCCGATCGGCTACTTCGCCCGGTCCGCGCTGGCGGGTGCGGTGTCCGCGGCCGGCGGTATGGGCCTGCTCGAGACCGCCACGACCGGCCTCGCCGAGACGAACGCCGAGGCCGAACGGATGCGCGAGCGCACCGATGCCCCGTTCGGGGTGCAACTGTTCCTGCGGGTGCTGGCCCAGCAGAACCGCCTCGACGAGGTGCTCGACTGGGCGCTCGACGGGCGCAGCCGGTTCATCGTCAGCGCCGTCGGCGCCCCCGCCGACATCGTGGCGCGGGTCCATGACGCCGGCGCCAAGCTCTACCACCAGACCGGCAGCCTCTCCGACGCCCTGCGTGCCGTCGATGCCGGCGTCGACGGCCTCATCGTCGAGGGCGCCGAGGCCGGGGGGCTGCGCAGCACCCGATCCATGCACCTGTTCTCGTTCCTCCAGCAGGTCCGCTCCCAGGTCGACGTCCCCCTCGTCGCCGGCGGCGGCATCGTCGACGGCCACGGCATGGCCGGCGCCTTCGCTCTCGGTGCCGAGGCGGTGATGATGGGCACGCGCTTCATCACCGCAGCGGAGAGCCCGGTGCACCACAACGTCAAGCAGGCCATCGCAGATGCCACCGAGACCATCAACCTCGAACCGGTCAAGAAGGGCATCATGATGCGCTTCGTGCGCAACGACTTCGCCGAGTCCGTCGCCCGCGGCGACATCGACCCGCAGGGCCAGCCCTACGCCGGCCCGGTGTTCGAGATGTTCGAGACCGGCGACCTCGGCCTCGCCATGGTCGGTGCCGGCGAGTCGGCGGCGCTGCTGCACGACGTGCGCACCGTCGCCGAGATCATCGACGACACCGTCGCCGGCTTCTGGACCGAGATCGAACGCCTCGCCGCCCTGCTCGCACCGTCGTAGGGCACGAGGCCGGCAGCCCGACCGCGGCAGGAGGTGCGCCTGCCGGACGGTCGGCGTCGTCGAACGATCCGACGGTCAGCCGCCCGGAGGCTCAGACGGTCCGGCGGGTCATCTGCGGGATGCCGGCGGCCGGTTCCTCGACGCCCCAGCTCCAGATGACCTCCGGGGTGATGCGGAACCGCTCCCCGCCCTCGTGGGCCTCGACGGCCACGCCGCCGCGCACCTTGATGCCCCGGGGCGACCACGGATCGGTGCCGGCGAGGTCGTCGACGATGAAGACCGCACGGGGGTTGGTCTTGGCGTTGCGGTAGCGGACGGTCCGGGTGATGTCGAAGCCGGCGGTGACGATGCAGCCGTCGTCAACCCCGAAGATCACGACCGCCACGTCGGGCTGGCCGGTCGCGGACGCCGTGGCGAAGCGGCCGAGCGGCTGGGTGGCGAGATAGGCGAGTTCGGCCTGCAGCCGGCTGTCGCGCCAACTCCAGCGCATGGAGAAGCGTGGCCTGCTGCGGCGCGAGGACTGCGCCGAGGACGCCCGCGGCATCGACGTGGTGGT
>CAIXPF010000174.1 GCA_903921205.1 uncultured Acidimicrobiia bacterium | reverse complement strand
TCCACCCCGGCGGCGACGGTGCGGGCTGGGACGACGAGCTCGAGGTCTGTCATATCGGCGACCGTACGCACCGGGTACGACAGCAAATCCGCATTACCGGACGTGATCTAGGCATATGGACTTGCACCTATCGTGCAGGTCGGGTCCGGCGTGCGACCCGCCGGCGAGCCGCTGCCACGGCCCGGGCGTCAGCGTCGACCCTGGCCCGCAGTTTCGAGTCATCGAGGTAGAGCGACAGGAGAGCCTCGACGAGCACGACAACGGTCGGACCGTCCTCGCCGAGAGCCTGTTGCAGGTCGTCCCACAGATCCCGGCGAAGGTTCATTGCCAGCCGGTGGTGCCCGGCCGGTGGCTGCGTCCCTCTCGGTTCGGTGGTCCACCCCGGTGCCGGCTCGCTAGCGGTCGTGCTGCTGTCTGCTGTCCGACCGACGACGTTCGTGGCTTTGCGCCGGTCAGCCACGGCGGCCCGCCTTGCGGGCCGCTTTGAGCACCAGGGCGTCAACCTCGGCCCAAACGGCCGGGAACGGTCCCGGCACCGTCCGCTCGCCGAACGCGTCAGCGATGCGGGTCGTGGCCGGCACGACGGTCTCGAGCACGTTCACCTGCACCTCGTCCGAGCGGCACACCTCGACCAGCTCCCGAGCGGACCGGGTGCGAGTGACCATGCAGAGCAGCAGCACGGCCGGCGTGCCGCAGTGTGCCGACAGATCGAGGGTCGGCACCAGCCTGCCAAGGTCTGCGTACCTCGGGGCCATCGGCACCACGGCCAGGTGAGCAGCACGCAGTGCTGACTCGATCACTCGCCGGTCGCCGTAGCCGGGTGGCGTGTCGATCAGCACCACGTCGTGGCCGGCACCAGCCCGGGGTAGGTCCTTGTCGATCCGGGTCGAGGGCATCGGCACCACCGTGACGCCGGGGAGCTCGCCGGCCAGCTCGGCCCACCGCATCGCTGACGCCTGCGGGTCGCCGTCGACGACGAGGACCCGGTGGCCGGCCTGCGCTGCGGCGAGGGCCAGCAGCATCACCGTCGTGGTCTTGCCGGTGCCACCTTTCGTGGACACGGCCGTGACGACCACTTGCGGCCGTTTCCCGCGGGCTGCTGGTGCCATGCGTCGGCACCGTAGACCGCGGCACCGGGTCGAGTGGGGGACCGTGCACCGTGCCGGCCGGCCATATGCCCACGGGACCGTGCCCGCCCGGCCGGCACGTCGTCGAGCTCGACGCCACCGTGCACGCCGGGCCGGTGCCGGCCGACGGGACGGGTCCGGGTGCCATTGCGGCCCATATGCCCGGAACAAGTCCGGCGAGAACGGACCTAGAAGCCGATCACGGCCGGGAATCGACCCGACATACCAGGGACCGGGTCGACGAGCTCACACGGCACCACAGCCCGACCGAAACCGGCCACGTCACGAACGGTGACCGTCAAAGCACGCACAGCGCAAGCAAGATCCCGGGGATCTTGCCCCGGCGCCAAGCTGGTGCAAACCCTGCAAAACGCAGCGCCGGAACCAAGAAGGGCACCAAAGCAATTCGTTGACGGGGCTGCAATTTCTGGGCGAGCGTGAACCCCGCGGTGATTCACACCGAAGCAACCCAGACACGACACGACCGCCCCACCGGCCTAGGAACTGACGGGGCGGCCGTCGACACCATCAGGAGTACCCAATGGATACCGGCAGCTTACCGACCCGCGTCCCGCGTGCAATGTCGCACCGGCTCGAGGGGGTCGTGGCATGAACCC
>CAIXPF010000173.1 GCA_903921205.1 uncultured Acidimicrobiia bacterium | reverse complement strand
GTCGATGTCGAAGTGTTCGGCGATGCCGATAGCAATCTCCATCGAATGAAGGAGATCGCGCCAGGCCTCGGGCGTCTCATTGTCGCGGTGCCAGCGCCACTGATCGGCTGCATCGCGGGTCCCCGTGCAGAGCGTGATCATCCGCGTGCCCATGCCGGCGCAGCGCGAGGCCATGACCGCCAGCCGCGCATGGCCGGCCTCGCGAACGGCCTTGTCGGGATGAATCATGTTGTAGGTGCCGGAGACCGCTGCAACGGTGAGGCCATCTCCGCCTCGTCGGAATCGGAGCCGGCCACCTCGCTGGTCGCGACGGGATTCTCCTACGACGCCCACCTGCGTGCCGCGCAGGGTCAGGTCGTCGGTCGTCTCCTGCCGCAGGTCCGGGACATCCGGCGCATGGGGGCGGCATCCGTCGACCTGTGCTCGGTGGCCTGCGGTCGGGTGGACGGGTACTTCGAGCGTGGCCTGCGGCCGTGGGACTGGGCCGCCGGGGCGCTGATCGCGTCGGAGGCCGGTGCGGTGGTCACCGACTTCACGGGTGGGGTCCCGTCGCCCGCTGGCGTGCTGGCGGTGAACCCCGGGTTGTACCCGACCCTGCGGGACCTGCTGGCCACCTGCAGCACCTGACGGCGGGCTCTGGGCAACTTCACGGCGCCATCACGGCATCTGCGGGGCCGCGTAGGGCACCATAGGGCGGTGGTGACGCGCATCCTGACCGTCGAGGACGATGAACGCATCCGGGCTTCGGTGAAGCTCGCCCTGGAAGGCGAGGGCTGGGCCGTCGAGGAGTCCGAGAACGGCGAACGGGCCATGGAGGTCTTCAACCGGGCCCCGACCGATGTCGTGCTGATCGACATCATGCTGCCCGGCGTGGACGGGTTCGAGGTGTGCCGTTCGATCCGCAAGGTGTCCGACGTGCCGATCATCATGGTGACCGCGCGCGACGACACCCATGACATCGTGGCGGGGCTCGAAGCCGGTGCCGACGACTACCTGACGAAGCCGTTCGCCCCGAAGGAGCTGTCAGCACGCATCCGGGCCTTGTTGCGCCGTACCCGTGCGGCCGAGCCGGCCCTGTCTCACCTGCGTTTCGGCGACCTCGAGATCCATCAGGACGAGGGCGTCGTGACCGTCTCGGGGGTCGAGGTGCACCTCACCCGGACCGAGTTCAAGCTGCTGTGCGAGCTGGCCAACAACCCCAGCCGGGTCTTCAGCCGCGAGGTGCTGCTCGAACGGGTGTGGGGCTACGGGTACTTCGGGGACGGCCGTCTGGTCGACGTGCACATCCGTCGGTTGCGGACCAAGGTCGAACAGGACCCGGCCAACCCGCGTCACGTGGTCACCGTGCGTGGATTGGGTTACAAGCTGCAGATCTGACCCGCTCCGACCGGGCTGAACGGCGTTCAGCGGTCAGAATGGGGTGGCGGAGATGCATCGCCGGGCCGGTTGACGGGCCGGCCGGGGACAGTCCTCGGACGGCGGGCCGCTTCGCATGGCAGGTCGAGGCGTGACGGCACCACAACAGCAGATCGGACTGAGGACGCGGGTCATCGCGTCCTTCGTCGTACTTGCCGCGGTCCTGGCGCTGGTGATCAGCCTGGCCACGTACTTCCTGGTTCAGAACAGTGTGGTCGAACGGCGCGAGGAGGTGGCCCGCAACCTGGCCTTCACCGACGCCCGTCTGGTGCGCGAACAGCTCCTCGACGTCGCCGACCGTGGGGCGCCTGCCGGGCGGGTGTCCGCCGACGTGCTGCAGCGCAGCCCGGCCGACGGCGTGGTGGTACTGCGTTACGGCGACATCGTGCACCACACGGGCTCGAGTTTCATCGACGGCTCGTTCAACCCGCAGCTCGACCTGCCCACCGATCTCACCGCCGTGGTCGCCGACCACCGGACCGGCCTGCAGCGGGTGCGTCTCAAGGGCGTTCCCGTTCTCGTCGTGGGCATACCCCTGCGTATCGCCGGCGCAGATGCCGCAACGACGGGCTTGCCGTCCGCTGGCTCGGGCCCCACCGCCTGGGCCGAGTACTACGAGGTGACCAGCCTCGCGGACATCGAGCAGTCCCTGCAGCGGCTGGTCATCGTGCTGGCGGTCATGGGCGTGTCCGCCACGGTGGCCGGTGCATTCACCGGCCGATGGGTGGCCAAGCGGGTGCTCGCCCCGCTGGTCGAGGTGAACGACGCGGTTCACGCCCTGGCGAACCTCTCCTTCGACACCAAGCTCCCCGCCACCCGGGACCCCGACCTCGCACCGCTGGTCAGCACCTTCAACCACACGGTGCAGGCGCTGCAGGAACGCATCGACCGCGACGGGCGCTTCGCCTCCGACGTCAGCCACGAGCTGCGTTCGCCGCTCACCACCCTCACCAACTCGATCGGGGTCCTGCAGCGCTACGACCAGGAGCTGCCTGAGCCGGCGCAGCAAGCCGTGGCCCTGCTCGGCGAGGAGTTCGAGCGCTTCCAGCAGCTCATCGGCGACCTCCTGGAGATCTCCCGGTTCGACGCCGGCGCACAGCGCCTGCAACGCAGCCCGCTGGTCATCGGCGAGTTCGTCCGTCACGCGGCCCGGCTTACCTGCCCGGACGCCGTCCCGGTGCGTATCGACGCCGACCTCGAGGAGGCGGTGATCATGGCGGACAAGCGACGCCTCGTCCAGGTGCTGTCGAACCTGGCGGTCAACGCCCAGAAGTACGCCGGGGGCGTCGCCGAGTTCACCGTCCGCCGGGTCGAGGGCGGGTTGGAACTGGCCGTACTCGACCGCGGCCCCGGTGTGCCGGCAAGCGATCGGTCCCACATCTTCGACCGGTTTGCCCGTGGGGCGACCGCCGGCAACCGCGGCAACGACCAGGGCACCGGCCTCGGCCTGGCGCTGGTCTCCGAGCACGTCCATCTGCACGGCGGGTCGGTCCGGGTCGAGGACCGTCCCGATGGTTCATCCGGCGCCTGTTTCGTGGTGTTCCTGCCGGCCAACCCGGTGTCGATCTACGACACCGAGGAGGACTTCGAGGCCGCAGGGATCGGACCGGACCAGTGAGGGCGGGGACTGCGGGGCGACCCGACCAGCCTGCGGGCATCGTGTCATCGCCTGCACAGAACCCACCCCGCACCCGAACGAACCGGAGGTCGCGTGCCGGGCTCGTTCTGGCCGGCCTGATCGCCGTCGTGCTCACGACCGGGTGCGGCTTGGCGCAGGAGGATCGTGCCCGGGTGATCGACCCGGAAGCGGTCCCCTACGACCTCGCCGGGGACGCGACGCGTGACGCCCCGGTGTTCGATCGTCGCCTCGACCTGCGGCCGGTGACGGTCTACCTCGTCGAGGCGGAACCGAACGGCGAGCGGTACCTGGTCCCCCGCCAGCGGCTCATCCCCGACCCGGTCAACCTCTCCACGGTGGTCGGCAACCTCATGGCCGGCGGGGTGACGCCGGAGGAACGCAGCGAGCGTCTCGTCAACCAGGTTCCCGGAGGCGAGCTGCGCGCCGTCGAACGCACCGCCATGGCTCAGGGCTCGGGCCCGAGCCGCCCCGATCCGTCAGGGCCGGTGGCGGTGGTGGACGTCGGCCCCGGCTTCTTCGAACGGTTCCCCACCGGCGCCGCCCAGCGGCTCGCCATCGGTCAGATCGTGCTGACCATCACCGGGTACCGGCCCGCGAGCGGGGCCGCGCCGGTCAGCCAGGTGCGCTTCACCGTCGGCAACCGTGAACGCCTCGTGCCCACGGGCGACCCCGAGCAGCCGATGCAGGCGGTCGTCGGCGCCGCCGACTATGCAGCACTGCAGGGCGCTCCGGCCGCGGTGGGCACGGTCACGGTGAGCACGGCCGGCTGACTGGGCAGGTGTCCGGTGCCGCTTCCGGGCACCTGCGGGCCGGACGGTGACACTCTGCCGTCACGCGGTCAGGCGAAGAACTGCGAGGCGTCGTCCCACAGGCGAGGGTCGACCACCTTGAGATTCGCCACGGCCTCGCTGAGTGGGACCCGCACGATGTCGCCGGCGCGCAGGGCGACCATCTGACCCCATGCCTCGTCGTGGACGGCGTCGATGGCCTCGAGCCCGAAGCGGGTGGACAGCACCCGGTCGAACGCCGTGGGCGTGCCGCCGCGCTGTACGTGGCCGAGGGTGGTGACCCGGGTCTCGTACCCGGTACGCCGCTCGATCTCGTCGGCGACCCGGGTGGCGATGCCACCGAGCCGCACGTGGCCGAACGCGTCGTAGACCTTGTCGGGCAGCTCGACGGTGCCGGGCCGGGGTACAGCTCCTTCGGCGACCACGACGATGGAGGCGTAGCGACCGCGTTCGTGGCGGCGAACCAACGCGTCGCAGACCTCGTCGATGTCGAAGGGTTCCTCAGGGATCAGCGTGATGGTCGCCCCAGCGGCGATACCGGCCCAGGTGGCGATATGGCCGACGTGGCGGCCCATCACCTCGACCACGATCACCCGGTCGTGGCTCTCGGCGGTGGTGTGCAGCCGGTCGATGGCCTCCACTGCGATCTGTACTGCGGTGTCGAACCCGAAGGTCAGCTCGGTTCCGCCGATGTCGTTGTCGATCGTCTTGGGTACCCCGACAACCCGGAAGCCGTCGCGGCACAGCTCCTGGGCGCAGGCCAGGGTGCCCTCGCCGCCGATGACGATCAGGGCGTCGATGCCGAGGCTCTCCACGCTGCGACGGAACCGCTCGAGGCCCTCGGGAACGCCGTAGGGCTGGATGCGCGAGGTGCCGAGCACGGTGCCGCCGCGGGGCAGGGTCCCCCGCATCGACTCGACGTCGAGGGTGACCGTCTCCCCGTCGATGAGGCCGCGATAGCCGTCGAGCGAGCCGAGCAGCTCGTCGCCGTAGTGCTTCTCCCCTTTGCGCACCACCGCCCGGATCACGGCGTTGAGGCCGGGACAGTCGCCGCCACCGGTGAGGATGCAGACCCGCATGCCGCCGAGCCTAGGACGGGGTCCGCACCGGACCGTCGCGGCAACCCGGTGCCGGTGGCGGCGCCGCACCCGGGCGCACGCAGTACCGTGCCACCCATGACGTCGGAGACCCGCAACGTTGCCGTGCTCGCCATCGACGCCGGGACGACCGGGGTCCGCAGCTTCCTGGTCGACCACGCCGGAGCGACCCTTGGCAGCGCCTACCGCGAATTCCCCCAGTACTTCCCGCAGCCCGGCTGGGTCGAGCACGACGCCGAGGCGATCTGGGCCGCGGTGTCGGCCACCCTCGCGGAGGTGCTCGCCGGTCGGGAGCTCTCCCTGGCCGCGATCGGCATCACGAACCAACGCGAGACCGTCGTCGCGTGGTCGCGTGTCACCGGCCGTCCGCTCGCCCCCGCCATCGTCTGGCAGGATCGCCGTACCGCACCGTATTGCGATGCCCTGATGGCGGCCGGGCACCTGCCGCTGGTGCGGGAGCGGACCGGCCTGGTCCTCGACCCGTACTTCAGCGGCACCAAGCTGCACTGGTGGTTCAGCACCGGCGTGCTCGACCGTGACGACCCCGATCTCGCCGTGGGCACCATCGACAGCTGGCTGATCTGGAAGCTGACCGGCGGTCGCACGTTCGTGACCGACACCTCCAATGCCTCGCGGACGCTGCTGTTCGACATCAACCGGCTGGCCTGGTCGCCGGAGCTCGCCGAACTGCTCGGTGTCCCGATCGGCGCGCTGCCGACGGTGGTGCCCTCGAGCGGTGTGTGCGGCCACACCGAGGCCGGCCAAAGTCCTCTACCGGCAGGTATCCCGATCGCCGGTATCGCCGGCGATCAGCAGGCCGCGCTGTTCGGGCAGGCCTGTTTCGAGGTGGGCATGGCGAAGAACACCTACGGCACGGGAAGCTTCGTGCTGATGAACGTCGGCACCACCGCACCCGCTGTGGTGGACGGACTGCTCGGTACGGTCGGCTGGACCTTGGCCGACGGGACCACCACCTATGCCTACGAGGGGGCCATCTTCGTGACCGGCGCTGCGGTGCAGTGGCTGCGTGACGGCCTCGGCATCATCGAACGGGCTGCCGACCTCGAACCGCTGGCCCGGACGGTTCCCGACAGCGGCGGGGTGTACCTCGTGCCGGCGTTCGCCGGCCTCGGCTCGCCGTGGTGGGACCCGTACGCCCGCGGGACCATCGTCGGGCTCACCCGCGGCAGCGGCCGGGCCGAACTCGCCCGGGCTGCCATTGATGCGATGGCCTTCCAGACCCGTGATGTCGTGGAGGCGATGAGCTCGTCGGCCGGCCTTGCGCTGCGCGAGCTGCGTGTCGACGGTGGCGCTGCGGTGATGGACCTGATGCTGCAGTTCCAGGCCGATCAGCTCGGGGTCGCGGTGACCCGTCCGGTGCGCACCGAGACCACCGTCCTCGGGGCGGCCGGACTCGCCGGTCTCGGGGTCGGGCTGTGGTCGAGCACCACCGAGCTCGCCGCGACCTGGGAGGCCGAACGGACCTTCCTCCCGGGACCGGACCGTACCGCCGGCGAGGGCGCCTTCAGGTCCTGGCGTCGAGCGCTCGAGCGATCTCGTCGCTGGGCAGTCGAAGAGATGGATGAGCCAGACGGGCCGACAGGCGGTTGACCGTCTGCATGCCCCGGGCCCAGGCGTCCGCGATACGGGCCAGAGCGGCGACCTGATGGCGTTCCTTGGCCCGGAACGCCGAGCCGTCGCGGCCCAGCAGGAGCGCGACCCGGGCTGAGGTCAGCGGGGCCCACGTCACGTCCGGGGCGAGTACCTGGCCCGGTTCACGCGCCGACAGACAACTGCCCCGGAGGAACGCCGCCAGCCACGATGCTGACGGCGCCGATCCCCGGGACACCAGGACACCCTCGCTGTCCAGGCTGAGGACCGCGACCCAGTCGGCGCCGAGCGCCCGGTAGGTGCGGTCGGCGAGCGCCTCGAACAGCTCGT
>CAIXPF010000172.1 GCA_903921205.1 uncultured Acidimicrobiia bacterium | reverse complement strand
GCGGCGCGCCGCCTCGAGGCCGTGGTCCTCAACGAACTCATGTACCACCCCATCAGCGAGGACGACGCGGATGAGTTCATCGAGCTGCACAACCGCTCTGGCCAGCCAGTGGACCTGTCCGGATGGCGGCTGGACGACGGGGTGTCGTTCACCTTCCCGGTGGGAGCGTCGATCCCGGCCGGCGGGCAGGTGGTCGTGGGTCGCGACGTGGCCCGGCTGCGGGCCAATCATCCGGGCCTGACCGCGGCCAACAGCTTTGGCGACTGGTCGGGGTCGCTGCGCAATTCCGGCGAACGCATCGCGCTGACCAGGCCCGACGTGGTCCTTTCGACCAACGCGGTCGGTGAGGTGAGCAGCGACACGATACGCATCGTGGTCTCCGAGGTCACCTACCGGGATGCCGGACGCTGGGGCCAGTGGTCGGGCGGGGGCGGATCCTCGATGGAGCTGGTCGACCCGAAGGCGGACCCGATGCGGGCCTCCAGCTGGGCCGATTCCGACGAGAGCAACAAGGGCCAGTGGCAGCAGTTCAGCATCACCGATGCGCTGCGCTTCGCGACTCAGCCGGCCACCCGGCTGCACTTGGGCATGCTCGGGGCGGGGGAGTGCCTCATAGACGACGTGGAGGTGCTCAACGGTTCCGGGGTGGCGGCGCTGACCAACGGCGGCTTTGAGGTCGGCACGGGCACCGGGGCCTCCGGTTGGGCCGTCCTGGGTCACCATCGGCGTTCGCGGGTGGAGTCCACCGCCGCCTTCTCTGGCACCCGCGCGCTCAGGGTGATCGCTTCGGGGGATCTCGATGCAGGCCGCAACTGCGTACGGGCCCCCCTGTCCGGGAACCTGGGCGACGGGTCGGTGATGACCCTGCGCGTGCGGGCCCGATGGGTCGCAGGCTGGCCCGAGATCCTGCTGCGCACGCGCGGCGGAGGCCTGGAATTGGCCGCACGGCTGCAGGTGCCCAAGGACCTCGGGACGCCGGGTGCCCCCAACAGCCGGCGGGTGTCCAACGCGGGCCCCTCCATCGACCGGGTCACGCACCGGCCGGCGGTGCCGGCGGCCGGGCAGCCGGTCGTCGTGAGCGCGCGGGTCGCGGATCCCGACGGGCTGAGCTCGGTGAGCCTGCGGTTCCGGGCCGTCGAGACGGCGGCATTCTCGTCGGTGGCCATGCGGGATGACGGAGCCGGGGGGGACGAGGTGGCCGGCGACGGCCTCTGGTCGGCCACCTTGGCTGGGCGCAACGCGGGCGACTTGCTGCAGTTCGTGGTGGAGGCCTTCGACAACGCTGCGACGACGGCATCGACCGTCTTCCCGGGCGGGCCTGTGTACCCCGGGCTGGCCCCGGTCACGGGTGCGAACCTCCGCTGGGGCGACCCGGTGCCGGCGGGGAGCTTCAACCATGTGCACGCGTGGTTGACCTCGGCGCAGAACACGTTGCTGAGCAACGGTCAGGATTCACCGCTGGTGGGCGGCCTCGACAACACCTACCGCGACGCCACGCTGGTCCACGGCAACCTGCGGGTCATCTACAACGCGGGCATCCGGCGCAAGGGCAGCCCGTTCACGGGTCAGGCCGACTACGCGCTGACGGTGCCCGGTGACGACCTGCTCCTGGGGACCCGGGACCGGGTGTTCGGCCTCACCGGCAACGGCGGCGAGGAGGCGACCCGGATGCGCAACCAGGTCGCCAACTGGATCGCCCGCCGGATGGGGCTCCCCTACCTGAACACGGCCTACTTGCAGTTCTACCGGAACGGCACGCCTTTCGGGTCGGTCGCCGAGGATCTCGAGCAGCCCAACAACGACTACGCCGAGGCGTGGTATCCCGAGGGCGGGGAAGGGGATCTGCGCAAGGTCGCCTTCGCCTTCGAGTTCGATGATTCCGGCGGGTTCTCGCCGACCGGGGCCGACCTCGCCGCCTTCCGCAATCCCAACGGCCAGCTCCGTCCGGCCCGCTACCGCTACAATTGGCAGGGACGGCCGAGCGGCACGACGGCCAGCGATTTCACCCAGTTCTTCGCGCTGGTCACCGCGGCCAACGACCGGACGTCCAATTTCATCCCCAACCTGCTGAATGTCGCCGACATCGACCAGTGGATGCGCTCCTTCGCCCTCGATGGATGCCTGGGCAACTGGGACAGCTGGGGCACCGGCAACTCCCAGAACAAATTCATCTACGCCCAACCGGGTGGCCGCTGGCGCATCCTGCCCTGGGACATGGACTGGGTGCTGGGTGTGGGGGACGCCACCAACCGGCGCCTCTTCGGAGGCAACGATGCGGCGGTCAATGTGATGTTCGAAACGCCGACCTTCCAGCGGATGGCGTGGAGGGCCTACCAGGGCGCGGTGGCTGGACCGTTGTCGGCCGCCGAATACCGG
>CAIXPF010000171.1 GCA_903921205.1 uncultured Acidimicrobiia bacterium | reverse complement strand
TCCTCGCCGGGGGTGGCGAAGGTCGGGACGGGACCCGGCTGTTGGAGGCCGATCGACAGCCAGGTGGCGGCGGCGAATGCGGCGCCGGCCAGGACCACGGTGGCTGCCGAGCCGGTCAGCTGCGACAAGCCGACCCCGACCGCCCCGCCCAGCGTGCCGCCGACCGCGCTCAGACGGGCGAGCCGGGCGTTGGCCGCGAGCAGCTCACGCCGCTGGGGTTCGAGACGGGGAACGAGCGCAGCCTTGGCCACCGAGTAGGTCTTGCCGGCCACCAGCACGGCGAGGGCCTCGGGGAAGAACAGCACGGTGCGCAGGTGGAACGCCAGCAGCAGGCACAGCCCGGCCCGCAGTGCGTTGGCCAGCGTCACGACCCGGGGGTAGCCCTGCGCGACCCGGTCGATGAAGGGCCCGATGAGCGGTGCGAGCACCGCGAACGGCGCCATGGTGAGCAGCAGGTACAGCAGGATGTTGGGCCGCGCGGCGTCGATGGAGGCGTTGAAGAACAGCGAGCCGGCGAGGGACACGACGAACAGGCCGTCGCCGAACGCCTGCACGATGTGGACGACGCCGAGGCGACGGATCGAACCCGGTCCGAGCAGCAGGCGACCGAGGTGGAGCCGGCCCATGGTGGAGACGGTAGTGGTCCGCCGGTCACGAACCGGTGGGCGTGCGGGTCGGTACGGGCCGCCCCGGGTGGCCGCGCACGGACGGCCGGGCCCGCAGCGGGCCGGGCGGTCGCTCAGGCAGTGCGGTTTCGGGGCAGCGCCTGCTGCAGGGCGGCCTCGGTCTCCACCGAATCGGACAGGGTCTGTTGCAGCTCACTGCGCCGCTCGGCGATCAACTCGAGGGTCCGGGTCACGGTCAGGCGGGCCGTGGGGTCGTCGCCGAACTCGAGCGCGTCGATGGCCTGCAGGACGGACCGCGCGGTATCCAGTCCGATGCCGAGCGAACGGAACGGTCGGATCAGCTCGAAGCGCCGGACGTCGGCCTCGGTGTAGAGACGGAAGCCACCGGAGGTCCTCGCCGAGGGCTTGACGATCCCGAGGTCGTCGTAATGCCGGATGGTGCGCTGGGACATCCCCAGGCGCTCCGCGACCTCGCCGATCTGGTAGACGACCAGACTCTCCGGTCTAGTGACATCTGTCATAGCCGCAGTGTAGGGAGAATCGCGCTGCCGCGTACGCGATTCTTTCGCGGGGAAGGCATCGACACCGGTGGATCGGGAGCCGATGGGCCGGGTCGGGACGTGTACGGTGTGCCGCCATGCTCGCGTCGTTGCTCGGCCAGCGTCTGCTCGACGGGCTCTCCAACGGGGCGCTCTACGGTTCGTTGGCCCTGGCCATCACGTTGGTGTTCCGTTCGACCGGGCGGGTCAACCTGGCCCAGGGCGAGCTCGCCACGGTCGGCACCTACCTGTCGCTGGTGCTCGCCACCCCGGCCACCGCCGCCGTGGCCGGCACCACCCTCGCCGCCCGGTGGGTGCCTGCCGCACCGTGGCCGCAATGGCTTTCCATACCGGTTGCGATGGTGTGTTCGGCGGCGATCGCGATGTTGCTGGAACGCTTCGTGCTGCGCCGCGCCCCCGAGCGCGACGACCGGGCCGCGCTCAGCCTCACCGTCGCCCTGCTGCTGTTGCTCAACGCCGGCACGACGCAGTTGTTCGGCAGCGGGGGCAAGGCGTACCGGTCGCCGTTCCCGAACGCTCCCACCGACCAGTGGCTCGTCGCCGGTGTCCGGGTCCGCTACACCACCGTCGGCACCTGGCTGACCCTGATGGTGGTGCTCGCCCTGCTGCAGGTGTTCCTGTTGCGCAGCCGATTCGGCCTGGCATTCCGGGCGGTGTCGTCGAACCGGACCAACAGCGCACTGTGCGGGATCCGGGTGAGTCGCACGCTGAGCGGGGCCTGGGCACTGGCTGCGGCGTTGGGCACCATGGTCGGATGCCTGGCCGCCAACCGGCTGGTGCTGTCGCCGTCGATGATGACCCGGCTGCTGGTCTACTCGCTGGTGGCGGCGACCATCGGCGGCCTGTCGAGCCCCGGAGGGGCGCTGGTCGGCGGGGTGATCGTCGGCGTCGGCCAGAGTCTGCTCGGTGGGTACGTACCGCGGGTCGATTCGGTGCTGGCCTTCCCGCTGCTGGTGCTGGCCATGGTGGTCATGCTCTACGTCCGTCCCGGCGGGCTGTTCGGCTCCGCCGGGTTGCGGGCGCAGCGCTCCGACAGCGATCTCGGTGGTGCCGCGGTGGCTTCGGTGCTCGACGACGACCGCCCGTCACGATGGGTGCTGGTGCGCCACAGCCGGCCCTGGTGGTGGGTCCGCATCCTCGGTGCGATGGCGTTGGTGGCCGTGGCCGTGGTGCCGGTCTTCGTCCTGCCCTTCGTCGAGGCACGGATGATGACGGAGGTGGTGGCCACCACCATCGCCCTGTGGGGATTGGGATTCCTGGTGGGTGACGGCGGCCGGATCTCCTTCGCCAACGCCACGTTCATGGGTGTCGGCGCGTACACGACGGCCATCGTCGCCGCCCGCTACGGCATCCACCCGTTCCTCGGTGTGGCCATCGCTGCGGTGGTGGGCTTCGTGGCCGGTGGCCTGTTGTCGGTCCCGGCGCTGCGCATCCGCGGTCAGTACCTGGCCATGGTGACGTTCTGCCTGGCGGTGATCTTCCCGTCGCTGCTCAACCGCTTCAAGTGGTTCACCGGTGGCGAGTACGGCCCCCCGCCGACCACCATGCCGGTCGGTCCGTCCTGGCTGGGTCTGCACCGCGACCGCCCGTTCGAATGGTTGCACCTGGTCACCGTGGTCGTCGCCCTGGTGCTGGGCTGGATGCTGGCGAACCTGCGCCGCGGGGTGGTGGGCCGCGCCGTGCGGGCCAGCGCCCAGCACGAGGCCGCTGCCGCGTCGGTGGGGGTGGACACCACCCGGGTCCGGGCCCTGACCTTCGCGTTCTCGGCCGCACTGGCCGCGATCGGCGGTGCCTTCGTGGCCCTGCAGACCCAGGCGGTGACCGCGTCGCGTTACGACGTGATGCGCTCGCTGGCCCTGTACGCGTTGCTGGCGATGTTCGGCGCCGGGTCGCTGTTGGGTTCGACACTGGCTGCGCTGGCCTTCGTCGGCACGCCCTATCTGATCATCGAGCTCGACCTGCCGATCGGGGGGCGCGGAGTGCCGCCGGACGTGCCCGGTGGCGGGGCCTATCTGGTGTGGGGCTTCGCGTTGGTGATCCTCACGATCGTGGCGCCCGACGGGGTGGTGACCAGGGTGCGCCGCCTCCTGGCCCGGGTGGTGCGCGTCGTCGACCCCGCACCCGTCGCCCCGCCGGGTCGCCGTACCAGTGGGTATGGCGAGCCGCACGGTCGCGATGGGTCGTCGCCCGCCAGGGCCGGGATCAAGCGGTCGTCGGGCTGACCACGCCCTTCCAACGCAGCAGCAGCGCCAGATGCTGTGCCGGGTCGGTGAGGCCGTTGCCGGCAGCCGTGACCTTGAGGTGGGTGACGCCGAGCCGGCGGTAGGCCTCGACCGTGTCGAGCCAGCGTTGCGGGTCGTCGCCGGGCCGGACCCGTACCGCGGACTCGATGCCGATCGCTTCGGGGTCCCGCCCGGCTGCTCGGGCGTAGCCACGGAGCCGCTCGAGCGTCGCCGCGAAGGCGTCGTCCGGGGGGAACTGGGCCGTCCAGCCGTCGGCCAGCCTGGCGATGCGCTCGATGACCCGTTCGACCACGCCGCCGAAGAACGATCCCATCCAGATCGGTATGGGCCGTTGCACCGGCATGGGGTTGAGCCCGACCCGGTCGAGGTGGTGCCAGCGGCCCTCGAAGGTGACCAGTTCCTCGGTCCAGTACCGGCGTAGGACGGCGACCTGTTCCTCGATGCGGGCGCCGCGGGTCGTGAAGTCCTCGCCGAGGGCCTCGTACTCCATCCAGTTGCGTCCGACCCCGACCCCGAGCCGCACGCGGCCCTTGCTGAGCAGGTCGAGCTCGGCGACCTGCTTGGCCACCAGGGTGGTCTGGCGTTGGGGGAGCAGCAGGATCGAGGTACACAGCCCGATCGTGGTGGTCACCGCCCCGATGAAGCTGAGCAGGACCAGCGGCTCGTGCACCCCGGTGTCGTGCAGGTGGACCTTCTCACCACGGGCACGGTCGGGGTGTCCGCCGACGACGTGATCGTTGGTGGAGATGCTGGCGAAGCCGTGCTCCTCGAGGGCCTGCACGACATCGCGGATGGCCCCGAAGTCGGTGCCGAGGTCGAGGTTGCCGAACGCTGCGCCCAGTTCCATGCCGCCACGGTAGGGGCGCCGTGGCGATCTGCGCCGTTCAGCGGGCGGAACCGGGGCCGACCTGGTGCAGCGCCCGTCGCCCGGCTGCCGGGTCGCCGGCCAGGGTCCGGCGGCTGAACCCGCCGCCGGCCAGGGCCAACCAGCCGCTGCTGAACGGGTCGGGGTCCGCCATGGCGCGCCGCGGGACCTCCGGTGCGGACCCTGCGGAACCACCCGGTGCGCCGCAGCCACTGCGGCCGACCGGGCCGGGGCCGCCGGGGCCGATCGCCACCTCGGCAGCGACGTACCGTGCGGTACCGAGTACGGCGGGCCCGGTCCAGCCCGGACCGGTGGCCAGCCCGTCCCGCCATCGCGGGCGCCCGGCCACATCGAGCCGCCAGGTGCTGTCCAGGGCCAGGTCGGTGGGGTCCTCGCCGCTGCGGCCGAGCACCAGCTCGTCGGTCCAGCGCAGCGTGGCGTCGTCGCTGCAGTCCAGCGTGACCCGGCTGCGGTAGCGCGCCGAGGACGACACGATGACCGGTTCGGGGTGCCAGCGCAGCGACGATCCGCCCTGCAGCGTCGCCTCGACCGCCACCGTGGCCCAGCCGCCGTCGAGGCAGGGATGGATCAACTGGGCGCCCATGCTGGTCACCGTCACCCGGGCCCCGTCGGTGAGCTGCAGCGAGATGGTGAGCTCGTCGCCCTCGAGGACCATGGCCCCGGAGCTGACCTGCATGAGGGTGAGGCTCCCGTCGGGTTCGCGTCGGATCTTCCCGCCGAGTGGGGGATCGCAGGCGAAGCGGGTGACGGCCGAGCCGCGCACCTCGAGATGCAGCGCGGCCCTCAGAGCAACTGCTCCAGGAACTCGGCGACCTTGCCGGCAAGGGGATCCTCGGCCAACGAGACCAGCACCGTCGGGCGGTCCCCGCGGGCGGCGTGGGCGTCGCGGGCCATCACCCCGAGGTCCGCGCCGACGAGCGGGGCCAGGTCGGTCTTGTTGATGACCAGCAGGTCCGAGCGGGTGATGCCCGGTCCGCCCTTGCGCGGCACCTTGTCGCCGCCGGCCACGTCGATGACGAACAGCTGCACGTCGACGAGCCGTGGGCTGAACGTGGCGGTCAGGTTGTCACCGCCGGACTCGACCAGGACGATGTCGAGGTCGGGATGGCGCTCGGTGAGGGTCTCGATGGCGTCGACGTTGGCGGCGATGTCGTCGCGGATGGCGGTGTGGGGGCAGCAGCCGGTCTGCACCGCGAGCAGATGGTCGTCGGCGACGACGCCGGTGCGGCGCACGATGGCTGCGTCCTCCTCGGTGTAGATGTCGTTGGTGATCACCGCGACGTGATGGTTGGGTTGCAGCGCCCGGCACAGGGCGACCACCAGCGCGGTCTTGCCCGAGCCGACGGGTCCACCGATGCCCACCTTGAGCGGGCCGTGGGCCGGCCGGCGCGGGCCGGTGTGCTCGTGGTCATGGTCGTGGGGTTCGGGGCCCCCGGAGGCGAAGGTGGCAGGGTCATGAAGCAAAGAGACGCACCTCCCAGGCGCGGTGGACCTCGGCCCGCAGCTCGAGCAGCGGGGCTGAACGGGGATGGATGACGGGTTCGCCTGCGCCCTGTCGGGCCAGGGCGTCGATGGTGGGTGCGCAGGCTGCGACCTCGGCCAGCACGTCGGCCATGTCGAAAGCGGCGAGCTTGACCGCGGCGCCGGCGACGGTCATCGCCAGGCCGTAGACCGCCAGCCGGGCGGCGGCGAGCGGTGCCAGCCCTGCGGCGGCGGCCACCGCCCCGAGGACCACCGGCTGGACCTCGCAGCGCAGCGGGGCGAGCTCGGGCCACAGCAACGCCGCCGAACGGCGTAGGCCGCGGCCCTGGGTCCGAACCGACTCTCGCCATGCCGGCGAGGGCTGGTGCGCTTCGGCCTCCTCCTCGAGACGTCGGAGCGCCTCGGGGTCGAGCCCGGCCCGGCAGGCGTTGGCGGCGAGCCAGGCCTCGAGGACACCGCCGTGGTGCAGTCGCCCGAGCAGGAACGCCCGCAGGCTCGCCGGGTCGCTGACCGCACCGGCGCCGACTGCGGCCTCGAGCCCGCCGGAATGGGCGAACCCGCCGCCGGGGAAGCGGCCGTCGGCGAGCAACAGCTCGATCACGGCCGACCCGTCGGCGTCTCCCGGCGCGAACCCGGTCGGTGCGCCCATCAGAACAGGCTGTAACGCTGGGCCAGGGGGAGCGAGGAGACCGGGTCCTCCACGATGAGTCGACCGTCGATGCGCACGGCGAAGCTGCGGGGGTCGATCTCGATCTGCGGGCAGGCGCCGTTCTCGGGCAGATCGGCCTTGCCGAGGCCGCGCATGTTGCGCACCGGCAGCAGCGGCCGGCGCACGGCCAGGCGGTCGGCCAGGCCGTCCTCGAGTGCGGCGGGCGCCACCCAGGCCACGGACGTACCTGAAGGTATGGTGGCGCCGAACATCGGCCGGGCCATCACCGGCTGGGGTGTGGGGATGGAGGCGTTGGCATCGCCCATCTGGGCCCAGGCGATGACCCCGCCCTTGAGGACCACCGAGGGCCGTACCCCGAAGAATGCCGGCTCCCACAGGCACAGGTCGGCGAGCTTGCCCGGCTCCACCGAGCCGACCTCGCCGTCGAGGCCGTGGGTCATGGCCGGTCCGATGGTGACCTTGGCGATGTAGCGGCGGGCCCGCAGGTTGTCGGCCCCGGCGACCGGTTCGTCGTCGAAGGCGCCGCGCCGGTCCTTCATCACGTGGGCGGTCTGGAAGGTCCGGGTGACCACCTCGCCGATGCGACCCATGGCCTGCGAGTCCGAGCCGATGATCGAGATCGCGCCGAGGTCGTGCAGCCAGTCCTCCGCAGCGATGGTCGAGGGCCGGATGCGGCTCTCGGCGAAGGCGAGGTCCTCGGGCACGTTGGGGTTGAGGTGGTGGCACACCATGAGCATGTCGAGGTGCTCGGCGATGGTGTTGACCGTGTGCGGCCGCGTCGGGTTGGTGGAGGACGGCAGGATGTTGGGGAACGACGCCACCGTCATGATGTCGGGGGCGTGGCCGCCGCCGGCTCCCTCCGTGTGGTAGCTGTGGATGTTGCGGCTGCCGATGGCGGCCAGCGTCGACTGCACGTAGCCGGCCTCGTTGAGGGTGTCGGTGTGCAGGGCCGCCTGCAGGCCCCAACGGTCGCAGGCCCGCAGACAGGCGTCGATGGCAGCGGGGGTGGTGCCCCAGTCCTCGTGCAGCTTGTAGCCGGCGGCACCGCTCCGCGCCGCCAGGTCGAGCTCGGCGGCGGAGACGGTGTTGCCCTTGGCCAGCAGGGCCACGTTGACCGGCCAGGCATCCAGTGCCTCGAGCATGCGGCCGAGATACCACGGGCCGGGGGTCACCGTGGTGGCCTTGGTGCCCTCGGCGGGACCGGTACCGCCGCCGATCAGCGTGGTGATGCCCGCCGCGAGCGCCTCGGGGATGACCTGCGGGCAGATGAGGTGGACGTGGCTGTCGATGGCACCGGCCGTGAGGATGCGGCCTTCGCCGGCGAGGATCTCGGTGGACGGTCCGATCACCAGGTCGGGGTGCACCCCGTCGGAGATGTCGGGGTTGCCGGCCTTGCCGAGGGCCACGATCCGGCCGCCGCGCACGCCGACGTCGCACTTGATGACGCCCCAGTGGTCGAGCACCAGCACGTTGGTGATGACCAGGTCGGCACCGGAGTGGGTGGCCTGGCCCATCGACTCCCGGATGACCTTGCCGCCCCCGAACACCGCCTCGTCCCCGGGCCCGCCCGGGCCCATGGTGCGATCCTCGGTGGGCGAGATGAACAGGTTGGTGTCACCCAACCGGATCCGGTCGCCCACGGTGGGTCCGTACAGCTCGGCGTAGCGCTGCCTGCTGATCCTCATCGTGCCGCTCCTTCGCTGCCGACGGTGGTTGCGCCGTCGGTCTGCTTGCCCAGTGCCAGCCCCGGTACCACTTGCCTGCCGGCCAGCCGGACCAGCTCGACGTCGCGGGCCAGGCCGGGCTCGAAGCGCATGCCCGTACCCGCCGGTACGTCGAGGCGGAAGCCGACGGCGGCGATGCGGTCGAAGGCCAACGCCGCATTGGTGTCGGCGAAATGGAAGTGGCTACCGACCTGGATCGGACGGTCGCCGGTGTTCTCGACCCGCACCGTGATGCGGTCACGTCCGGGGCTCAACTCGATGTCGCCCTCGGCGGCGATGCACTCGCCTGGTTGCATGCTGGGGTTCCTTCCGGGTCGTCAGACGATGGGCTGGTGGAGGGTGACGAGCTTGGTGCCGTCGGGGAAGGTCGCTTCGACCTGGACCTCGTGGATGAGCTCGGCCACCCCGTCCATGACGTCGTCGCGGCCGAGTACCGCCCGTCCGGTCTCCATCAGCTCGACCACCGTGCGCCCGTCGCGGGCGCCTTCCATCACGAAGCTCGACAGCAGCGCCACGGCCTCGGGGTAGTTGAGCTTGAGGCCGCGCGCCCGTCGCTGCTGGGCGACCAGCCCGGCCATGGACAGCAACAGCTTGTCGACATCACGGGGTGCGAGATGCATGGGGTGAACACCAGCCCTTTGCGGTCGTCGTCGATCATGACGAGTTCCTGAACGACGGAACCGTAGGGTCGCCAGGTGACCGCGGCATCTCGGGCTCGTGAACGCCGGGTTTCCGGAACCTGACACCGGCACGGGTCCGGCGCGGCCCGTCGCCGGTCGGGCCCGCGGTACGCCGGTCGGGCCCGCTGCCGACGATCCGACCGGTCCGACGATCCGTCCGGTCAGTGGCCGGGGGGCAGACGGCGCGGTTGCTCCGCCGGAGCCACGCCGGGATGGCCGTGGCCGTGGCGGTGGTCGTCGCCTGCGGGATGGTCGTGCCCGTGGTCGTCGCCGGTGCGCAGCAGTTCGCCGTCTACGTTGCGGAGCGCGATGCCGAAGGTCTCGAGGAGGTTGTCGGGCACCAGTACCCCCGGCGGCGGCCCGTAGGCCACGACCCGCTGGGCAAGCAGCATGACCTGGTCGGCCCGGGCAGCCTCGCCGATGTCGTGGGTCGCGACGACCACGGCGGCCCCACGGGCGGTCTCGTCGGCCACGGCCTGCTCGTAGCGTTCGTGTCCGGGGGCGTCGAGGCCCGCCGTGGGCTCGTCGAGCAGCAGCAGGTCGGCCTCGGCGGCGAGGACCTGGGCGAGATGGACCCGCTGGCGCTGCCCGCCCGACAGGGCACGCAGCGCGGCATCGGCGAGGTGCTCGATACCCATCCGTGCCATGGCCGCGGCCACGGCGTCGTGATCGGCCTGGCGCAACCGGCCCCACAGACCGTGGCGGGCGAAGCGGCCCATGCGCACCACGTCGCGTGCCCGCAACGGCAGGGCGCTGCGCTCGAGGTGGAACTGGCTGAGGTACGCCACCGTGGCGGCCCGGCCGGGGGAGGGGCGGTGATGACGGTCCCCGGCGGGCTTTCCGAGTACCTGCAGGTCGCCCTCGAGCGGTGCGAGGAGGCCGACGAGGGTCTTGAGCAGGGTCGACTTGCCCGACCCGTTGGAGCCGACCAGGGCCAGCACGGCGCCGCGGGGCAGGTCGAGGTCGATGGCGGTGACGACCGGGGCGCCGCGGTAGCCGATGGTCAGCCCGGTCGCCTGCAGCGCCGGGCCGTCGTCCGGGTGGGCTTGGTGGTGGGCGGCGTTCATGCCGACACGCCGGTGGTCGCTGTGGAGGTGTTCGACGGTGCCGACCGACGACGGGACTCGAGCACGCCGGTGACGGCGAAGGTGACAAAGAACAGGCCGACCGCGACGAGCACGACGCTGGCCCCGGCCGCGAGGTCGAAGTGGTAGCTGGCGAGCAGGCCCAGATACACCGAGAGCGATCCGAGGGCCGCCGCGATCAGCATCATCGAGGAGATCCGTCGGGCCACGAGGGCGCCGGCACCGGCGGGGGCGAGCAGCATGCCGAACACCAGCAGCGTGCCGACGGTCTGGAACGACACGATCACGGTGGCGGCCACCAGCACCAGCATGATCACGTGGTAGCGCTGCGAGGGGAAACCGGCTACGTCGGCCTGCTCGGGGTCGATGCACAGCAGCAGGAACGGTCGCGACAGCAACAGGGTCGTGGCCACCACGACCACGGTGGCGACGGCCTGCAGTCCGAGGTCGGCGCGGCTCACCCCCAGCAGCTCACCGAAGAGGATGCGGACCAGGTCGCCGGTGAAGGAGTCCGAGCGCGAGACCATCACCACGCCGAGGGCGAGCATCCCGACGAAGAGCAGGCCGATCGCGGTGTCGGCCGACAGCTGTGAGCGCCGGGTCACCAACGAGACCCCGCCGATCATCGCCGCGGCACCGAGGGCGGCACCGGCGAGGCCGGGCATACCGAGCAGGATGGCCAGCGCCACCCCGGGCAGGACCCCGTGGGCCAGGGCGTCGCCGATGAAGGCCAGCCCCCGGAGGACCACGAAGGTGCCGACCACCGCGCAGGCCAGAGCCACCAGGACACCGGCCAGCAGCGCACGCTGCAGGAACTCGTTGTCGAGGAAGGGCTGCAGCAGCGGACCCATCGGGCGTCTCCGGTCAGGCCGACAGGGCAGCGACGATGCGGTCGGCCAGCTCGGCGATGAACGTACGGTACTTCCCGTCCGAGGGCAGCGTATGGGTCGCCAGCGGCACCAGGGTGGCACCGGTTTCCCTGGCCACCGCCTTGGCCACCGCCGCAGGCGTGCCGATCTCGGTGAAGACCACCGACACCCCGGCGCGACGGATCTGCTCGTCGAGCTCGGCCAGCTGCGCGGCGGAGGACTCGGCCTGGCTGGACAGCGACGGGACCACCGCGCCGATCTGCTCGAAGCCGTACCGATCGGCGAAGTAGCCGAGCGATTCGTGGCCGGTGACCAGCTTGCGTCGCGTCTGGGGGAGGGTGGCGACCTTGGTCCTCGTCTGTGCGTCCACGGCGGCGAGGCCGGCGCGTACCTCGGTGGCCCGGGCGGTCACGTCGAGGCCGAGTTCGTCGGCGATCGTGGTGACGAGGCCGTCGACCACCGAGGACATCGAGACCGGGTCGACCCAGAAGTGCGGGTCGCCGCCGGCGTGCTCGTCTCCGTGGTCCCCGGGCTGGTCGCCGTCGCCGTGCTGGAGGGAGCGAACGGCGAGATGATCGGTGGCCTCGAACACGGGCACGCCGGCGGCCTCCGCCTCGTCCAGGGCGTCGTGGAGGCCCTCCTCGAGGTCGAGTCCGTTGACCACCACCAGGTCGGCGTTGCGCACGGCGGCGATGTCCTTGGCCGAGGGCGACCAGTCGTGGGGGTCTGCGCCGTTGCCCATCAGCACCCGGACCTGGGCCTGATCGCCGACGACGTCGGCCACCACCGCACCCAGCACCGGGTAGGAGACCACGATGACCGGTCGGTCGCGCGGCGTCGCGGCGTCGCTGCCGGCGCAGGCCGCGGTCACGAGGGCCACGGCGAGCAGCAGACAGGTGGTTCCGACCCTGGGCAGCCGCCGGTCGCGGCGGCGGACCAGCTCCCCGATTTTGGAAATGACTCTCAGAATCACGGTCGGCACTGTAGGCCATCCGGCCGGCCGACCGCAGGTCGCTGCCCACGGCCGGTCCAGCCGGATCCGAGCACGGCAGTGGCTTGCGTCGTGTGCGCCGTCCGGGTCCGCCCGAATCCGACGGGGCCAGGCCGGGTCAGGCCGGGTCAGGCCGGGTCAGGCCGGGTCAGGCCGGGTCAGGCCGGGTCAGGCCGGGTCAGGCCGGGTCAGGCCGGTGGTGAGGACGTCGGGGGCGCCGACGTCGAACCAGCACGGTCGCGACGACGGCGCCGACCGCCACCAGCGCCGCCACCGCAAGCGCCGCCGACGGTGCCGAGGACCCGTCGTCGTCCGGCGCGGCGTCGGCTCGCGAGGTCGTGCCCGGTGCCACCGCGGCGGTGGTGGAGGCCGGGCCCGTCGATCCGCTCGATGCCCCCGTGGTCGTCCCGGTGGTGCCGGTCGCCCGCGTGGTGACCACCGGCAACGGCGGCTCGGTCGAAGGGGGCTTGGTCCCACCCGCAACGGCGACCGTGATCGGCGGATCGCTCCCGGAGATCACCACGGCAGGCGCCGGGTAGGCCGGCTCGGCCCCGCCGGGCTCGGGCACCGCGATCCAGGCCAGCTCGCCGGCGGAACAGGTCTGCACCAGGGGGAAGTACACGGTTCGGGCCGCCCCGGTGGCGGTGAAGGTGAGGTCGAAGTGATCGGTTGCCGTCGCGGCGAGTTCCCCGCCGGAGAAGGTCACGGTCTTGGTGGTGGTCTCCACCTTCCATCCGGCCTTGGGGGCGCCACCGACGCCGAGCAGTCCGTCGGGCACTGCGAAGCGCAGGCGGACGGTGGGCGACCCGTCGCAGCCGTGCTTGACCGTGAAGGCCACGATGACCGGTCGGTCCGTGGGGACCGTGGCCGGGTCGGCGCTGACGTGCGCAGCAGCGGTACCTGCGCCGACGAGCAGGACGAGCACCGCGATGAGCGACACCCGGGCCACCTGGGCCAGGAGCCGCGGTCGGCGTATGCGGGACGGGACCATGGAAACCTCGGTGGCAGGTCACGGACGGGTCGGACGACGTCGAACGCTACTCACGGCTCCGGCGTGGCCCCGACGCGCGATGCTGAACGGCATGAGCGATGGTCCCGGCGCCACCGGCGCACTCCACGGCATCCGGGTGGTCGATCTGACCACGGTGATGATGGGGCCCCTTGCGGCGCGCATCCTCGGCGATCACGGTGCGGACGTGGTGCGCATCGAGAGCCTCGAGGGTGACACGACGCGGAACTCGCCGCCGTTCCGTCACCCGGGGATGAGCGCCAGCGCCCTGAACCTGCAGCGCAACAAGCGGTCGGTGTCGTTGGACCTGAAGCATCCGGCCGGCCGCCGGGCGGCGCTCGAGCTGATGACCGGGGCCGATGTGGTCGTCACCAACATGCGCCGCGGGGCGCTCGAACGCCTCGGCCTCGACGCCACCACGGTGCGGGCGGCGCGACCGGAGGTGATCTACTGCGTGGCCAACGGGTACGGCTCGAGCGGGCCCTACGCCGACCGGCCGGCCTACGACGACGCCATCCAGGCCGCTTCGGGCTCGGCGTGGTTGATGGGCCGGATGCTCGGTGAGCCGCGGTACCTGCCGACCATCGTGGCCGACAAGGTGGTCGGTATGGCGTTGGCCCAGGCGGTGCTCGCCGCGCTGGTGCACCGCCTGCGCACCGGCGAGGGTCAGACCGTCGAGGTGCCGATGTTCGAGACGATGGTGGCGTTCAACCTCGTCGAGCACCACCGGGGCCACACCTTCGAGCCCCCGATCGGCCCGGTCGGCCACGAACGGGTGCTGTCGGACCGACGGCGGCCCTGCCGCAGCAAGGACGGCTGGATCGGCATCCTGCCCTACACCGACGCCCACTGGCGGGACTTCTTCGCCATTGCCGGCCGACCCGAGCTCGCCACCGACCCGCGCTTCGCCGGGTTCAACAACCGGCTCGCCAACATCGACGCGGCCTACGGCTTCATCGCCGAGGTGTGCCCGACGCGGACCACGGCGGACTGGCTGGCCGCATGCGATGCGCACTCGATCCCGGCCATGGCGGTGCTCGACCTGAACGAGGCCGCCGCTGACCCGCAACTGGCGGCGGTGGGTCTGCTGGAGGTGGTCGACCATCCCAGCGAGGGCCCGTACCGTTACGTGCGGGACGCCACCAGCTTCAGCTCGTCGCCGACGGGGTTGTTCCGCAACGCGCCACGGCTGGGGGAGCACACCGTCGAGGTGCTCAGCGAGATCGGCTGGTCCGACGTCGAGATCGCGGCGCTGCTGGAATCGGGCGCCGGGCTGCAGGCCGCCCGGTCGGAGACCGCTCGGTCGGCTACCACGTTGTAGGCGGCGGCGTAGATGGCGGCATAGGCGGCCGCCGGCTCGGTCCAGCTCCAGTCGGACCGCATGGCCCGCTGTTGCAGGGTCCGCCGGCGTGGTTCGTCGTGGTGGGCACGCAGCGCGCGGTGCACGGCGTCCATCAGGTGCAACGGTCCGGGCCGGTCGGCCAGGAACCCGTTGCCCCGGCGCGGGTCGGCGTCGGCGTCGATGACCGTGTCGCGGAGTCCGCCGACGCCGTTGACGACCGGGATGGAGCCGTAGGCCATGGCCTCCATCTGGGTCAACCCGCAGGGCTCGAACCGGCTCGGCACCAGCATCAGGTCCGAACCGGCCGCGACGAGGTGGGCCACCTCCTCGCCATAGGGCGACACGAACACCCGGTCGGGGTGGCGTTCGGCGACGGCACGGGCGAGGCCCACCAGGCGGGCATCGCCGTCGCCGACCAGCACCATACGGGCCGGTAGGTGGGCCAGCAGCGGTGCCAGGTCGAGCGCAAGGTCGATGCCCTTCTGCTCGACCAGACGGGCCACGACGCCGATCACCGGGTCGCGGTCGTCGGTGAAGCCGGCCAGCCGGCGCAGCGAGCGGCCGCACACGTCGCGCCCGTCGAGCTCGGCCGCGGTGAACGCCGCGGGCAGGTACCGGTCGGTGGCCGGGTCCCAGCGTTCGGTGTCGATCCCGTTGCGGATACCGGTGAGCCGGTCCCGTGCGTCCTCGAGCAGCTCGGCGAGCCCCTCACCGTGTTCGGGCCGGCGGATCTCGGCGGCGTAGGTGGGCGACACCGCGACGATGCGGTCGGCGAGGCGGATGGCTCCGGCCATGGGGTTGCAGGCGTTGCGATGGCGGAACGCCCCGGCGCGCGGGCCGAGGGCGACGAGCCAACCTTCGTCGGCCCAGCCCTGGTAGGCAAGGTTGTGGATGGTGAACACCGTCGGGATGGTCGGGTCGAGCGCGGCCAGCGTCGTGGCGGTGTGCCAGTCGTTGAGGTGCACGACGTCAGGACGCCATGCGCCGGCGAGCGCCGCCACGGCCTGGGAGAAGGCGAAGAACCGTCGGTCGTTGTCGGCCCAGCCCTCGCCGGTGTCGGGGTGCACGTAGGGATGACGGCGTGCCATCCCGGCGACGTCGACGGCATGGACCGCGCCGAGCCCCTCGAGGGTGAACCGGCGCACGGTGGCCGGCCCGGCCCAAGCCGGCACGGGTACCGGGCGCGGTGGTGTCGGATCGAGCTCCAGCAGGCTGGGTCCGTAGTCGGGGACCACGACGTCGACCCGGTGGCCGGCCCGGCGCAGGCTGCGCACCAGGCCACAGGCGGCTTCCCCGAGCCCGCCGACCTTGACCAGCGGGGCGAGTTCGGCGGCGGCGAACAGGACGTGCATCGCGCTCCTCGGCCTTCGGGTGATCTCGCCCACCGAGATCACCGCTGCAGTCGGTATCGGCAGCGGTGGGCCGCCGGTTGAGCGCCGGGCTGCTCAGGTCCGGATGAAGGCGGCGACGACGGGGTCGCGTCGCAGGTCGGCGAGCTCCTCGTCGGTCGGCAGGATCGGCCGGTCGCGTTCGGCGTTGACCATGCACAGGAAGCCCAGCGGCTCCTCGTCGCCGGCGCGGAACTGGTGCCAGGTCATCGGGGGCACGGTCACCAGGTCGTTGGTGGCGAGCTCGATGACCGTGTCGCGGACCAGGCACGCCCCACGGCCGCGCAGCACCATGACCCCGTGGACGTGCTCGTGCCGTTCGAGGGTGGAGTGCCCGCCCGGCGCGACCTCGAAGTACCGCAGCTGGCAACCCAGCTCGGGCCGCTCGATGAGCACCTGACGGGTCACGTCGCGGAACGGGGCCGTGCCCTCGGCCTTGTAGGCCAGCAGCTCGACCTGCTCCCACCGGTAGGCGCCGTCGTGGCGACGGTGCGGTGCCGGCGCCTCAGTCGGTTCGTTCGGGTGGTGCTCGTCGGCGGTGGGGGTCATGGCGGGGTCAGGCTCCTGCGTCGGCCACGGCGGTGACGAATCGGCGTGCTTCGTGGTCGAGCCGGTCGCCGGCGGCGAGCAGCGCACCGCCGATGAGCAGCATGACGTCGTTGCCGTAGGCACCGATCATCTCGCCGGCCCGATCGGGGGTCATGCCGCCGGCCGGCACCGGCAGACAGGGCGCCAGGTGTGCCCACGGCCGGCGGGCCTGCTCGGCGATGGCCCCGCAGCGTTCGGCCGAGTACGAGAACCGGCCGCCGACGTTGGGGAAGATCGTGGCGTCGGCGCCGAGCAGGCGGAACAGCCCGCCGAGCAGCAACGGCGGGTCGACGCGGGCGGCCCCGGCGTAGGCCGGGTGGGCGAGCACCGCCATGCCGTCGAGGTCCTCGTCGACCAGCTCGCGGAAGGCGCCGAGGCCGATCAGGCTGGGCGCCACCAGCACGGCGCGGACACCGAGGTCGCGGGCCAGCCGGGCCTGGCGGGTCAGGGTGCGCGGCGAGCCGACCAGGCTCGGCACGTAGCGGGTGGACCCGCCGGTGCGCTCGTTGGCCCGTTCGACCGCGGCCTGGCAGGCGGCCACCCGCTCGGCGAAGGGGGCGGCCACCTGGTCGGCGAGGCCGTGGTCGTCCTTGACGAAGTCGAGGCCGGCGAGGGCGAATCGCTCGCACAGCGCCGCGAGCGCCGCGGCGCCGAGGCCCTGCGGCTTGAGCGCCGTGCAGGTGAGCGGCCGATCCCCGGCGCCGCACAGTTGCCGCAGCCCGTCGATCCCAAGGCGGGGCCCGCTGAAGGACGCCAGCAGCGCCTGGGGCAGCTCGACCTCGACGAGGCGGACGGCGTCGTGCAGCGAGCAGTTGCCGAACAGCATGTTCAGCAGTTGGGCGGTCTCGTTGCCGACGGTCTCGGCGGCGAGGGAGAGGGTGACGGCGTAGCAGCCCGGTGCACGCTCGGCGACGGCCTCGACGCGACCGGCCACCTCGTCGAGCACCCGGCGGTCGGTGATGGCGTCGAGGGGCATCTCGACGCTCTGTTCGGTGGCCAGGCCACGGGCCACGGCGTCGATCTCGTCGGCCGCAGCGGACACCAGATAGGTGGCCCGGATCCAGGCCGGCACGTCGTCGTTCACCGGGCACGCATCCTTCCATCCGCCGTCCCGGGTCGCCAACCCCTGCTGCCCGCCATGCCCGCCATGCCCGCCGGCGGGCCGTGCTGTGTCGGGTGGTGTCGGGCGGTGTCGGGCGGGTTCGTGGCCGGCGACGGTCGAACTAGGGTCGGTGGGGCACGGTCGCACCGGTCATCCCGGTCGGATCACGGAACCAGGAGGCGTCATGCGCGCAGTGGTGTTGAACGGGTACGGCGGGACCGAGGTCATGACCGTGCAGGAGTTGCCGGACCTGCAGGCGGGCCCCGAGGAGGTCGTCGTCGACATCGTCGCCACCGCCGTCAACCGGGCCGACCTGCTCCAACGCATCGGCCGCTACCCGCAGCCGGGACCGAGGCCCGACCATGAGATCCCGGGCCTCGAGTTCGCCGGGCGGGTCGGTTCGGTGGGTGCCCGGGTGACCGCCTGGAAGGTCGGCGACGCGGTGATGGGCATCCTGGCCGGTGGTGGCTACGCCTCCCAGGTCACCGTCCACGAGCGCCAGGCCATCGCGGTGCCCGCCGGGGTGGACGTCGCCGATGCCGCGGCGATCCCCGAGGTGTGGCTCACCGCCTGGGACGCCCTGGTGCTGCAGGGAGGGTTGGGCCCCGGGGGAGTGGCGTTGGTGCACGGCGGCGCGTCCGGCGTAGGCACGGCGGCGATCCAGATCGCCCGGTGGGCCGGTGCCCGGGTGGTGGTCACCTGCTCCGCGGGCAAGATCGATCGTTGCCTGGCCCTCGGTGCCGATGCTGCGGTCGACTATCGCGGCGGCGATGTGCTGGCCGCGGTGCGCGAGGTGTCGGGCGGG